>NZ_OZ244149.1:0-305454 GCF_965216145.1 Candidatus Palauibacter sp.
GACATCGCTGCGAGGCTCTCCGGGTACGGGCTCGGGCAGGTACTGAACGGGCTCGGTGGGGTCAGTGCCGTACTCAATTCCTACGAGCCGCTTGCCGGACAGCGCCGGATCATTGGGGCCCTCTTCCAGTCACCAGACCAGATGGGGCGCGACATTCAAGCGTGGTGGGATCGGATGAAGCGCGAAGGCCTCACGGATCTCCCGCTTTTCTTCAGTGAACACCAGATCCTGGCTCTCGCCAAGATCGCTCTGCTGGTCTGCCCGCCCGTAACTCAGATGCAGGTCCGGTCTCTGCAACCCCTTGGAGAGTCGCTGCTCATGGTCAGCGATCTCATCGACGACGAGACCGCGGACGACCTGCCTGCCGACTTCGATGCCCTTGAAGGTCGGATCCCGTGGCTGCGGTTTCTGCTAACCAACGGGCTGTTCAACGCTTCCGACGACATTTCGCACGCACTAGCCCGTGCGCACGAGCTTTACTTCACGGATCAGCCGGTACTGCGGGATGCCCCCGGTGGCGTCGACTTGCCCGGTCGCTTTCGCGAGATCACGGGACTAGACCCCGATCTTGCGCTTGCCACGGGAATCGCCTTGCTGGCGAGGTGGCGGACCGTGGACCCCGGCGCAGACCGGCCACCCGGCCCGCTCAGCGTGGAGGCGTTCGCTTCGTCCTTCGGTCTGAAGAACCGCGAGATGGAGGCCTTGTCGGATTTCCTCTCGGTCGGCGCGAAGGCCGCCAAGACCGAACTTGAGACCCGCAGAATCGGCCCGGGCAACCTGCGCCCGTACGATCCCTTTCCCCTGGCCGCCACACCCCTGGTGAGGCTGGAGGGACGCCTGTATTGCCCTTCGGTTCGGCTTCTCCGCTGGAAGCTGACGACGGGACTTCACCACGTATTTCTTAGTCCTTCCAAGAGCCCCGAAGCAGATCGATACCTGACCTTCGCGGGCCGTATATTCGAAGACTATGTCGAGGAGCTTCTTGGCCGTGTGTTCCCGCCGGAGGCGCGGCGCTACATCGGCGAAGCCGACTTGAGGCAGTTCGTGGGCCGAGGGAAGGCCTGTGACGGGGCGATCCTCTACGGCGACTCCGTCGTTCTGGTCGAGAGCAAAGCGACGCTCTTCCCGTACGCGGTAAGGGCGCAGGGTGATTTCGACACCTTGCAACGGAAGCTCGGTCATATCTTCGGAAGGGCCGCACAGCAGTTCTCCAACACCATCGCAGCGATTGAAGCCGGGCGTCTCGAGCATGTGATCCAACCCGATCGCGTGTCCCGCTATCTGCCGCTGGTCGTCACCTTGGACACGCTTCCTATCACACCCTTCTTCTACCAGCTCATCGAAGAGGAAATCACTCGACGAGACGCGCTAACCCACCGGAAAGCTCGCCCTTTGCAGGCAATGGCCGTGTCCGAACTGGAGTTGCTGGAGGGGTACATCGGTGAAGGGGGAAGCCTCGCGGACCTGCTGGAAGAGAGGATTGGGAATCAAACGTACCGCGATGACTGCATCAAGAACTATCTGCTGGCACGCGACGGCCGGAAGGCGCTTCGCCGCAATCGTCATCTCCTTGGGCGATACGAAGCACTCGTCAAGCAAAGCATGGAGATCCTGAAGTCCCGGGCGAGGAGTCAGTAGGGCGCGCGGGGCAATTCAAGGCGGGGATGGCGACGGCCGTCCTCCGAGAATGGCCGATCGACTCCGTGCAACGACGTCATTCGCGGTTCGATGCCTCGTGGCGGCCATCGTTGTGCAGCGTAATCGTGAACAGCCCGTCGACCGAGGTTATAGTGGGCACGGCAAGAGAATGTGTCTTCATTTCGCCGAAGATGCGGGCCACACCCTCACCTTCGTCACGCATGATTCCGGCGTCAGCGAGTACACGGACCAGCATGGGGTTGCGCGACGCGTGGATGGGGCGTCCCTGGCGTAGGGCCTCCAGGGTGGCCGGCGGGACGAGGTCGCCTGGGTTGGATATCTCAACGCGATCCGCGTAGAACCAGACTTCGGTTTCGCGGCTCGTCACTTCGTAGTCACGATGCGCGACGGCGTTCACGAGGGCCTCCTGCCACGCGAAATCAGGGTACTCCGGCGTATCCTCGAAGAAGAGGTCGCGCAGCGTCTCGGAACGACGTACCTGGCTCCGAGCCATGACCTTGCCCTCTTCTACGGCGCGAGCAAGGGGCGGGTCGGCACGACCGATCTGGGTCACGTTTCTCTCCGTCCCGTGGAGACGTTCCGTTCCTGTCACCCGGAAGACCCGGATTCCCGCTCTTGGATGCCACTTGAGCGCCGGACGGCGAGCGAAGAGAAGCAGGGCGGCGGTCGTGATCCGCCAGCCACGGCTGTCCTTCTCGATCAGCCCGTAGTACTCGAATAGCTCAAGGACGGGCCTCTCTCCGACCGGTGTCTTCCGCAGGAATGAAGCGGCCAGGTCAAGGTCCAGGTGCTCAATCTTCGCTTCCGGTCGATACCGTTGCTCGCAGCCGACTCGCCGGTACGCCTGCTTCCGTTCGTTGATGACCTCCTGCGGCTCGCGTAAGACCTGATCTCCCACGCGGTAGGGGAAACCGTTCCCTTCGATCATGACCGCCTCGGCCGCGATGGGGACTTGGAACGCCAGAATCTGCTTGCCGTCGATTGTCAGCCGTTCGGTCCGGCAACTGACGGATGGACGCAGGCGGCGGGCGGGAACGGCCCGAAGATCCTCCAGCGCCCCGCCAGAGTAACCGTGACCGCTGGGCGCGCCGTCATCCTCCACGCCCAGCAGCAGTAGACCGCCATCGGCGTTGGCGAAGGCCGCGACGGAGTCGGCGATCTTGTCTCGAACATCGCGCCGCTTAAGTGCCGTGGGATCTCCCGAGCTTCGGTCCCACGCTGACTTGAACTCCACGAACTGGCCCTCGCCCCGTGAGAGGATTTTGCGGAGTTCGGCATCGGTGAAGCGCGGCGACATCACGGCGACATCATCCCGAAGATACGCTCGCGCGCCGCAGACCCGGTGTGAAGCCCCACGCGTCGGCGTCGAACCAGACATCGGCTTCTCCAGTGCCGAAAGCAGGCGTTGTCATTGTACACCTCCGGTGCGGGCAACTTCGAGCGGCGGCGCGGAATCTGCCGACCGCGACGCCACCTACCGGCGAAGTATGCTGATTCGGCGCGACCGCGGCCACGTTGGTCCCGCGATGATCCAGTTCGCGCTATGGCCGGTCATACCGTTACGTATACAGGCTACTCGTTCGAGAACGCCCAAACGTCCATATGAACCACACCTTGCAGGTCGGGCTCAACGGGGTCACAACTCGCGGCCTGGATCGCGCCGACCCACGGCCCCCCGATCGCCGAGGTCGACGTGGGCCGGTCGTTTGACGGCTCTCGGGCTGGCTGCATCGCCCGGCTGATCGCGGAGGACTTCTATCGCGACGGGCTGGACCTGGCCTTACGCAACATGGGTCACCAGGGTGAGCGATCAGCAGACGCCGATGACCGTCCTGGGCGTGCGCCACCAGGTTCGAGAGCAGGTGGGCGAACGCAACCCAAGTAGTAGACAGTAGCCCAGCTCGCCGTCCCCGCTGGCACGACGGGAGAGCTGGTTCCCCGTCCCTGCCATGTCTATCCGGATGAGGCGCCGGGTGACGGGCACTCCTCGCCCTCGAATGAGGGAGAATAGAGTACGACCTGTGGAATCAGGCCATCCCGACGGAGGCCGTACAGGAAGGCCCCGTCACCGGTCCTCCAGAGGAACTCGTCGTGCACGGCGCGGGCGACGAGCGCGCCCGTGGCCGGGTCGACCACCTCGATGACCGTGTCCATGAGCTTGTTGCCATCCAGGTCTCCGTCGTCCACGCTCCAACCGGAGAGCTGCGCCCATTCGCTGTCGGCCACCGAGGTCGCGATCCACAGCAGCCCCTCGTCGTACGCCAAGCTCCCGATGACCGATGGACCGGGCGCCTCGAGCGGGTAGCCCGGCTGCGGCGGACCGGGGGTGAACCAGTCGGGCGATCCCTCCAGCCTGATGTGCACCGTCGAGTCCTCGGGATCCCACGCTTCCACGACGTATTCGGTCGGCCGCGCCCGCCACACTCTGCCCTCCCCATCGGTCGTCATGGGGAAGAAGAAAAACTGCTGCAGCCATCGCTCGCGAGGCACGGCGTCGGTCTCCGCGAGCGTCACGCCCTCCGCGTCGATCATCCTCGTGACGCCACCCGGAGTCCCGTCGGCCGAGCCGCCCCAGCCCCCGACGATGAAGCCCGACCCGGAAGCCGCGGGGAGAAAGTTCATCCCCATCATGTCGCCGATCTGTGTCGCCCCCAGCAGCTCCCGGGTGGCTGACAGGCTCGTGATCCGCCGCGTCATGGGATCCAGAATCAGCACGCCTCCGTCGGGCGAGGGGCGAAGCCTGCCCATGCCGGGGTCGACGAACTCGCCCGGACCCTCCCCGCTCCGGCCGAAGCTCTCCCGGTAACGGCCCTCGGCGTCGTAGACCATCATCTCCGCGCCGTTCTCGGGGGTGGCGAGGACGAAGTCCCCGGACTCGAGCCGCGTGATCCATGTCGGGAGTCCGATGGTGCCGGGATCGTCAATCTCTCCGAGGCTGAGCACCTCCTCCAGCATGACGGTGCACTGCGGGTAATCCGTAGAGATGGGCACGACCTCCTGCGCCCGAACCGGCGCGGTCACGACCAGGATCGCCACGAGGCTCAAGCGGCAGGATGCGAAGCTCATACCAGGGTCCTCTCCTCTCTCTGCTCCCAGGCTCGACGAGCCTGCGCCAGATCGTACAGGGTCTGTCGTCGCAACCAGAAGTCGGCGGTGGACCACCCCATTTCTTCCAGCCGAAGGGCCATTTCCGGCGAAATCCCCGCCCGACCGTTGAGCACGCGCGAAAGTGTGTGCCGGGCCACACCCAGCTGCTGCGCGGCCTCGGTGACGCTCAGACCGAGCGGGTCCAGACAGTTTTCCCTGATGCTGAGCCCGGGATGGGGCGGATCGTGCATGGCCATAGCCCCCGGTGGCGAAATAGTTCCGGATCACGATACGGGGAATGTGCCGCGTACCGGTACGCATATCAACTGGTGTGCACGGGTCGATGATTCCCGCCGAGGAGTGCTATCGCCGGGCGCGTCCGGATGGTGGGCACAGCTACGGCTCCCGCGCTGGCCGCGTCCTCTCCCCGGCTTGCCTGGGGAACTCGACATCCTTGCAATTCATGGATCGTAGTAGGTGATTTGCAAGGATCATTGACCGTTGGGGCCGCCTGCCGACGGGCCGACAAGCCGGCCACGTTCGGCGTCGACGACGCAAGGCTCCCAGCGGGGCAGCTGATTCCCCCCTGCGGGCGGGTCCGTGGCGTCGGCAAGCGGGGTCGCGTATTCGGGGAGCCACATCCGCGTGGTCAGCTCCGCGGTAGCGGATCCCGGCGCGTCGGCCATGACGTGCATTTCGACGGCGGCGGCGAGCGGTGAATCCAGGGGCCGCAGCGTCGCGCGCCGCCAGGTGAGGCGTCCGTTTTCCATCGTCGAGCAGCGGGGCTCCACGCCAAGATCCACGGACAGGTCGGCGACCCTTGAGGACCACCAGCTTTCTGCCCTCTCCCGGGTCAGGTCGGTCTGGACGAGGTCGACATAGACCAGCCTCGACCGCGGGACCGGACCGTTCGCACCCCACGAGGTGAAGCCGTAGTGCAGCCAATTGCCGTAGTAGGCATCCTCGATCGAACCTTCGTCCGGATCGATCACGATGTCGGGACGCGCGATGCGGAGATCGGCAAACGTCATGCCGAACTGAATCACCTCGGTGGGAAACGGACTCGACTCCGGCCACTCGACCGGCGGCTCGCCGCAGGCCGCGAGGGAGCCGAGGATCGCGGCCGCCGGCACGACGGCCACGCCCCTCGCCGTGTGGCTCCTCACCCGATATCGATGTCCGGCTTGCACTTCGTCTTCTTCATACACTTGTTGTATTTTCGGTGGCAGTTCTCGCCCCGGCTGTCGAAGCACTCATCCCACACCTCCAGGCATGCGCATGTGCATGCGTTGTAGTCGCATGTGGACGCCGCCTGGCCGGGCTGCACAAGGATGACGGTGGCCAGCAGGAGATTGAAACCCAGGAGTGCCCAGCGTCGCTTCATCATCGTCCTCCCCCTCTTCGATTCGGGCGGCGGCGCACGGTCCCTCCGTCCCCTGCCCCCCGAGGTCCGCTCCATGGTGGCCCCGCGCGTCAACGCAGTCTCAACGGCCTCGCCAGGCTCAACAGGGATGTCGGCGGGGCTACCGGCCGAGCAGGTTCTCGAGGTCGGCCTCCGAAGCCTGTCCGACGATCCTCGCGTGCTCCGACGCGAAGGTCGGGGTTCCGGTGACGCGCCAGCGGACGGCGAGCGCGGAGTCCCGGGCCAGCCGCGCCGCCGTCGCCGACGACTCCAGACAGCGGGCGAAACGCGTTCCCGCGGGAACTCCGGCCGCCCCGGCGACGGCCGCCCAGTCCACCTCCGAGGCGTTCCAGTCCTCGTTCGTCATCAGGTAGTCGTGCATGCGCGAGAACGCTTCTCCTTCCTCCGCGCAGATGGCCGCCCGGGCCGCCTCCCTCGAGCGGTCCGAGAGCGGGACGTGCACCAACACGACCGTCGCACGGCCGGCGGTCGCCCACGCGCTCACGGTCTGGTGCGAAGCCCGGCAGAAGGGGCACTCGTAGTCGCTGAACTCGAAGATCACGGGCGCGTCGCCGCTCCCGAGCGTACTTCTCCGGCCGGCAGCGGCCTCCTCCCACTCCGCGCGATAGAGCGCGAGCACCTGCCGCTCGGCGTTCCACGCCCGGAGGCGGCTGCCCAGCACCCCCGAAGGCCGGAACGCGATGATGGCCAGGAGGAGGAAGCACACCCCGAGTCCGATGTCCTGGATCCCGGGCCGCTTCATGGCTCTCGCCTATCCCGAGCCGCCGCCGGGAGCGGCACGATCAGGACCTGCTCCACGTCGAACTCGTCTCGCACGATACCGACCGCCTCCAGTTCATCGGCCCACATCAGGTCGAACCCCGGGGGGAACTCGATGTCCCGGCCTCGGCGGCCCGGTCCCGCGTACACGCTCCACACGGACGGTTCCTCCCGAACACGCGTGGAGTCCGTTTCCGGCGGCCGGTAGCCCCTCACCCAGACGCGTCCGTCGTGCCCGGCAACCACAGCTCCGAGGACCGGGAAGGAGTCGGGAAAGGGCAGGATGTCCAGGACCGCCGTCTGACCTTCCAGCAGCGAGGGCGGCAGGGGGCGGCGGTTCAGCACTCGGCGACGCCCCGCGATCTCCCACGCTCGATGGGCGCCGGTCACCGGGAGCGGAGGGAGGGAGAACATGATCGGTTCCAGAGGGGTCCCCGTACCCGACGCGCGCTCGACCCGAGGCCGCTCCGTCGACCCGAAGTGGATGACCGAGTCCCGAGGGAGCACGAACTCCTCCGGCGAGAACGGAGCCCTCCCCTGCTGGTGGATCGAGGCTGCGTAGCTGAAGTACCGCCTGCCCAGGGTCTCGGCGATCGGGTCGACCCCCCCTCCCCCGGGCGACGTCAGGAAGATGAGCATCGTGTCCGGATGCGAGTCGCCGACCTCGTCCGGCTGGCGGTACGGCTTCTCCGCCGTCCACACGAGTCGCCCGTCCGCCAGGGCACCGTTCAACTTCGGGTACCGCAGACTGTCCCCGGCAAAACTCGGAACCGCAATCCGACGCACGTCCCCATCGGCGTACGACCACACGGACGCCTCGTCCCGTCGCTCATCGAAGGCGACGAGGGAATCGCCCCGGTATCCGAACAGCGCCGTCAGGTCCCCGAACTCCCGCGGGCCGCCTCCCGTCCCGCCGCGCGTGCGGCGCCACCCCCCATCGAGGCCAAAGGTACGAATCGTCGCGTCGCCGCCGTTCGCCACCACCAGAATTCCGGCCCGCCGGTCCAGGATGGCGCCCACGACATCGTGGAAGTCCGTGTGCCCGTCTCCGGTCCAGCTTCCCAGACTCAACCGCGGCAACCCCGCGCGCAGGGGCGCGGGGTCCGCTTCGGTCGGGGCCGAACCCCCGCGGTCGGGACGCCCACCCAGACACGCCACACACGCCACCAGTAGCACCAATGACGCGAGGAGAACCCGGGGATGGCGTACACGGCGTCGCGGTTCTCGCCTCCCTTCTCGCACGCCCGGGACGGCGCGCGCCCCTAGACGGGGATACACTTGTTGTTGATGCACCGAGAGAACCGGATGTTACAGTCCCAGCCACCGTTCACGACGCATTCGCCCCATTCCTGCACACATTCGCACAGGCAGTCGCCGGAGTGGCACGCCGACGCCGACGCCGACGCCGCCTGGCCGGGTTGGGCCAGGATGGCGGTGCCGAGCAGGAGGTTGAAGCCCAGCAACACCCATCGTCGCTTTCTCATGATCTTCCCTTTCTTCCGACCGGGAAGGCCGGATCGCGGCCGCAGCCGAAGCCGGACGCGACCCTCCGGGACGGGCCCTCCGTCCTCCGCCTCCCGAGGTTCACACGACAGGTTGCCCGGAGGCGTCAACGCCGTCTCAACGCCCGTGCGAGGGCCCGCGACGCTCGGCCTGGCGTCTCATTGCGAGCTTTTACGCAGTGAGTTACCATCGCACGGTGAGCGAATTCGAGCGTCCGTTGGTGGCGCGGCTCGTCGACGACCTGACCCGGCACGGCTCCCGGCTGATCCTCGGGGTCACCGGGCCGCGGCAGGTGGGGAAGACGACCATGATTCGCCAGGCGTTGCGGCGGCTGGCGCGCGACGGAACCCCGAGCCTCTACGTGGGCGTCGACAACCCCGAGGCGGAGGGTGCCCTCCTCAGGCCCGGCGCGGCGGAACCCTTCCCCATTCGGCTGGGCCGGATCCGCGACACCGCGTGGCTCGTCCGGGTCTGGAACAAGGCGAGGGACGAGGCCCGGCGCAGTGCGGGCGGGTTCGTCCTCGCGCTGGACGAGATCCAGTACGTCGAAGGCTGGTCGCGCGCGCTCAAGGGACTGTGGGACCGCGACCGCTGGAGCGCCGGGTGGCGGGAGCGGGAGGACGACACGCCCAGGGTGATCGTGGCGGGGTCCGCGCCCTGGACGATTCTCACCGGCATGCACGAGAGCCTCACCGGCCGGTTCCTCCCCTTCCCCGTCCGGCACTGGTCGTTCGCCGAGATGGCCGCGGCCTTCGGCGTCACGCTGGAGCAGTACCTGTTCTTCGGAGGATATCCCGGCGCGGCACCGCTCATGGGCGATGTCGAAGCGTGGCGGCGGTTCATCCGGGACGGGATCGTGGCGCCCAGCGTCGACCGCGACATCGTGGCGCTGACCCGCGTCGACAAGCCGGCGCTCATGCGGCGCCTGCTGGATCTGGTGCCGCACTATTCCGGGCGCATCCTGTCGCTCAACAAGATGCTGGGGCAGCTGCAGGATGCCGGTAACACGGCGACGCTGGCCCACTACCTCGACCTGCTGTCCGACGCGGGTCTCGTGGCGGGGCTGTCCCGGTACACGAAGGAACCCCACTTCGGGCGCGCCTCGAGCCCCAGGCTGAACGTCCTCAACACCGCGCTCATGACCGCGTCGACGGACTATGATTTCGACGGAGCCAGAGCCGATCGGACGTTCTGGGGGCGCCTCACCGAGAGCGCCGTGGGCGCCCACCTCCTCAACACGCACCGCTGGGGGGAGGTGCGCTACTGGCGGGACGAGCGTTCTCGCGAAGTCGACTTCGTCCTGTCACGGGGGCCGCACGTGCTCGCGATCGAGGTCAAGAGCGGGGCGCGCCCCGGGTTCGCGGGCGGACTGAAGGCCTTCCGGCGACGGGTCGGCGACGCCCGCGCCCTCCTGGTCCACGGTTCCGGTGCGGCTGGCGCGCCCCTGCTACCGGCCCCCCCCGCCACCGGGTACACGGACGACTCCGTGCGTCGTGCGTCGCTCCGCGAGTTCCTCTCGGAGCCCGCCGAGCACTGGCTCGAGCCCGATCCCGGAGGCGTGCGGGAACCCCTGTCGGCGTACGGCGGGACGGCCGAGACCCGGCAGGATCCCGTGGCCCCGCAGCATCCCGCGGCCCGCGCGGAAGTGGACGCCGGCGTCGCGACCGAGGCCCGCATCGACCCGGCGGGGAGATGGGCCACCGCCGAGCGGGAGGACTATGTCGCGGAACTCCGCCGGCAGAGGGACGCACTGCTGGGCGGAAATTGTACCGGTTTCCTCCTGCATCACTTCGCGCGGGCCTACTGGGGCGAGAGCGTGCCCGCGCCCGGCGAGGACCCGGCGGCCCGCCTCACGAGGGATCTCGACTCGGATGAAGCGCTCGTCGGGGCGGCGCTCGCGGCGCTGCGCGGGAGCGTGACGAGAAGCGAGCTCCCGACCCTGGCCGAGATCGTCCGCTTCGATGAGACGGATGAGTGGTCGATGCTCACCCTGCCCGTGCTCGCCGGGATGAACGAACGGGACCGCGCGGGAGAAGATCTTCCGGCGGTCCTCGATGAGGAAGGACTGCTGCGCGCGGTCGCCTTCCATCTGCTCGCGCCCGGGGCCGCCACGGATGAGGACCCCGCGTGGTACCTCGGCCTTCTCGGGCGGCGGCCCGACATCGTCGCGCGGGCGCTGGAAACGGTCTCCCGGTCGCGCATCCGCCGCCGCGCGCGAGCGACCCGCCATCTGTACGAGATGACCCATGACGACCGATATGCGGAGGTGGCGCCGAGGGTGGCCGAGCCGCTGCTGAGAGCCTTCCCACGCCGCTGCACGAGCCCCCAGGTATCGGCGCTGTGCTGCGTGCTCTGGGCCGCGGTCCGGTACCTGCCGGGCGCGGAGCTGGAGGACGGGGTCCGCCGCAGGACGGACCCCGCCCGGGGGGGCCGCGGCATGGACCAGGCGCAGCGGGCCGCGTGGCTGGGGGCCGGGCTGGCCCTGCGGCCGGAGAGCTACGGCCGGGTCGTCGTAGCGTTCGTCGAGGGAGGACGGTCCGCCAGGGTCGCGCACCTCGTCCGGTTCCTCGCCGCGCCCGTCGTGTCGGCGGGCTTCGGGGACTGGCCTCCGCGGATCCTCGCCGCTCTGATCGCGACCTTCGGCGCCCGGAGCGGCCCGGAGTGGAGCACCATCGACCTCGACCACGCCCCCCTCCGGATGCCTTCCGAGCGCGAGGTCGGCGAACTTCAGGCGGGCGCGCTGGTGCGGCGCTGGATCAGGCTCCTCGCCGGGGGGCAGGGACCCGAATCCCTCCATGCACTCGAATCGCTGGCGCATGACTTCCGCCTCCACGCCTGGCGCGGCGTGCTCGCGGAACGGGCACGACCACTCGCACCCCACCCGTTCGCACGCGGACGGGGTCCCGAGAGAGAGAGAGTCGGCGGATGATCACCAGGTACATCTTCGGCCTCGTCACCGGCGGCGACCGGTCCGCCCGATCGCGGTTCGGTACTTCCTCCGGGGGCCGCACCCGCCTCCAGCGGGGGCTCGTGTCAGCCGTGCTCGCCGCTGCCGCCGCGTGCGCACCCGATGCCGGGGGGGCCGGCTCCGCGGACTCCGGAGCCGGCGTCACCGTTGAACCGCGGGCGGACTACGCCGAGGTCGCCGCGGCGCTCAGCTCGATGGTCGAGCGGGAGCGCGAGCAGAAGGGGCTCGAGGCGTTCTCCATCGCGCTCGTGGACCGGGACGACGTGGTGTGGGCGGACGGCTTCGGGGCGCAGGATCCCGAGCGCGGCATCCCCGCCTCGGCGGAGACCGTGTACCGGGTGGGCTCCGTGTCCAAGCTGTTCACCGACATCGCGGTCATGCAGCTCGTCGAGCGAGGCGAACTCGATCTCGACGTGCCGGTCAGGGACTACGTGCCCGACTTCGCGCCTGAGAACCCGACCGGCACCGGGATCACGCTGCGCCAGCTCATGTCGCACCGCTCCGGGCTCATCCGGGAGCCCCCCGCCGGCCACTACTTCGACGACACCGGCACCGACCTCGCCGCCACCGTCGCGAGCCTGAACGGGACGCCGCAGATCTACCCGCCGACGGCGCGCACCAAGTACTCCAACGCCGGGATCGCGGTCGTCGGCTACACCCTCGAGGTCACGAGGGGCGAGCCGTTCGCCGACTACGTGCGCCGCGCCGTCCTGGAGCCGCTCGCGATGACGAGCAGCGCCTTCACGCCCGAGCCGGAGGTCGTCGACGACCTCGCCAGGGCGTACATGTGGGGCTTCGACCGCGGTCTGTTCGACGCACCCACCTTCGAACTGGGGATGTCCCCGGCCGGCAGCATGTACTCGACCGTGCTCGACCTGTCCCGCTTCATGTCCGCGCTCTTCCGCGGGGGCGAGGGCGAGAACGGCCGGATCCTCCAGCCCGAGACGCTCGAATCCATGTGGGCCCCGCAGTTCGCGCCGGAGGGGGCGACGAGCGGCTACGGCCTCGGGTTCGCGGTCCAGGAGCGCGCCGGTCAGCGCCGGCTCGGCCACGGCGGGGCGATCTACGGCTTCTCGACGCAACTCGCCTTCCTGCCCGAGTCCGGGATCGGGGTGGTGGCGGTCTCCGCGGTCGACGGAACGAACACGGTGACGGGACGCGTGGCGGACGCCGCGCTCGAGTTGATGCTCGCGGCGAAGGCGGGCGGGCCGCTCCCCGAGGCGCCGCTCCTCGGCACCGACCCCATCGAATGGTTCTTCCTCTATCCGCTCGAAGAGGTGTCGAGGGACGTGTTCGCCTTCCCCGACCGGGGGCTGTACCACGGGGAACGACTCGCCTTCACGCGGGACGCCGAGGGCCGGGCCATCGCGGTCGAGGCCGCCTCCGTCCGTTTCGCGCGCCGAGAGGTGGGGACCGAGGCGGGGGGCACCTTCCGGATCGATCCCGTGCGGCCCGTCGAGGATCTGCGGGCCGAAGCCCAGGCCGCCTCACCGCCCACCGAAACGGGCTCGTTCCGGGAGTCCGAACTCGTCGAGGTCACGTCCCTGGAACCCGGCATCCGCCTCGACGTCCGCTACGCGACGACGAACAACTTCATGTCGTCCGTCTTCTACGACGAGCCGCGCGTCTTCCTGCAGCGCCCCGCCGCCGAGGCCGTCGCCCGGGCGCACCGCGCGCTCGCCGAGGACGGGTACGGGCTCCTGCTCCACGATGGATACCGGCCCTGGTACGTGACGAAGATGTTCTGGGACGCGACCCCCGAGTCCGACAAGATCTTCGTGGCGGACCCCGCCAGCGGATCGCGGCACAACCGGGGCTCGGCGATCGACCTCAACCTGTTCGACCTCGCGACCGGCGAGCCCGTCGACATGGTGGGCACGTACGACGAGTTCTCCCCGCGCTCGTTCCCGAACTATCCCGGCGGGACCTCCCGGCAGCGCTGGCTGCGGGAACTGCTGCGGCGGACGATGGAGGCCGAGGGGTTCACGGTGTACGAGGCGGAGTGGTGGCACTTCGACCACGAGGACTGGCGCTCCTACGCGATCCAGAACGCGACCTTCGAAGAACTGCGGCGTTGACGACGGATCGCAGCGAGAGCGCGCTAGGGCTTGAAGCGCTGCAGAAGGTTGTACGCCATCTCCTGGAAATGCCTGAGCGTTCCCTCCTCGACGCCGCAACGCTCACTGCCGATCGCGATCGTCCTCCGGTTCAGGTCCACCGTGATGTCCGTGAATCGCTCGCGTTGCACATGTGCATCCAGTGCTACGAGGAAATCATCTTTATCGTGTACCCCCAGCGCGAACTCCATGGTCAGGTACGGTCTCTGCATGACGGGATTCCTCAGTTCCAGTCGCACGTCCTTGAGATGAAGATCTTCGAGTGCGACATCGGTCACCGTGATCTCACTCATGTTTGGCTCCCCTCAGTTGCCGGGCAGGACTGCAACGCGACCGGATCGCGAGCTACCTCCAAATTAGATGTCTCGAATCGGCAAGACATTACGGTGAAGCGATCCCCACGCTTCGCACTCCCCCTCGGAGGCCTTCGTGCCTATCGACAGCAATATGAACTACCGTAAGGGGTTACGAACTTCGGAGAGTCGGGTCCGGCAGGCGTCCCGGGACGCTTCGATTCCAGGCGATTTCGGTGACAGGCGCGCAGGGCCTCGTCGGCTGCCGCGATTCCGGACCCATGAAGCAGCGGGGCCGGGGGTCGCGAAGGCGCGGATGGCGTCGGTTTGCCGGCTTCCCACGGGCCGGTAGGTTTCGACTCCCCGGATCCTGCAGAACGGAGATCGGTTCATGCTCTCGGCATACATCTTCTGTGTTCTCGTGGGCGGCGGCTTCCTGGCGCTGTCCGTGTTCGGCGACTTCCTGGACGGGATGGACATCGATCTGGATGTCGATGTCGACGGGGAGATCGACGCGGGGGGCGGGGCCGACGTGGCGAGGCTCCTCTCGCTGCGCACGATCGTGTACGCGATGTTCGGCTTCGGGGCGACGGGCGCGCTCCTGCACGCCATCTGGGGGGGCTCGAGTGCCGGGCTGACGGCCGTCGTAGCCGGCGTCACCGGGCTGGCCTCCGGCGCCATCATCAGCACCGTGTTCCGCTATCTCAAGCGCTCGGATTCCGGCACGGCGCTCGGCGCGCGGTCGTTCGTCGGGCTGACCGGAGAGGTGTCGATGGAAATAGCGCCGGACAGCGCGGGTACGGTGAACGTGTTGCGGGGCGAGCGGCGCTACAGCGTTCGGGCCCGCCTGGATTCCACGAGTTCGGACGACGGGCCGCTGGGCCCCGGCCAGTCGGTCGTCGTGGTCGGCATGGCGGACGGCATCGCGACCGTCGTGCCCGTGGACATGAAGCTGCTCGAGGAATGACCTCCGGTGCCGCCCGCCCACCGCTCCGAAGGAATCACCGCCGATTCCCTCCTGATGCCAGCCGGTAAATACCGTAATCGTCACGATTCACCGCATAGACCGTGGGCCAGCCGGTAGCGAGCCGTCCCTGCGCGGGATTCGTAAACATGATCGTTTCGACGTTGAATGTTTCCAGATCGACCAGCCAATACTGGTAGCCCGTGCGGCTGTAGATCGGTCTCGCGGGGTTCACGGAGAACGCCACTCGCCCATCTGCCAGCGCGTGGACATTGGTAAGATACCGTTTGAATACAACTGACACCACTCCGGCTGGACTGCGTTCACGGGCGGCGTCCTGTGCTGCCCTCATGTAAGGCTCATCCATCAGGACCCACTGGCCGAGTTGCGGGATCCGTTCCTGCAGATCGATCAACTCCGCCCCGCCGGCGCCGTCCAGGACCGTGGCCATGTTGTCTTCTTCGTTGTGGATGTAGATAACCCCGCCCGCTTCCCGCACCTTACAGCCCATGCATAGACGTTTCTCCCGGACACAGTCATCCGTGGATTGACAGCGGACGGGTAGGTCCTCGGTCCTGCCGATGCCGCCCACACGTTCACCCGCAAACGTATATAGATCCACGGCAGAGGAGTCCGCGCCCGGTGCCAACAGGATGATCCCGTCTTCTCTGAGGGTGATACTTCGATACACACTCGACAGTGGGAACACGTCCAGCATGGGCTTTCGCCTTGGATACACCATCACTTTCCGGTTAGGACGATCGAGCAGCAGGACCCACTCGGGCGAAAAGGCGAAATCAGCAAGCTCGCCGATTTCCGCCGGGCCTCGACCCTTCGTGCCGCCATACATGTTGAGGAGTGAGCCCAAAGTATCTATTTCGACCAGAGAAGCGTTGAACATATCCATCAGGAACAGCACCCCGAGATCGATATCATATCTAAGGTCGGTAGTGATGCTTAGCCAATCGCTACCGGCCGTTGTATCTGGCACGGCAAGCGGGGCTTCCGTCCGTAGGATATGGTCACCGCTGGCAACGGCAATTGTGGCAACATTGGCTTGCTGCAGTGGCTCCGGTTCCTCTCGATCTTGTTGCCGGCAGCCACTCGCACCGAACACACTCGCCGCGACCGCGACCGGAAGTACGACAGGGAATTGCATCGACTTACGAGGAGGCGTGCGGTGATTCATGAGTGAAGTAGCCTCCTGGCAAGAGAGCAAACGGACATGGAGACATCACACATGGAAGGTAGAGTTTCCCTCCCCACCTGCCAATTGGCGTCGTGGACGCCCGTTGGTGATACAGCGCGTCGGGTCGGCAAGGCGTCGATCCCTGAAGGTTTCGTGGCCGATGGAGCACCGTCGGACGTCACGGCTTGGTGGGCTTCGGGCGGGCGGAGTAGGTTGCTCGGCGTGGAACGGAGACGCACTCGCCCCGCGGAGTCCTCAACAACCGGGAATAGGGCCGGAGAGCGCGGGTACGGTGAACGTGTTGCGGGGCGAGCGCCGGTACAGCGTTCGGGCCCGCCTGGATTCCACGGGTCCGGACGACGGGCCGCTCGGCTCCGGCCAGTCGGTCGTCGTGGTCGGCATGGCGGACGGCATCGCGACCGTCGTGCCCGTGGACATGAAGCTGATCGAGGACTGAATCCGGCCCGAGTCGGGTCGACAGAAAAGAGGTTGAGATGGGTGAGTTCCTGAGTTCCCTGGCCGCCCCCGTCGTCGTGGCGGCCGTCTTCATCGTCGTCGTACTCGTGGCGATCATCACCATCAAGAGCCTGATCGTGATCGTCCCCCCCAACCGCGCCGCCGTGATCACGGGCCGGAACCGCATGCTGACCGACGGCCAGGCCGTCGGCTACCGCTCGATGTCGGGCGGGCGCACCCTCCGGATCCCGATCATCGAAGCCGTCCAGCACATGAACCTCGAGACCATCCCCATCGATGTCTCCGTCACCAACGCGTTCTCGAAGGGGAACATCCCGCTCAACGTCGAGGCGATCGCGAACGTGAAGATCGCCTCGGAGCCCGAGTGGGTGTTCAACAACGCGGTGGAGCGCCTGCTGGGGAAGACGGAGACGGAGGTCCGTGAACTGGCCCAGGACACCCTCACCGGCAACCTGCGCGGCGTGCTCGCCACGCTCACGCCGGAAGCCGTGAACGAGGACCGGCTGGGGTTCGCCAAGGCCCTGGCGGAGGACGCGGGGGAGGACCTCGCGTCGCTGGGCTTCCACCTCGACGTGCTCAAGATCCAGAACGTGAGCGACGAACGCGGCTACCTCGAGGCGATCGGGCGAGAAAAGTCGGCCGAGGCGATCCGGGCCGCGGAGATCGCGGAGGCCCAGGCGGAGGCGGACACGCGGGAGGCCCAGGCCGAGGCGAGGCGGCGCGCCGAAGTGCGGGAGGCCGCCGCCTCGATCAAGGTCGCCGAGGCCCAGAACGAGTTGCGCGTGCGCCAGGCGGAACTGGACCGCGAGGGCGAGACGGCCGAGAAGATCGCGCGCGTGAAGGCGCAGGAGGCCGAGGTCGAGGCCGAGAAGGTCCTCGAGATGAAGCGCGTCGAGCGCGAGGAACAGCGCCTGCGGGCCGACGTGATCGAGCCCGCCAAGGCGGAGAGGCAGGCGGCGTTCGCCCGCGCCGAGGCCGAGGCGGCCCCGATCCTGGAGCGCGGAAAGGCCCAGGTCGAGGTGCTGAGGCGGCTCTACGCGGAGGTCCAGACGGGCGGCGACACGGCGTTCGCCGTGTTCATGGCCGAGAAGCTCCCCGAACTGCTCGAGATCGCCGTCGGCGCCGTGAAGGGCGTGGACATCGACCGGGTGGTCGTCATGGACGGGGGCCAGGGCGAAGGGGTGTCCAACGCCCTCAACCAGCGGGTGCGGGGGGCCTACGGGACGATGGAGGGGCTGGCGTCGGTGCTGGGCCTCGACATCCAGAAGGTCCTCGAGCGGGCGGTGGGCTCGGGCGACGCGGACGCGGGCGAGGCCTCAGCCGCCGAGCTTCCGCCCGCATAGGTCAGTCGTACGCGGAGATATCGTACCAGTCGACTCGCCGCTCGGAGATAACGCCGCCGGTTCATGGCCAAGAAGCTTCCCGAACTCATCGAGATCGCCGGCGGTGCCGTGAAGGACGTGGACATCGACCGCGTCGTCGTGCGGGGCGGGGGCAAGGGCGAGACCTGAACCAGCGCGTGAGCAGCGCCTACGAGACGCTCGAGGAGCTCGCGTCGGTGCTGGGTCTCAACATCCAGGAAGTCCTGCAGCGAGCCGTCGGCTCCGGGAACGCGGACGGGGCAGAAGGCGTTGCCCCGCTGGCTTCCCAACTGCGTAGCCAAGGTCTCTCGTACCAAGAGCGCCCCTAACCCCCCCGTTTAGCTTAGGGGAGGGCTATAGCGCAGCCGGCGGGCCGGCGCGTGAATTCCGTACGCTGGCCCGCAGCGTCTCAGCTGGAGGCTTCTGACTCGGAGTCGCGCACGAGTTCCAGTCTCTCCGCCGGGATTGGCTGACCGCAACTCCGGTCGCGCCGCCTATGGGGGAACAATCGCTAAGACCGCGCCGCTTGTCGTGAGTGGAGAGGCAAAAGGCCAAACGGTTTGCCGGTCGAGCTGGCTCCGAGTGCGATAGTAGAGAATGGGCGAGCGAATCGTCCACTCTCGGATCAGCCATCGATCGCCGGGAATGTGTTCGAAATAGAGCACTCCGCCAAATTCGGACTCGTCGAGCTCGATCGCATGGAACTTCGTCTCCGGGTAGCGGCCCTGAAGAATGCGGTAGAGTATGTCGGCCTTCAATGGCGGCAGCAGGTGCCGGCGCAGGAACGGACGTAACGAAGTGTATTGGAAATCCACTTCCTCGGGTTCCTCGGTTATGGAGTCAATCCACAAGACCCCCCTGACATCGACGAGCTCCCGGCCAGGTCGTGGTTCGAAGCCGAGCCCGACTCTCGCGTCATCGTCGCTCTCGATCGTGCGGAGACAATGCGTTGCGAGAAACCCTGGTGACGCCATGGCATCTCCAGTCGGGGCGTAGAATGTGGTCAACGTGTCCTGGACCACCTCCGCATATCCGTACGCCACGAGGTGCTCGGACGACGGCGACAACACGTTGAGGGACCCTGGCACGACCACGGTCGCAGTGTCCTGCTGGAAACGGCGTCCCCCGTTGCGTCTCCAGTAGTCATATTTGCCCACAATTATCGGTCGTATCGCTTGGACCAAAAGGTTGCCTAGATCGGCGGTGGAAGATGAAGAGGCGAGGGCCGGAAGAACTGATTCATATAGTGCGAAGGCCCGCCTCCGCTCCTCGGGGGTGGTCGGACACGTGTTCTGCTGCGAAACCGACAACTCGGGGAGCGGAATCGGATCCACCGGCACTTCGAAGCGTAGCACCCGTGACTCCGATGTCGCTGCGACGTGGAGGGTGTCGGAGGCCCAGGACTGATAGCCGATGCGCTCCACCCGGAGGCGATATACGCCCGGTGGCGGGAGAGGCAGGCTGAACGCCCCTCGGTCGTCCGAAAGAGCCTCACGGAGGACAACGTCGCCTAGCTCGACGAGTTGGATGTGCGCGCCCTCAACGGGCGTACCGCTGCCTTCCGTCAGGACTAACCCGCGCAGGCGCGCATCCGTCTCTTGGGCGGAGAGTGGCGTTGCGAGCAGTAGGAGGCCGAGGCCTGCAACCACGACCGCCCACACGAGAGCGTACCAGTTTGTCATCTGCCCGACCGGCGCAGTTCGAACACCTGCACCATCGGGACGCCATAGTCGTCCCGGGCCTCAGCCCACACCCGGTTCGCCTGGACGGCCAGTAGTCGGGCCCTGACGGGTACGGACACTCGTGACACCTCGACACCACCATCACTGGAGATGACAATCCAGTCGTTGATGCGTCCGGATACGTCCGAGACCTGAAGCCACAGCTTCCCTTCGGAATCGAAGAGCACACCATCTTCAACGATGCCACGTCCCCTGTTTCGAATGGGCGGGTGGTAGTCGGGCGTGCCGAGGGCTTTCAGGACCGCGTTGACGCCCGCAGCCTGACTCGGGAACGCACCTAGTTCGACCATGCGTTCCACCGCCCCGAGATTCTCTGCCCATGCTCGCACGTCCCGGCGCTGGACCGGGCGCGGCGTATAGGGAACGCGAATCGTATCTACGATACTCTCGAGCACGTCGTTGCGTTCCACGGTGAAAAGGGCACGCGCGCTCGCCGGCTTGGGCCGCCGAATGACCGGCACATATCTTCCGGAGGGATCGATAGCCAGCATGTCACTGTGCGAAAACGGGTTACGTACTTGTAGGCTGCCATCACCGGTCGATACGGGGACCGCTAATGATCGACCCCGCAAGTCGAGCGACGCAAGAGAAACACCTTGGGGATAAGTCTGTTGTCCCATCACATGCACCGCAAGTACTTCAAGGCGCACATCCCTTTCGGCCCACCTGACTGCAACAACACGGTGGTCCGCGAGGACCGCGAACGGCCGAAGGGGCTCACCACCGGCAGAGGCGACATCCCATGTGGATGGACCGAAGTCCGCGAGGCTCGCTCCAGTCGAAACGTCGTACAGGTTGAGACGGGGGAGCCTCGCATCGACGACCCATAGGGTGTCCTGCCCCAGCAACCCCAGACGCCACGGAGCGAGCAACTCACCGGGCCCCTCTCCCCTCGCACCGATCTTTGCCCTAAATGCGCCGTCCGGATCGAAGGCCAGGATCGCTTCCGTCCGTGCGTCGATAAGAAAGGCCGACCCCTCCCTGCCGGGGATCAGCTGCTCGACATAGGTGAGAGGCATGCTGTCCGGCATCCTGAGCGTGAACGCGGGAACGAGGGTGTCGCGCATGTCCTGGGCCGTGAGCGCCCTTACCGCTATGATGCTCACTGCAACCGCAAGCAGTACTGCAACGCGAGACGGCAACCGCCGCCGCATGCCGGAAATCGTGAGCCTGATCATGTACTGAACCTCCTGTTCGACTTGCTTCAGCCAGCGATCGGAGGCCCGCGCCGGGCCTCCGGAGCCTCCCATCGCTGCCGACTGCGGGCCGGGCTAGATCACGATTGAATCGGTCCTGCGTCGCATATCCGCTGCCTGGTCCGAGGCGTAAGATCTCCCTACGATGCGGCTACTGCAGTCCCGAACATATCTTGCTGACGGACTTTGCGAAGAGAGTTCTGGAGCCGCGGAAGCCGACGATGCGAAGGCCTGTACGCCAAGGAGGGCACCGTCCGGACCAAGGTCGTCGAGGGTGACGCGCGGATCACACTCGAGACCGCCCCACGAAGCGCACCAAGGCTCTCCGTCCCACGACCCGCCAACGCAGCGATCGGCTCCGTACCACGGGTCTGGCTCGCAATAGCCGCTTAGACTATTGCAACTGAGACACTGTGCCTCGACGATGCTCGGCGTCACCAGTCCGATACCGACAGTGACTGCTACGGCTACCAACCATCTGGGAATCCTGTGCATGCTTCACTCCTTTGGTTCTGGTTGATCCATGGCCCGGTCTGACTGCCAACTCCAGCGGTATGTGAGGATCTCCAAGCGGTCCGTGCGCCGGAGGGCGAGTAGCTCTTGCCGGTCAGGCACGGTGTCGAGGACCCCGAACGGTACGTCGATCACTCTCCGGCGCTTGAACGCGCCCGACGTGTCGTAGATGAGCAGATGGCGCCGATCGGATCCGAGGTCCGCTAGGATCTGCAGGAAACCGGAATCGAGCGCGAAGACGCCGGTGCCCACCCAGGAGTCATACGCGTAGAAAAGTTCGTTGTCGGCGGGAATCTGGCCCGCGACGGCGTTCAGCCCGGGCTCGATGCTGGCTGACCAAGCGAACGGGAAGAAGCGAGATGAGACGACGATCCCGCGTGATGTCCCGGACAGGACTACCGGGATGCTGTCGGACGAACTGGTCTTCAACTCGATCGTCGTCGCGTCCACGGTGTGGCGATCGGCCATGAGCAGCGAAACCCGGATCGTGGGAACGCCGCTGGGAGGACCCGGATCGGTCTCATCGATGAACACCCAGCGCCCCCCGACGCGGGTCAGCGGCCGGCTCGGCTCAGGGCCGTTCCAGCTCTCCGCGCGGCATGCCCCGTTCGAGAACCGGATGAGCCGCGGCCCGATCCTCCCTTCCACGCCGCCGTCCACGATCTCGACGACAGGTGCCTCCGTCGATGACCCATCGCCCATGAACGCCGCGCCGAACGGCGCTCGGACCATCTCAGGGCAAATGCGGCGCACCTCAGGGTGCTCGGGTGACGCGATCCATACCGTGTCGCTGCTCCAGAACAGGCTTCCGTCCCCCCGGGGTGAGAGCGCGCCGCCGTGCACCGCGATGTTGGCCGGCATGATGTGTCGGCTCGATTCCGTCAGGACCAAGCGGTTGGTTTGCGCCGCGAGGCGCCCATGCGTCGTGGTGCATGCCACGAGGCAGATTGCGATCGAGACCCCGCGTGGCGTTGGCAATCGTTGCCGCATTCCAGCTCCGTGCCGTGGCAGCAGTTTCCGCGTTCTCGCATCCTCGGAGCAACCCTGGGGCACCGTCCCCCTCGGAGCGGATCATCGTTTCGCACTTAAGAGTCAGGCCAGGAGAGGATTCGTACTAGGCCCAGAATCGATGAATTGTGTTCGGAAAGTGATGCAGTTCGTCACGAAACCGATGAACGCGGGCCGTCGAGCACCGGCCCGGTAGCCGAGACGGGTCGCTCCAGCACATGAACCTCGAGACCATCCCCATCGAGGTCTCCGTCACCAACGCATTCTCGAAGGGGAACATCCCGCTCAACGTCGAGGCGATCGCGAACGTGAAGATCGCCTCGGAGCCCGAGTGGGTGTTCAACAACGCGGTGGAGCGGCCTGCTGGGGAAGACGGAGACGGAGGTCCGTGAACTGGCCCAGGACACCCTCACCGGGAACCTGCGCGGCGTGCTCGCCACCCTCACCCCGGAAGCGGTGAACGAGGACCGGCTGGGGTTCGCCAAGGCCCTGGCGGGAGGACGCGGGGGAGGACCTCGCATCGCTGGGCTTCCACCTCGACGTACTCAAGATCCAGAACGTGAGCGACGAGCGCGGCTACCTCGAGGCGATCGGGCGCGAGAAGTCGGCCGAGGCGATCCGGGCCGCGGAGATCGCGGAGGCCCAGGCGGAGGCGGACACGCGCGAGGCCCATGCCGAGGCGAGGCGGCGCGCCGAAGTGCGGGAGGCCGCCGCCTCGATCAAGGTCGCCGAAGCCCAGAACGAGTTGCGCGTGCGCCAGGCCGAACTGGACCGCGAGGGGGAGACGGCCGAGAAGATCGCGCGCGTGAAGGCGCAGGAGGCCGAGGTCGAGGCCGAGAAGGTCCTCGAGATGAAGCGCGTCGAGCGCGAGGAACAGCGCCTGCGGGCGGACGTGATCGAGCCCGCCAAGGCGGAGAGGCAGGCGGCGTTCGCCCGCGCCGAGGCCGAGGCGGCCCCGATCCTGGAGCGCGGGAAGGCCCAGGTCGAGGTGCTGAGGCGGCTCTACGCGGAGGTCCAGACGGGCGGCGACACGGCGTTCGCCGTGTTCATGGCCGAGAAGCTCCCCGAACTGCTCGAGATCGCCGTCGGCGCCGTGGAGGGCGTGGACATCGACCGCGTGGTCGTGATGGACGGGGGCCAGGGCGAGGGCGTGTCCAACGCCCTGAACCAGCGGGTGCGGGGCGCCTACGGGACGATGGAGGGGCTGGCGTCGGTGCTGGGCCTCGACATCCAGAAGGTGTTGGAGCGGGCCGTGGGCTCGGGCGACGAGGACGGGGGGCAGGCTGCGGCGAAACTTCCCCCCGCGTAGTCACTTGGGGTAACGTCCCGCCTCACTCTGGCTGGCCGGGAGCGAGGTCAGCCACGGGCGCTTCCAAGAGAACTTCCTGCGGTGGAGCGGCTGAGCGTGGAACGAAAGTGTGGCACTCAGAGCTCCACCGCACCAGCGGCGGGCGCTTGTCTGATAGCAACACGGTGCTGCCGGTTCTTCGCCGAGTGCCCGGAGAGGAGCATGGCGACTAAGCTGTGAAGGCTACTAAGGAGGTTGTTCACTGAAGCTCCGGCGAGCAGGCTGTCGGTTCTCCGAGCGCGGACGGCGGAGACCCGGCGGCGGAGTTGCCTCCCGGTCCGTAGCTGGATTCACTGCACCAAGTAAGCCCCGCGAGGTGCAGGTTCGTTCCCTCATGGCGGGACAATATCGAGCACCCTGCCGCTGTGCGTAAGCGGGATGGCCACAGGCGTGACGGATTTCCTGCCGCTCTCGGTTAGACCCCGATAGAGGAGAGTCGGCGAGCGAATCGTCCATTCGTGGATCAGCCATCGATCGCCAGTGACACGCGCGAACCGAAGCACGCCTCCAAAGTGCGACTTGTCTACGTCGATCCGGGCGAACGAGACGAGGTGTTTCATGCCCTCCGGGATCCGGGAGAGCACATCCGCCCGCAATAACGGCTCCTGATACCGCCGCAGGAACGGACGCAGCGACGTATATCGAAACTCCACCTCCCGGGGTTCGCTTGCGACCGTATCGATCCAGAGCACACCTTCGACATCGACTACGGTGCGGCCCGGCTTCGGCTCGAAGCCCAGTCCTAGCTTCATCCCATGCTCGCTCTCGACGGCGCTTAGGCAATGCGTCGCCAGAAAGCCCGGCGACGTGAGCGCGTCTCCGTCCGGAGCGTAGAACGTAGTCATCGAGTCGTTGATCGCCTCCGCATACCCATACGCCACGAGGTGTTCGGGCGACTCGTTGTTCAGGGACTCCGGTACAACAACAATCGCTGTGTCACGCGCGTAGCGGCGCATGCCGCGTCTCCACACCGTGATCGGCCGAACCAAGCGCATACGAAGGGCCCCGAGATCCGCGCTGGATGACAACGAGGAGAGGATAGGTAGGACCGATTGGTAGAGCGTGAAGGCCCGCCTCCGCTCCTTGGGAGTGGTCGGGCATTCGCTCTGCTCCGAAACCAGCAACTCCGGCAGCGGAACTGGTTTCACGGACACCTCGAGACGCAGAGTCAGCAACGCCGTTGCTGATGCGATGTGTAGGGTGTCGGAGGCCCAGGACTGATAGCCGATTCGCGTCACGCGGACGCGGTATGTACCCGGTGGTGGCGCCGGAAGGCTGAAGACCCCGAACTCGTTGGATAGCGTCTCACCCGAGACGACGTCGCGTGAGTCCACGAGCGCGATTGCCGCTCCTGCTACCGGCGCACCACTGCCTGCCGTCAGGAGAAGTCCCGACAGGCGCGCACTTGTCTGGTGAGCGGCGAGGGGAAGCGTGGCGAAGGCAAGCCCAAGACTCACAACCCGAGCCGCGCGGATAAGCGCGTAGCAATCCATCACGAGCCCGATGGATGGACGCGGAACACATGAACCAGCGGCACACCAAAACCGTCTCGCACCTCCGCCCACACCCTGTCGCCCTGGACTGCGAGCAACCTCGCATGGACCGGGACGGAGAACCGTGACACCTGACCGTCGCTGGAAACGACTGCCCATTCGTTCGTGCGTCGAGATATGTCCGCAACCCCAAACCACATGGAACCGCCTGAATCGATCAGTACGCCCTCCTCAACTATACCACGTCCTCGATTTCGAACCGGCGGGTAGTACTCCGGCTCGTCGAGGGCGCCCAAGACCGCAGCTACTCCGGCCGCGCGACTGGGGAACACACCCATTTCAACCATTCGCTGTACAGCCCCGAGCTCCTCTGCCCAAGCTCGGAGATCCTTGGCCTCAAGCCGGCGCGGCAAGTAGGGCACGCTGATCGCATCCTTGCTACCCTCCAGCACGTTGTGGCGTTCTACCGTGAAGATTGCGCGGGAGCCGTCGGGACGCGGTCGTCGAATAACGATGACGTGTCTGCCGGAGGGCTCGATCGCCAGCATGTCGCTGTGCGAAAACGGATTTCGTAGTTGCAGGCCGCCACCTCCCGCCGGCACCGGTACTGCCAGCAATCGATCCTGTAAGTCGAGAACCGAGAGGGAGAGGCTCTCTTGACCGTTCTTCTCGCGACCCATACTCTGGAAAGTCAGTACGTTGGCTAACTTCTCCTCTGTCCCCCAGTCTATTGCAACGACGCTGTGATCCGCTAGGACCGCGAACGGTCGAAGCAGCTGGCGGCCAGCTCCCGAGGCCTCGGCGGTGACGGGACCGAGATCCCCGAGGCTCGCCCCAGTCGAAGTATCGTACAGGTTGATGCGACGCCGCCTTGCGTCGGCGACCCACAGCGTATCCTGCCCGAGCAGCCCGAGACGCCACGGAGAGAGCAACTCACCGGGACCTTCCCCCCGCCGACCAAGCCGTCTCTGGAATACACCGTGCGAGTCGAACGCGAGCACGCCGTCCGTCCGTGCGTCGAGGAGAAAGACCGAGCCGTCGGCGCCAGGGACTAGCTGCTGGACAAACGTGAGAGGTACACTGTCCGGGACGGTGAGAGCGGACTCCAGAACGAGCGCGTCCCGCGTTGCCTGAGCCGTTAGCACCCCCGCTGAGAGGGTGGTCACCGCAGCAAGGAATAGTGCTCCAAGACCAGATCGTCGCGAACTCAGGCGCCACTCGGCAATGACGAGCCTCCCCATGACCTCATCCTCCAGTTTATCCTGCCATCACGTCGCTCGCGACCGGAGATCTCACCGGGCCTCAAATCCCTCCGGTCGCGGGCGACGTCTGATTGGCCTAGATCTCGATCGACTCGGTTCTGCGTCGCATATCCGCCGCCTGCTCCGAGAGGTATGACCTCACGACGATGCGGCTCTTGCAGTCCCGAATGTATTTCAATTCCGAGCCGTGTGTCGAAGGGTCTCCGGATTCAGATACTGCCGCTGCGAACCTCGCCACGCCCGGTAGAGCACCGTCGGGACCTATATCGATGAACGACAGACGATCGCAGTCCATGATGCTGCCCCAGGAGGAACAATAGAGTTCTCCAGCGACCCAGTCGATGCCTTGGTGGCACATGTCGTCGGGGTCATCGGCGCTTCCGTCGCAAATGCCGCTCTCCTCGTCACACGTCTCGCAGAGTTGCGCCTCCGCGATGCTTGGCGTCAGTAGCCCGATACCAAGCAAGACACCGACAGCGAGTAACCATCTTGAGATCCTGAGCATGCTTTACTCCCTTCGTTCTGGTTCATTCGTGGCCCGGCTTGCCTGCCAACTCCATCGATACGTGAGAATCTCGAGGTGATCCGTCCGCCGCACGGCGAGTAGTTCCTCCCGGTCGGGTGCGGTGTCGAGAATGCCGAAGGGCACGTCGATCCCGTTCGAGAACTGGATGAGCCGCGGCCCCAGCGTCCCCTCCACCCCGCCGTCCACGATCTCGACAACAGGCGGGTCCGTCGGTGGTCCGTCGCCCATGAAGGCCGCGCCGAGCGGCGCATGGACCATCTCCGGGCAAATGCGGCGCACGTCAGGGCGCTCAGGTGACGCACTCCATACGGTGTCGCTGCTCCAGAACAAACTTCCGGCCCCCCGCGGGGACAGTGCACCGCCGTGCACGACGATGTTGGCCGGCATGAGGTGTCGGCTGGATTCCGTCAGGACCAAGCGGTCGGTCTGCGCGGCGAGGCTTCCATGCGTCGTGGTGCATGCCATGAGGCAGATCGCGATCGAGATGCCGCGTTGCGTTTGCAATCGTTGCCGCATTCCAGCTCCGTGCCATGGCATCAGTTTCCAAGTTCACGCATCCTCGGAGCACCGTCCCCTCGGAGCGGATCCAACGCTCGCTTTGAGGATCGGGCCAAGGGCAAATCCGTACTAGGCCCAAAGTCGATGAATTGTGTGCGAAAAGTGATGACGTTCGTCACGCCATCGATGAACGTTCGCCGGCGAGCACCGGCTCGGTAGCAGGGACGGGTGGCTGGGCAGCCTCGCCGCGTCGGGCAGGCGCGCAGCCGCTGAGCAGCGGCTGCATGTAACATTGCTGATCCGATTCCGGGCGATGGCTGCGAGTTCCTCGAGCGAGCCGGCGGTCGAGGACCAGAGACCTGTTCTCCACCTCGAACCGGACGAGGAAGCTCTCCATCTCCGGGTTGTCCGTCGGTTGCGGAGCGCAGCGAATGGCGGCGAGCGTGGAGCCCGCCCGCCTACCGGGTCCAGACTACGACAGCCCCGCAGCGGGCATCGGAGCCGGCGAACTCGGCCGGCAGCGACGCTGGGCCCTTGTACACCTCGATCCCTCCGACTTCGAACGGACGTACGAATTGATCGATCCCACTGCCTCTGAGCAAAATACCGTCGAGATATTGTTTCATCGGGCATGGCCGACCCGAGAATCCCATCGACATCCGCCGGTTTGCCAACCCCGACATTCCCGGTACCATCATGGCGACGAAACCACTCACACTGCTTGGACGCCAGCGGTCGATTTCTTCGGCCGTGATGAAGTGGCCCAACCCGGTCAGTTCGCCCCAGTGCTTGCGTTCGTAGAACCCCACGATCTCCATCCGACGTATTCTGGTGGCTGTGGCTACGATCGGCTCCATGTCCAACGGCGCGGGGACCAGACGGATCTCCACTTCCGTCGTCAGTCCCCGGTCTATTGTGATGGGATGTCGCAGGGGAGCATAGCCGATCCGTCGCACCTCCAGCTCGTGTACCCCGGCAGGCACGCCGGTGAGGACGAACCGCCCCTGGCGGTTGGTGTCGACGACGAGCGGACGGCCGCGCAGGGACGCCGCCGCGGTGCGAACCGGATCATCCGTAAGCGCGTCCAGCACCTGACCCAGCAGTCGGCCCGACCGCATGCCCTCCGAGAGGACCCGGAGCACGACTTCGCGGGTCGCGCCCGCTTCGAACGTGGCGATCGCCTGCTGGCTCGAGTCATCGCCG
This sequence comes from Candidatus Palauibacter sp., assembly GCF_965216145.1. GTDB lineage: Bacteria > Gemmatimonadota > Gemmatimonadetes > Palauibacterales > Palauibacteraceae > Palauibacter. The sequence goes on from NZ_OZ244149.1 coordinate 28,590, forward strand.
AACTCGGCCCAGAGCGTGGCCTCTCTCGCGTCCTCAGGCACGCACAGGGAGAAGCGGCCGTCCACTCCGGCTGCCTGCCGTACCGGCATCTCGACGAGCTCGGACCACCTGACGACGACCACCGCTCCCGGCAACGGGATCGTCCCTGACTCGTCGACGACCATGACATGTAGAAGAGCCCGCTCGCCGCATTGCTCTTGCTGCTGTGCCCAGATTCCTCCGGCGGGAGCCAACAGAGCACACGAAGCGAGGGTCGCAGCCGCCCGCAGCAACCGGCGCTTGCACGATTGGGTCGAAGCGTTCCAGCTGGTCACATCAACCTCGGTTCCCGCAGCACCCACGCGGTGATCGTTGGCAAGTCGACATCGTCCCAGCTAACGGTCCATATCTTATGTCCCGTAACGCCAAGCAAGAAATGGGCGGTCGGCAATCCGACAAACCCAACGAAACCGTCGCCCGGTCGGTATGCCGCCCAACGCTCCGGCGCGGACACTGGATCCTCGCTAGTCTTGCGAAACCAGATGGTACCATCGGCACCCACCCAACCGCCCCGCCGTGATCACGGGCCGGAACCGCATGCTGACCGACGGCCAGGCCGTCGGCTACCGCTCCATGTCGGGCGGACGCACCCTCCGGATCCCGATCATCGAAGCCGTCCAGCACATGAACCTCGAGACCATCCCCATCGAGGTCTCCGTCACCAACGCATTCTCGAAGGGGAACATCCCGCTCAACGTCGAGGCGATCGCGAACGTGAAGATCGCCTCGGAGCCCGAGTGGGTGTTCAACAACGCGGTGGAGCGGCCTGCTGGGGAAGACGGAGACGGAGGTCCGTGAACTGGCCCAGGACACCCTCACCGGGAACCTGCGCGGCGTGCTCGCCACCCTCACCCCGGAAGCGGTGAACGAGGACCGGCTGGGGTTCGCCAAGGCCCTGGCGGGAGGACGCGGGGGAGGACCTCGCATCGCTGGGCTTCCACCTCGACGTACTCAAGATCCAGAACGTGAGCGACGAGCGCGGCTACCTCGAGGCGATCGGGCGCGAGAAGTCGGCCGAGGCGATCCGGGCCGCGGAGATCGCGGAGGCCCAGGCCGAAGCCGACACCCGCGAGGCCCAGGCCGAGGCGAAGCGGCGAGCCCAGGTGCGGGAGGCCGCCGCCTCGATCAAGGTCGCCGAGGCCCAGAACGAACTCCGCGTGCGCAAGGCCGAACTGCACCGCGAGGGAGACACGGCCGAGAAGATCGCGCGCGTGAGGGCGCAGGAGGCCGAGGTCAAGGCCGAGAAGGTCCTCGAGATGAAGCGCGTCGAGCGCGAGGAACAGCGCCTGCGGGCGGACGTGATCGAGCCCGCCAAGGCGGAGAGGCAGGCGGCGTTCGCCCGCGCCGAGGCCGAGGCGGCCCCGATCCTGGAGCGCGGTAAGGCCCAGGTCGAGGTGCTGAGGCGGCTCTACGCCGAGGTTGAGACGGGCGGAGACGCGGCGTTCGCCGTGTTCATGGCCGAGAAGCTCCCCGAACTGCTCGAGATCGCCGTCGGCGCGGTGGAGGGCGTGGACATCGACCGCGTGGTCGTGATGGACGGAGGCCAGGGCGAAGGCGTGTCCAACGCTCTGAACCAGCGGGTGCGTGGCGCCTACGGGACGATGGCGGGGCTGGCGTCGGTGCTGGGCCTCGACATCCAGGAGGTTCTGCAGCGGGCGGTGGGCTCGGGCGAAGCGGACGGCGGGGAGGCGATCGAGGAATTCTCTCCCAGAAAATAGCTGCCCGCATACTGCCGGACAGCCCACAGAGGGGTGCGGGTCAGTCACGCTCGCTCAGTGTGTGAAGACCTGCGCCCCTTTGTCTGACCCTACTTGGTCCAGATGACAGCCACGCCGCATCTCGAATCGGACCCGCCGAACTCGGCCGGGAGCGACGCCGCCCCCTTGTACACCTCTACTCCGGCCACCTCGATCGGAAGCACAAGTTCGTCGACGGAGGCGTCGACGAGGATGTTGTCCAGGTAGACTCTCAAGCGGCAGCCTGTGCGGGCATTTTGGAGTCCCATCCGGATGCTGGGGACTTCTTCGATTATGTGCGAGATTCGCAGCGGGTTTCGGCGCTCGATGTACTCGGCCGTGAAGAACGTGCCGAGACCGAGCAACTCTCCCCAGTGCTTACGTTCGTAGAAGCCCTTGATCTCCAAGCGGCGCGACCGCGTTGTCGAAACCACCAGCGGCTCGAGTCCCAGCGGTTCGCGCACAAGACCGATCTCCAACTCCGTCGTAAGACCGCTGGTCACGTCGACCATGTGGCGAAGGGGCGCGTAGCCGAGCCGCCGGATCCCGAGTTCGTGCTGTCCAGCCGGCACGCCGGTCAGCCGGAACAGGCCCTGTCTGTCGCTTTCGGCCTCCGCCGGCCTGCCGAGGACGCTCACGGCCGCCGTCGCCACCGGGCGACCCGTCTCCCTGTCGACCAACCGCCCGATCAGACGTCCAGACGGTACCGAACTCAGGATCCGTAGCCGGACTTCACGCTCCTCCCCAGGTACCAGTGCCTCCGGTGCGGCCTGTCCGCTCGAATGGTCCCCGAACTCCGCCCACACCACCCCTTGACTCGCGTCGCGTGGAACGCAGACCCGAAGGCGGCCATCGGCGGCCGTCGCCTCGCGCACCGGCATGCGCTCCGCATCGATCCAGCGAAGGACCACGGTGGCCCCGGGCAACACGATGCTCCCGGACTCGTCCAGCACCGTGACGAGAAGAGAGGCCCGATCACCGCAGTTCCGCTCCTGTCCGGCCGCCGCACCGAAGCCGGCTCCAAAGAGAGTGACGAACGTAACGACCCCCGCCAGCCAGTGCCGTTGCAGGTTAGACATCTTGGCCTCCCATCTTGTCACCTCCCCACCGTTTCGCTGGACTCATGCGCCCACCCGGTAATGCTTGGAAGGTCCAACGGATCTCGGTCTACCGTCCACAACATCCCTCCCGAGGCGGCCATCAGCGAGGGGGATCACCGCCGCAGTCTTCGGCGCCTCGGGGAACAGCTCGCCGAAGAGTTCATCGGGCGGCTTCGGCGTCGGGACGGCGCGGATGGCGGCACTCAACGCGCGAATGAGTTGAACCTCCCGACGACAGGCCGCGCAGGAGCCAAGATGTAGTCGGACGGCATCGGAGGCACGCTCGGTCAGTCCGCCGTCCGCGAAGCGATTCAGGGTCCGGTCGTCGATGTGTACTTCGTGTGCGTCGGATTCCATCTACATCTCCCTACCGCTCGAATAGCTCGGCGCGAAGCAGCTTTCGCGCCTTGGACAACCGCCCCTCCGAGGTTGAGCGCGAGACCTGGAGAAGCTCGGCGATTTCCCTGTGCGAATAACCTTCCATGTCCTTGAGAATGACGACGGTCCGCAGCTCCCCCGGGAGCGAGGACAGCGCGCGTTCCACCACGATCGAATTCAGGACGGGGAACTCAGGTGACGGCTCGGCCTGGAGTTCGTGCGGGATCGAGACGCTGGAGATCTCGCGTCGCCTCCGCTCCGACCGGAGGTGCTTTAGGGCCGCGCGAGCCGTCACGGCACGAAGCCAGGGCCCGAGCGGCCGTTTGGGATCGAAACGCCGGATCGTCCCGGGGAGACCGCAAAACACATCATGCAGCACATCTCGAGCATCAGCGGACGACTCCGTCAAACGGTACGCGACGGCGAACAACTGACGCTCTCATGTTTGTCAAGCAGGTGATGGGGCGGTGAGGACGCGGTAGATCTCGCGGGCCACGTAGCGCTTCAGGCAGCGCATCACCTCGCGTTTGGACAGCCCCTCCGCGGTGCGCCGCTCGACGTAGGTTCGGGTTCGTTGGTCGGTGCGCATCCGGCACACGACGATCACGTGGAGGGCGGAGTTGGCCTGGCGGTTCCCGCCGCGATTGAGACGGTGGCGTCGCGTCTTACCGCTCGAGGCTGGCAGCGGGCAGGCGCCGCACAGCATCGCGAAGCTGGCTTCGGAGCGCAGCCGCTCGGGATTCTCGCCCGCGGCGACCAGCAGCTCGCCCGCACTGGCGGTTCCCACGCCTTCGAGCTTGAGCAGATTGGGCGCGAGTTCCTCGACGAGCGGAGCGATGAAGCGGTCGAGTTCGGCGATCTCGTCGTCGAGGTCCAGGATCCGGCGGGCGAGGGACTTCAGCGAGAGCCTGGTCGCCACCGCCGGATCCCGGTATCCCGCGGCGTCCGGCCTCCAAGCCGCGCAGATGCGCAAGCGCCGCATGCGGGTGAGGTTGCGGACCCGGTCGCGCACCTCGTCCGGCGCGGCGACGATCGTGTTGTGGAGTTGCTGAAGCGCCGCACGGCGGCACTTGACCGCGGTCTTTCGGGTCGTGCGCAGCACCCGCAGGGCCTCCACCGCGCCGCCGCGGTCCTTGGCCACTTGGACTCGACATCCCGTGCGAGCCGCCTCGGCCGCCGCGACCGCATCGAGCGCGTCGTCCTTCCCCCGGGCTCTCCGCGCGGCCGGGTCGGGACCGGTCACCTCGAGGACGGGCACTCCGGACAGCGCCAAGTGCCGGGCGATGCCGGCGCCGTAGCTGCCGGTGGATTCGACCCCCACGCGCAGCAGCTCGCCGTGAGACCGGAACCAGGCAAGCATCGCCCGGTATCCGGCTCGCGTCGTGGAGAACGATTCGGTGCCGAGCACCGTGCCTTCGAGTGTCACGATGGCGGCGGTGTGCAGGTCCTGGTGGGTATCGACGCCCCCGATGACCCCGGCCCTTTCATCTCGCATACTTGCCATGCCGGCCCCCTGTTCCATGATGGGTGAACGGGTTGGAACCGAACTCGGCCGGTGTCGGACATGACAGTGAAGGGACGCCTTGGGCCAGGCTCTCATTAGGTCACGATGCCGGTCGAGGCCGGAGCCTCAACCGGTTGCCCTCGGATGGCCGACGAGTCCAGGGAATGACAGCTTGGTCGGTCCGAGTGCGGGTCAAGCCACCCAGGGGCGACCGGAGTCTGTAAGCCTACAGCGTCAATCAGTGTTTGAGTCAAACCACCGAGGGGAACCGGCCCTTACATACTCACTGTCGGTATTCAGGATCTCCGGAGCCCTCCAGCCGAGTGCGTCGTCCAGAGCTTCGACGCAGAACGACGCGTCCATCGTGTTCGACAGCCGCCACGCGAGCACGTGCCGGCTCGCCCAGTCCATCACGGCCACGAGGTAGAAAAACCCTTGCGTCACCGGAACATAGGTGATGTCCGCGCACCACACGTGGTCCGCCCGCGAGATCGCCAAGCCCCGCAGCAGATAGGGGAAGACCCGGTGCTCCGGACTCGCCACGCTCGTGCGCGGCCGCCGGTAGGTCGCCTCCACCCCCATCAGGCGCATGAGCCGCCGGATCCGGTGCCGGCCCGCGGTCGCCCCCTCACGGCGCGGATGCCGCATCAACTGCCGGCTCCCGTAGAACGGATACGCCATGTGCAGCTCGTCCATGCGCCGCATGAGCGCCAGGTTCTCCGCGCTCTCCCCCCTCGGCCGGTAGTACCGCGACGACCGGCTCACGGCCAGCAGCGCGCACTGCCTTGAAAGACTCAGCGGTCCGTCCCGCTCGATCATCCGCCCCCGCTCCGCCCGGCTCAGCGCTTGAGCCCGCGCCGAAAAAAATCCCGCTCGACCGTGAGCTCCCCGATCTTGGCGTGCAGGTCCCGGATCCTCGCCTCGTGTTCCTTGGCGGCCTTGCGGCCCGCGCCCCCGGCAAACACCTCCGGCAGCCCTTCGAGCAGCTGCCGCTTCCATGTGGTCACCTGGTTCGGATGAAGCTCGTGCCGCCTGGCGATCGCCTGCACGCTGTCGCGTTCCCGCAGCGCCTCCAGCGCCACCCGCGCCTTGAACTCCGGCGTGAACCGCCGTCTCTTCCTGGCCATCTCGGTGCCTCCCGTTCCGTCTTGGAATCCACCTTAACGACCTGTCCAAAAAACTGGGACCACCTCACAGACCTCCTGTCCCTCGCTAGCGTGTACTTGTACGGTTGCCGAACTAAAGCCGGCTTATCAGCTCGGCTAGCACCCGGCCAGCTGCGGGGAAGCAATCGAATAACTGCAGTCACATGGACCTCAGTTGCGGCATCTATAGCGATCCCCGCCCAGAGGCTGCAGAACCAACTGCACGCGGGCCTCTTGTCCCTCTTCCACCTGCACCTGTGCCGTTGCCAAGCTGAAGCCGCCGCACAGGGTTTGGATCGTGTACGAGCCTGGTGGGAGAGGCCCGACCGAGAAGACACCGGACCTGCCCGAGGTGGCAGTGTGATCCGTGCCAGCAACCATGATGCGTACGGACCTCAACCCCTGCCCAGTGCTCGCGTGAATCACGTCGCCGACGATCATGCCCGGGGCGGTGACTTGTATCTTGAGCCCCGCATCGGCCTCGGGTCGTGCATCAACCACGGTCGGGACCCCTGTGATGCGGTTGTACGAAGCTACTAACGAGACCTCCGCCTCCCGCGGTATGTCGCAAAGCCGGTAGCGCCCCAGCGAATCTGTCCGCACGTCGATCTGTCGTTGCGCCCCTTCACCGATGGTGTACGAACCCCGCACACGCGCGGCCGGCAGCCTTACGCCCGTGACCTGATCCGCCACGATTCCGTCAAGCGTGACGTTCCCCGGACCTCCGACAGGTTCGCAGAGTTGGACGGTGATTTGCGGCATCGGGTTACCCGCTCCTACGGTGGTCACGGTTGACCAGAGCAGCGTCGCACCGCACCTAAGGGTTAACGGCGTCATGGCGAAGACGGGTAACCCCGCCCCATCCGCGTACACCTCCGCCGCCCCAAGCTCCCAAGCGGACATCTCGCGTGCAAATTCAGGATCCAGGGGACGGCCATCGAGGAACACCGTGTTTCTCCGGCCGCAGATAGCAGCCTTGATGGGGGCACGGTCCTGAAGGATCTGGACAAGCTGAGGCAACCTGATAGACCCCTTCCTTAGCACAGTCATGGAAGCCGGGTCGGTAAACGTCCCCCAACCCCGCGCTATCCGATCGTAGAACCCCGCTTCCGCCAACCGGGCGGGACGGCCCCGGATGCCAACTTCCAGGGGCGCCACACGGATTGCGGCTGGCGTCAGCCGCACCGACAACTCTACTGCCTGCTCCTCCTCTACGGTCAGCGGAATGCTCAGTTCCGCATACCCCAAACGACGAACGAGAAGCACATACTCCCCGGGAACGATCGCCTCAAAGGAGAACACCCCGTCGGCATCCGTGAGAGCCTCGGCGGTCAACCCGGAAGAGCTCGTTAGCCGAACCGTTGCCGCCTCGACCGGACGGCCTCCGCCCACCTCCTGAACTGTGCCCGTCAGCCGGGTCGGTTGCTGTGCGTGCATTGCCGGCGGGGACAGCGCCGGTGTGATCGTGCCGGCCCACAGCAGCAGCGGGACGAGAGGCCGTCCTGACCTCAACGCTGGCTCACGTCCGAAGGCCAAGGGATCACACGCAGGGTGGGGAACGGAAGGCCACTTGAAAGCACGGCACCCGCTGCGTCGATATCGCGAATTCGGCGGATGTCGCGGCCAAGCAGCGCACCCTCACCCGTACCTAGAGCGAGCACATACGTGGAGATCTCCTGATCGCTACCCCTTTCGCGGCGCTCGCGGGTGACAAGACCGACCTGAAGAATCGCTACTCCTCCGCCTACATCTCCCGTGACACCAATCGTTCCATGGTACCCGTCTTCGGGGGTCCCGACCCCCACCATGCCATCGACGGTCTCCGCCAAGTATACTGGCCGCAACCCGTCGAACTCCGTCCACCACAGGAGATTGCCGAGCGCGTCGTATTTTCTCGCCTCTGGAAGAAACAATGGCGCAACCAGAATCTCGTTCGAGCCTTCCAGGCATGTGACCAGGGACCGGTGAATCGTCTCGGAGACCCAAGGGTTGTCGGTGTCGTAGAACCTCCCGAATGACCGAACCCACTCACCCGACGTGGAGAACAGATGGACCGCGCCGGAGTGTTCCGAGTGCAGTCCGGTGGTTACCAGGTGGTCTCCGAGGACGCACCCGTCCTCGACATCCATTCTGAGCTGGAAGGTCGTCCGATGCTCTAGCGCCCCTTCCTCGTTCCACCCGAAAAGATGCACCCGGCCCGTCGACTCGAACACTCCCAAGAGCCCCGCGCGACCAACCGAAAGCGCCGTCGGCCGCTGGAATTCTCCGGGCCCGGTCCCAGCGCCACCAACGATCTGAACACCGGCGGCGATCACTTCCGGGGGACCCGCCCCCAATGAAAACACCCGCAAGTCGGACGCCTGCCCGTCAAGCACCAAGAGAGTTCCGCCGGGACCGAACTCAGCACCTGCGACGGAACCAAATTGCAACGGAGACGGCTCGTCCAACACCCCAATGGATATAGTGTTGTCTCCTTCCCGCAGTTCAACGACGAAAGCTGCCGCTGGGGGCACGGCCCCGGCCGACGATTCGATCACGGCCGCCGGTGCACCTGGTCGGATCAACAGTTCGGGCAACGGATGGACCGTAAGCCGCTCACCGTCGCAACCAGCCAGACCGAACAGATACAGTGATAACACCGCTCCAAACCGCCGATCCGGGCCAGCCCTCCTGCTCCGAGGCATCGCTGCTTCGAGCTTCGCGCAGATTCTAGTAGACAACCTCACACCCCGCCCAGCAGATCTCGATACCCATCCGGCAGGTTCTCCCCGATTGCCATGTCGGCTCGCAAGTGTCGGCTGTGTCCTCCCCGCCGGCATGAACAACGCACTTGTGCTTTGCCAAGCAGTCCCCGGCCGACGCGGCCTTCGGCTGCCATAGTACGGCCACGGCGCCACCCAATAGCAAGCCACACAACAGCGTTACGAAACGTCTGCCCTGCTTTCGCATTCCTCTTCCTCCTGTGTTGGAGTTGCCTACTTGTACTTCAGAACGAAGATGGGTTCACGACGGTGCTTGATGGGGGTAGTATCCTGCTCGAAGAGGCCCATTCCATCAGCGCCGAGGCACCGCTCGCGCGCCCGAGGCGACGCACGACCGAACCCGCGAACTCGCCCGGTAAGGCACCCCGGTCAGCCCAAGTGATCTCTCGCTGCAAGACAAGAATCTGCGGGGTTGATGGTGCCAAGCCCTCGTTCCAAAAATAGTCTAGCGTGATCGCGTTGGCTGTGTGCTCGCCGATGCTTACCACGTCGAACTGAGTCAGAGCATTCAAATGCCGAAGCCCTGCGCGGGAATTGGCGGTAGTGGCGACGCCGAGAGCAGCAAATCCCATGTCGTTCTCAAGTGCGTAATTCCGAAGACGCTGCTTGATGATATTCACCGCGTCCATCACATCGGGTCGAGTGGACCACGAACAATCCGGGCTGCCGACATATATCAGCGATAGGCGCGTCTCGCTCTTCGGGGGCGTCACTTCGTTGTTAACGCGGCTCGCATCCGACTGGTCCCCATGAAACACTTGGATCAGCGACACCAGCGCGAGGCCGACCACAACCCCTATGAAACCCGTGCTCACACTTCTACGCGTCAACAGCATCGCCAGTCCTTGACCACAACTCGTACCTCCAGTTCGGGACCGTTCATGAAAACGCCCTAGTTTTCAGCCCACCTGGCACACCCTGCAGCATCCGCCGGTCACGCCTCCGAGCGACGCGCACCCGGACGAACTGCCGCCCAGACCGAGCGCACAGGTGCACGCGATCAGGACGGCGAGGCGTACTCTCGTGATTCTCTGCACGGGGAGAATCGCTTTCTTGTTGTCGGTCTCTCGCTCCGGAGCTCGGGCACGGCCTCGCGGCCCGAAACGGCCACCCCCCCGCAACCCGTCGTCCCGGATTGGATCTTCGTCTCTACATCCTATATCCCGCCCGTGGGCAAAACTTGCTTCGGGTCCGTCGGGCCTTCATGGAAGGGGGCAGCTCTCGGCGAGGGTGCCCTACTCGGTAAGTGTAGTTTTGACAATCCAGTAGGGGCGCGGGCGCTCCGGAGAATCCCATCCGTGAGACCACGGCACCCGCCGCCGACGGCTGGTTTGACCACCCTGGTTCCCACCGACGCAGAGGGGCTGGACGATCGACCTCCGGGTCGACCGGACGCTACTCCGCTCGGGTCACGAACTCGAGTGAGTCACGGCGGAAAGGCTCAGGGCAGCAGCCCTCAACGAGATCCTGGCACGAGGCTATGTCCGGATGCGATGGGCGGCTCTCCGTTGCGACGCGCGGGGCCGACGCGGGGGCGTGAGGGCGTGGTCATCGGGCGACGGAAAGGTCTCGCCCGACCTTCCGCCGGAGTGGTCGGCCGCGAGGCAGCCAAAGGGGAAGTTGATGAATTCCCTGGCCGCCCCCGTCACGACGTGGCCATCATCACCATCAAGAACCTGATGGTGATCGCCCCCCCCCAACCGCGCCGCCGTGATCACGGGCCTGGAGCTATCCCGCTTTCGCGGACGATTGATGGCTATGTCGATCATTGTTCAAGGAATGGAGCGCACTGTGGGGTTCTGAGCTAGACGCAATACCGATGAATCTTGTTACGACATCGATTAGTCGAACCAAGTGTCGGGCAGCGGCTTAACCGGGGACACTCGTCGCCTTGCGGCGTTCGGTTTAGGCTGTCGGGCGAATCGATGCGAGAAACCAAGGCACGCTCCGCCGACGCATCGCGCGCCACCACTCTCGAGACCCCGTCTTGCGGTAGTTACGGGTGCCGCGGGAGTACCACACCGATTGTAAGCTCGAACCGGTCTCTCGATCCCATGGGCGTGTCCGACTGCAGCACTGCGGATGTGGCGGGTTGGCCACGCCCGTACTGCGCGCGGAGCCAGACCGTCCTGCTGTCGTTCGACCCGATGAGGAGCGTGGCCTGCGCCGCCCAGCCGGTGGCTCCCGTGGCCATGAGCCCGAGTTCCGGGGCGATCCACTTCTCCCACGCGGAACCGAATTGGCCGGGCGGGGGCGTAGTTGAGGATACGCCGTACGTCGACACCACACTCCCCAGCGACACCGCCACATGCCCGGACAGGCGCCGCGCAAGTTCGATCCCGAGCGCGGGGGACCATGACGAGAACTCCGAGCCCGTCCGGCTGAGCCGGTCCCAGCGGTCGCTCGTGTTCCTCGTCAGGATGAGACGGGCGCCCGCCTCCCATCCGCCCAGGGGCTTCCACCTTCCATCGGCCTCGATCCGGAGCCTCCGATCCGTGGACTCGAAGTGTTCGAGATCGAGATCGCCCCGAAAGCCCCTGCCGACCAGCGTCGTGAACCGGGCATCGAGCGCAAGGTCGAGGGAGCCGGAGGAGAGCGAGCCCGCTCCACCGAGCGTCCAGCCGCGCGTATCCCAGTCGTCGGCGAGCTCCCGAAAAATAAACGTCGTGAAGCGGCTTTCGGTAAGCGCTTCGCGTCGGCCGTAGACGACCCACTTCACCGCTCCCGCGCGCCCCGCCGCCGAGACCGTGAGTCCCTTCGCGCCGCGCTCGAACCGGCGTCCAAGACCACCGGCGTCCCCAAGGTCGAACGCTACAAGCGGACCAAACCCCTCGGGCGTGTAGGCACGGGATGCAGCAGCCCTCGTATACATGGTTGATTTTTGAGCGGTCTCCTGCAGACTGCCGAGAACGCCGATGGCGAAACCGCTGGAGGGCGATGCCCACACGAGGCCCACGGTCGCGCCCGGAGTCGCGGTCTGGTTGGTGCGTGGCACTTTGGCCTGGTCGGTGAACGTTCGCTGGGATTCGTATCCGAGCGCGAGCCCCAACGCGAGATTGCCCAACCGCCACCCACTCGCGCCTTCGAGGCGAACCAGCGTGCGGATCTGGGCCTCCCCCGTGGTGTCGAACACGGCGAAGGGGCTCGTTCCATAGGGCATGAGCTGGTCGGAGAAGGAGCCGTCGCCGAGGCCGGTCCGCTGAACGACCAGACGCCCAATGACCGCCGCACGCTCGGACAGCGGCCGCCACCCCGAACCGATGAGGGTGCCGTTCGTGACCTCCGTGGGGTCGAGGGGACGCCGATAGCCCCCGGACCGGTTCTCGCGCGAGATCGAGAAATCGGTGCGCCGGTCCGCCAGTTCGAACGGCAGGGCGGCCGGATTGCCGACCGTCCACAGTGTGCCGACCCGGGGAGCCGGAAGCGCCAACAGGGCCGGGAACGGGCTCTCGGAGCCGGGCAACGCCCGAGGCAGGTCTCCGAGGACCTCCAGCGGCCGCCACCGCGCCAGCCAGGGCTGTTCCGCGCGTGGGGCCGCGGCCGCTGCTTCGGCAGCCTGGCCCGCCGCCGGCGCGGGCCCCGTGGCGCCCATGCCGAGCGCACCGAGGACGCTCGCGACGGCGATGTCGCCCCAACCGGCCCGCGTGACGCCTCTGAACCGTGTCACCGCCTAACCGCCCCCGCCCAAAGCCGGGAAGACGCCACGCAGCGGGAGCAGCACCTCGAGTCCGAACCGCACGTCCGGATACAGCCGGGGGCGTACGCCCGGGCCGCCCACCCCCCTGCGATCGAAAGCGTTGAAGAACCAGAGGTTGATCTGTCCGTTGAGCGGCAGGGTCTTTGAGACCTGGAAGCTCAGCATCCAATCGGCCGGACTCGCCCGTCTCGCCCGAACCGTCCCCGCCCTCGGGACCCGCAGATCCTGATACTCCGGCAGGCCGCGGTCCGCCTCCGGGACCCGCACCAGTGCGCCTTGCCGAGTGATGTAGCCGGCGAAGGCCAGCGAGTCGTATGCGGCCTCGTCAACGAACTCATCCGTGATGTTGTGCTGAATCGTGGTCGTGAGGACGAGACCCAGCTCCGGCTGATGGTGGATCACCCGGTACGTGACCATCGCCGTCTTCCCGAACTCGAGCGCGGGATCCCAGAACGGATGGCGTTCGTCGCGTTCATGGATCTGAAACGCCCCGAACCCCCGTCCGAAATCGAGGCCGCCCCCGATCTGCTCGGTCTCCACCAGCGCGCCCGTGACCAGAGCCCGGGTGCGAATCGCCCGAAGTTCGGGGAGCGCCGCGATCAGTTCGATCCCGCGGTTCGTCTGCTCGACGATGTTCCGGGGATGATGGATGAGGATCGGTATCGTGTCCGCGTGCGTGGCGGGTTCGATGATCCCCGGCTTGATCCCGTTGCCGATGATCGAGTCGGTCAGCGCAAAGGACTCGCGGAGCAGGATGCCGGTCTCCGGGACGCTCCCGACCCCGCCCCGGATACGGTCGCGGAAGGCCACCAGGGAGATCTCGGCTCCGCCGACGCTCAGTTCGAAACCGGCCTCGGCCTTCGTGGCCCGGACCCAGCCCAGATCGGAGCCGGTCGGGTCGCGGATGAACGTCGTGAGCACGGCCAGACGCTCGGCGGGGTCGTTCGTGAACTGGTTAACATTGATGAGATCGTAGTAGTCCGGTCCGGGGAAGAGACGGTTGAGCGTGGGAGCCTTGGCCACGCGACCCCAGTTGCCCTTCAGCCGCAACCACGGAACGGGAGCGACCTCGACCGTCATCCGGGGCTGGAGGAACGCGTCGCGAACGCCGTCGAACCACGTCGCGCCCTCGTGAAGGAGGTCCAGCCTGAGCCCGCCCTGAAGCTGGACCGTGCTCTGGCCACCGAGCCCCACGGTGACGCGGTCGTCCACGTACCAGCCGCTCATGACCAGGTCGCCTATATCCTCGTAACTGCGGGGCCGGGCCCAGCCGCGGACGCCGGTGAAGGTCATGTACGGCGGGCGGGCGACATCGAACAAAACGCCTCGCCCCGAGTTCCATTCCCGGCGGGGTTCGACGCCCACGCGGAACCGGTGGTCCGTCGAGAACAGATCGCTCCGGGTCTCCAGTTCGAGCCGTCCGAAGACGAGACGAGGTCCACCGTCGACCTCCACATCCGCGACGTAGGGACCCAGAACGAAGGCCCCTTCCTGCCGGCCCTCGGTGAGCCGAGTCGTAACCGGCAGCGCCCCGCGCACCAACTCGTTGTGGGCTTCGGAATCCTGCTCGAATACCGTGATGGACCCGGTGAACGAGAGGCGCGTATCCTCTCCGAGCCAGAGCCTCGCCCGCTCGGATGCCCGGATCCCCCGATCCCGGACTTTCGAGCTGGCGTCGTTGCGGATATTCGGGTCCTCGGGCCGGTCGTCAAAGAGCTGAAAGACATCCAGTCGCGTGTCGAACGTCAGTTTCTGCTGCCCGAGTCCCGTCGCGTCCGGCGATCTCGGGCCTCCGAAGGCGAGCCTGTGGGAGAGTTGGCCCGCCACCCGGACCGCTTCGTCATCGGCGACCCCGGGCCGGCTTCTCGTGCGCGCCACGTCGAGCGCGAGCGTAAAGTTCTGTCGTTCACTACCGAACCCCGCTCCCCACAGGAACGTCCCCTCGAGCGTCTCGGCATCGAACTGTCCGGCGATCTCCGGCGGCACCTCGCCCGCACGCGTGTCGACCACGACGGCACCCTGCGTCAGGTCTCCGTAGCGGACCGAGGGGAGTCCGCGGATGACCTCGACGCGCTCGAGCGTGTTCGCCGGAATCTTGCGCAGATCGATCCCGCCCCCTGCGGATGTCGTGAAACCGACTCCGGCTCCGGACCCCAGCGATTGCAGGTTCGCGTTGTTGGAGACGGGGATGCCGTCCAGGATGATCACCGTGCCGAAACTCGCGAGATCGTTGGAGCCAATGCCCCCGGAGCCCGATGTCGCCGCCGAGCGCAGGGCGAATTGCTGAACGCCCCCGAGCCCCGGCGGTTCGAGCGGCACGCCCGGGAGGAGTTCGAGGATCCCGGCCAGCGAAGTGGCGGTCTGATTCTGGATCGCCTCCAGATCGATGACGCTGGCCGTGGCCAGCTCTCCGCGAGCCCGGCTTACGGGATCCACGGTCACCGAGAGGCCCTCCAGTTCGATGGCCCGCGTCGCCATCTCCAGGTCCCGGTAGAAAACCGCGTCCGGCGCGAAGGTAAGTGGGACGCGCAGGTCCGCGAATCCGATCCTGCGGACGCGTACGACCTGCGGGCCCGGCGGGATGTCGACGAGCCGATAGGCGCCGGTGGAATCGCTGAGAGTGGCGAGATCGGACCCCTCGATACTCACAATGGCGCCGTCGACCGGCCGCCCTGTCGAGGACTCCAGCACGCGGCCCGAAATGGTCCCGTTCTGTGCGTGCAGCGCGGTCGAGAAGGGCAGAAGACCAAGCAGAATCGCGAGCGACCCCGCTGCCATGATCGACCAGCCTCCGTCGAAGTGCCTCCTGGCCGGAGTCACCTCTCAGGCCAGAGTGGGACCCCCGGAGTCAGATCGGCCAGCACGAAGTCCACGGCGCTCGTGTTCGAGTTGCTCAGGATGTCCCGCCCTCCTTCGCTGCGCAGCACGCGCCGCTGAAAGGACAAGCGTGATAACTCCGCTCCCAGGGCAACGGTGAGGAATCCGCCCGGGTAGCGATCGAAATCCGGATGTAGTAGCGGCACGCAGGGCGGAGTTTCGCGCTCGAGCGTTGCGAATATTTCGGCCCGACCCACCACGTCCAGCAGCAGGTCGCTGGGGATCCGATGGTAACCTCGGCTCGCAAAATCCCGGTACATGATGGGAAGCTCGCCAGGATCGAAGGGCCGGGCGACGAAAAAGCCGACGTTCCCCGCAGTCAGGTCGCTGAGCGCAGCGCCCCCGAGGGATGTTACGAACGGCTGCCACCCCACGTCGACCATGTTGGGGATCGCGGGATTGTCCGCGCCCCGCACCCCTCGGATCTCGAAATCCGCATGGGACAGGTCGGGGAGATCGGGGTGGACCGGCGTATGATCGATCGCCGACATGGCGACCAGCCTGCTCTCCCCGGGTCCGATCGGGTGCTCGCCTCCCGCTCCCGGCCACTGGAGTAGCGCTAGAGAGTATACCCCCAGCGAATCAGAGCGCACTGCTTGGCTGTGCACACAGTGCCCATGGACGTTGTCATCGCCTCTCACCGTCGCGCCGAAGACCATTCCGTCCAGAAACAGCGTGCGGGCGGAGTTGTTGTACACCTCGAAGTAGTGGTGGTCGGTGTAGGCCCCCCCCGTTTCCCAGGGAGGCGGGGTCCAGCCGTTTAGCTCGCTGATCACCAGCGACCCGGGCACATCCGACGACAGTTCGAACTCCAGCAACTGCTCGCCGATTCCGGAAATCTCGGTGGTGATCCCGTCGCCGAAGCTTCGAACCGGAAGCTCCGCCGCCGAGGCCTCCCCCGGGGTCAGGAACCGGCCCGCGTACACCCGATACCGTGCCGGGAGTATGTTGGCCAATCGAGCCTTGCCGGTCGCGTCCGTTCTCAGGCGGAGCCAGTCCTCGGTCCCGTTCCTGAGGAGGTTCACTTCGACGCCCGGCACGCCGCTCTCCCAACCGAGGGTTGAGGCCAGCGCCGCGTCGGACGGCTGAAGACGTACATGCACGATCAGCGATGTCCGGGGGATCTCTGGGCCTCTTGGCTGTCCTCCCGTGATGTCACGATCGGTGCCGCAGGCCGCGAGCGCGATCGTGACGAGTACAAGCCCCACCGCCAGGCTTGGTGGGATTCTGCGCGCGATTCTCTTGTCAGCTGACATCGGAGACTCCGACCCCCGGCATGGAACCATCACTCCACGACATTTAAACGATTGTACGGCAAGGATGTGGACAGCACGCAGGACTCCTTGCACCACCGTGAGGGCGCGAGCGACTACGGCCATAGTGGAACCCCCGGCGTCAGATCGGCCAGTACGAAGTCCACGGCGCTCGTGTTCGAGTTGCTCAGGATGTCCCGCCCCCCTTCGCTTCGGAGTACCCGCCGCTGAAAGGACAGGCGCCGGTCCTCCGCTCCCAGGGCAATCGTGTAGAATCCGCCCGGGTAGCGATCGAAATCCGGATGTAGCAGCGGCACGCAGGGCGGGCTCTTGCGTTGGAGGTCTGCTAGTACCTGGGCTCGACCGACCACATCCAGCAGCAGGTCGCGGGGGATCCGCTGGTAACTTTGGCCCGCGAAGTCCCGGTACATGATGGGAAGCTCGCCAGGATCCAGGGGCCGGGCAACGAAAAAGCCGACATTCCCCGCAAGCAGATCGCTGAGCGCAGCGCCCCCTAGCCGCGTTACGAAGGGTCGCAGCCCCACATCGATCATGTCCGGCACCGCGGGATTGTCCGCAGCCCGCGCCCCGCGGATCTCGAAATCCGCGTGGGAAAGATCGGGGAGGTCGGGGTGGACCGCCGTATGATCGATCGCCGACATGGCGACCAGTCTGCTCTCCCCGGGTCCGATCGGGTACTCGCCGCCCGCTCCCGGCCACTGGAGCAGCGCTAGCGAGTATACCCCCAGCGAATCGGAGCGCACGGCCTGACTGTGTGCACAGTGTCCGAAGATGTTGTCATCGCCTCTTACCGTCGCGCCGAAGACCATTCCGTCCACGAACAGCGTTCGCACGGAGTTGTTATATACCTCGAAGTAGCTGGCATCCATGTAGGTACCCCCCACTTCCCAAGACGGCGGGCCCCAGCCGCTTATCTCGCTGATGACCAGCGAGCCGGGCACATCCGACGACAACTCGAACTCCAGCGATTGTTCGCCTCTGCCCGCGAGCTCGGTGGTGATCCCGTCGCCGAAGCTCCGGATCGGAAGCTCGGCGGCCGATGCCTCCACCTGCGTCAGGATCCGGCCCGCGTACACCAGATACAGCCCGGACAGCAGATCGACCGCTCGCGCTCGACCGGTCCGGTCCGTCCTCAGGCGAATCCAGTCTTCGGTCCCATTCCTGAGAAGATTCACCTCCGCGCCGGGCACGCCGCTCTCCCAGCCGAGTGCCGACGCGAGCGACGCGTCGGACGGCTGTAGGCGTACTTGGATGGTGAGCGACGCCAGAGGGATCCCCGGCTCTCCCGGCTCTCGCCCGGTGACGTCCCGCTCGGTGCCGCAGGCCGCGAGCGCGATCGTGACGAGTACAAGCCCCACCGTCAGGCTTGGTGGGATTCTGCGCGCGATTCTCTTGTCAGCTGACATCGGAGACTCCGACCCCCGGCATGGAACCATCACTCCACCACTATTAAACGATTGTAGGGCACGGAGGGGGACAGCACGCAGGACTCCTTGCACCACCTGAGCGCCCGAGCGACTACGGCCGGAGCACCACTCCCGGAGTCAGATCGGCCAGCACGAGTCCACGGCGCTCGTGTTCGAGTTGCTGAAGATCGACCTCCGCGCCGGGGACGCCGTCCTCCCGTTCTCAATTCCCTCGACAACACGGGAGAATCATGTCCCAGCATGAGCGCGATGCGGATTGCGGTCGTGAGATCCTCTCCGCGATACCGCAGAAAGCCGCCGCGGCCCACGACGAAGTACTGCACGTCCCGCCAGGCACCGAGGGCTTCCCAGACCTCGAATCGCCTGTCGTAATAGAATGGGGACATCGAATCAGTACGGTCTACGGAGGCGATGTGAACCTCGCTCGGGAGACCAGGTTCGACGGTGACCAACAGCGTCCGCGCGCCCGCCGCTTCCAGGTTTCCGGCATTAGCCCTTAGCAGATCCAGACTCGCCGAAGGGATGCTGCTCGACCGAATGCTCTGAACGATGAGGTTCACGCCGCTCCCGGTCACTTCTCTCAGCGTCTTCTCTTCTCCCGGCGCAACCTCAAGCCTGACGCCCCGGTTGACCGGTTCATTGAGCAGCGACGACGCAACCCGCTCTCGCCATGCGGAGCGGGCTGCGGCCAGGCGGGCTTCCGTCGGTGCGGTCACCCAGTCTTCACCCTCCGGCACGTAGCGTTCGAGCGGGATGACCGGATCCGCCTGCACGAGCGCCAGCAACTGAGCGGCGCGAGTCGGCGACCCGGCCTCCGCGTGGAACCTGGCCAGCTCCACGAACACCCGGGGGTTCCAGCCAAGTTCGGCAGCCCGCTCGAAGGCCTCGAGCGCCGCCACCCGGTCTCCCTCGGCCTCCCGCAGCCGGCCGAGGAGCACATGCAAGCGGGCCAGACTCTCGGCAGCCTCGGCTTCGAAGTTGGCTCGCGTGCCAGTGAGCGGCCGATCCGTGCCGAGCCAGTCCGGCCGCTCACTCAACTGTGTCAGGATCCACTCCTCGGCGATCGTCCCGAGTGCCGGCTCTTCTGCCATGCGTTCCGTCACTTCGACATCGAGCCGGGAATCTCGTAACACGGGGCTGGATGCGTACCTCTCGAGCCAGACTCCGGTAAGGGCCGGATCGGCGACTGCAGAGGAGAGATGCAGTCCGACCTGGGCTACAGAGGGCGTGGGTGCAAGCCTCCAACTCCGCTCCAGCGCGTCCAGCTTTTCTGCATGCGACATCGACGACAGCACGATCGTCTCCAACCGGGCCTGCGACGCGTATTCGTGCCGGGGATGGCGGGCGGTCAATTCTCTCTGCCAGTAGGCCTCCAGGTCTTCCCGGCCGAGGAACCGGGCGTAGAGGCTCAGTGTGTACATTTCGCCCGCTTCGGGGTCTCTCTGCCGCGCGGCCGCGTCCATTCGCTCAAGGCGCTTTCGATGCGCCCGCAGCGGGATCTCTCCCGAGCTCTCGGACATGGCCCCTTCCCCATACAGAAGGAGCGCTGCCCATAGCTCGGGCCGCTCGGGGTACTCCGACAGCGCTTGCTCGATCACCTCGACAGCCCTCCCGGGGTGCAGGTCCGCGGTGGCCCGTACCTGGTACAGGCGGGCGTCCAGCGTCGCTCGGCCCTGCGCGTCCGTCTCGATGTACTCCCAGGATCGGCCGAAGTCGCTGTCGATGTAGTTTCCGTCGAGGTTCTCGACGGCGGCGGTGGCGTACACGGTGCCGGGAGGCAGGGCGACGGCTCCGGAGAAAACGCCGGGTTCCTCCCGGGAGAGTTCGATCACCCTGTACCCGGGTTCGGTCTGCGTGTAGCGGAGCGAATCCGGGACCCAGTATCGCAACCGCGCCCGGAGGCCGGGTGCCGCCGCGAGCGGTGAGATCGTCTCGTACCGGAGCGTGAGCGCGCCCGGCTCCTCCCGGTTGAACCTCAGAGTGCTGAAGCCGGCCACGGCCCGCTCGGGCCCGAGCGTCAATGCGAGCACTGTCGCGCTCAGCGCCAGCAGACCGGCCCCCACCGAGAGCACCAGCCCTCGGGAGAACGCGGGCTGCTTGCCCTGCGGAACGGCGAGGGGGATGACCGCCGCGTTACCCGGTTCCTCGGGGAACAGTTCGTGGAAGAGTTCATCGGGCGGGTTCGGCGTCGGGACGGCACGGATGGCGTCACTCAACGCGCGAATGATTCGGACCTCCCGCCTGCAGGCCGAGCACGAGCGAAGGTGTAGCCGGACGGCAGCAGCGGACCGTTGGCGGAGGACGCCGTCCGCGAAGCGATTCAGCGTCCGGTCGTCGATGTGCAGGCCGTTTGTGTCGGATTCCATTCTATACCTCCCTACCGCTCGAACAGCTCGGCTCTAAGCAGTTTCCGCGCCTTGCACAGCCGCCCCTCCGAGGTCGAGCGCGCGATCTGGAGAAGCTCGGCGATCTCCCGGTGCGAATAACCTTCCATCTCCTTGAGAACGACGACCGTCCGGAGCTCCTCCGTGAGCGACGAGAGCGCGCGCTCCACCGCGATCGAATCCAGGACGGGGAGTTCCGGCGACGCGGTGGCCTCGAGTTCATGCGGCGTCGAAGCGATCGAGATCTCCCGTCGTCTCCGCCGCGACCGGACGTGCTTGAGGGCGGCACGAGCCGTCACGGAACGTAGCCAGGGGCCGAGCGGCCGCTCAGGATCGAAGCGCCGAATCGCCTCCGGGAGCGCGCAGAAGACATCATGCAGCACATCTCGAGCATCGGCGGACGACTCCGTCAAACGGTACGCGACGGCGAACAGCTGCCTCGAGTACTCCTCGTACAGAGCCCTCAGCGCCCGGCGATCACCGCGCGCCGCTCTGCTCGCCAATCGCCGCTCCCGATCCGAGGAAATCAAACCATGTCACCCGGTACGGCGAGGCGTATTCTCGGGACTCTCTCCACGGAGAATCTCTTTCTCGTTGTCGGTCTCCCGCGCCGGAGCCTCTTCCGGCGAGGATCTTCGTCCCTACATCCTATATCCCGCCCGAGGGCAAAGCTTCGTTCAGGTCCATCGGCCATTCGTGGAGGGGGTTGGCTTCGGGCGGAGATCGCTTGCTCGCTAAGTGGCGCCATGGCAATCAAGTAGGGGCGCGGACACTCCGTACTGACCCATCGGTGACGACAAGGGGCCCTCCGCCGTTGACTGGGCCCGGCACGCGCGACCGCGCGCGGAGGTCCGCGAGGCCGCGGCCTCGATCAAGGTGGCCGAGGCCCAGAACGAACTCCGCGTGCGCAAGGCCGAACTGGACCGCGAGGGAGACACGGCCGAGATGATCGCGCGCGTGAAGGCGCAGGGGCCGAGGTCGAGGCCGAGGCGGCCCCGATCCTGGAGCGCGGAAAGGCCCAGGTCGAGGTGCTGAGGCGGCTCTACGCGGAGGTCCGGACGGGCGGAGACGCGGCGTTCGCCGTGTTCATGGCCGAGAAGCTCCCCGAACTGCTCGAGATCGCCGTCGGCGCGGTGGAGGGCGTGGACATCGACCGCTTGGTCGTGATGGACGGGGGCCGGGGCGAGGGCGTGTCCCATGCCCTGAACCAGCGCGTGCGCGGGGCCTACGGGACGATGGAGGGGCTCGCGTCGGTGCTGGGCCTCGACATCCAGGAGGTCCTTCAGCGAGCCGTGGGGTCGGGGGACGGCACGGAGGGCTCAAGTCCGGAGCTTCCGCCGGCATAGCGGGGGCAGCCGCCGATGGAGCCCTGGCCAGCGGTCGTCTACCGTACGATCTCGTAGTGCACCACGTACGGGATGTCGAGCGCATCCCTCTCCACGACCCAGGCCTCGTTCCCGTTCGCGTACGAGACGCGCGAGGTGGTGGGAAGCCGAAAGCGGCCGATGGACGATCCCGACGGACCCAGGACCAGCCACTCGCGCTCGCCACCCTCGTCCACGCCGGCCAGCCAAGTGGTCCCGTCATTGCCCACCGTGACGTGTGTCACTGGAGGAAGATACCGTATTGTCTCCAGGAACTCACGAACGGCGGCCGCAAAAGCTCCTCGATCCGCGACGACCGGAAAATCCAGTAACTGCTCGACTTCGCGAGCGTAGTAGCCGTCCGGCACTGGGCGCGGTCCGTACGCAATGCGACGATGAAAAAGGGTATCGCCCTCCAAACCCACCGCCATCACTCCGAACTCTGCGGAACCTGTCCCTGTCCAGCTCCTACGGTCGACGATCGCCACGCGTGATCCATCGGGCGCGAACTGCCAGGTATCGTATTGTTCCAGGGGATGCAGCATGTCGAACCTCCCGCCCTCTACGACACCAGCCACAATGTCGACCGCAACCGGCACCGAGAGCAGCGCCAGCGTATCGCGCACCATGCCCGCCGTGTCCAACACCATCATCGGCGATGTCATGAGGGGCCCCCGCCCCCGGTACGCGTCCGAGGGTAGAGGAAAGTTGGCCGCGCGGAAGTCGGGCAGCGCCACTGCCGGCTGCAACGCCCCCGTTCCGCGGGCGTCCGACAGGTAGGCGTGGTGAGGAATCGTGAGCGCCTCCCCGGTCGTGACCTCGTAGAACGTGAACCGCCGCGACTCCATGTCGCTGACCGAAATCGTCATCGACCCGCCCCACGCCATAAGGCCCGGGCTCATCATCTCGCCCGGACCAGCCCCGCGGCCCCCACCCAGGTCGCGGACGAACTCGCCGTCGCGCGTGAAGACGCGGATCGCGCCCTCGCCGGGCATAAGGACGTATACAAGGGCGTCGTCGGCCAGCACCCCGCCCACACGCCAAAGCCCGTACACCGGATCGTCCGGGCTTCCGATCACGAGGCCCCTCCGTAGCGTCCACTCCGGCACCTCCCCGGGCGGCGGGCCGGACGCGGGGGCGGCGCATGCGAGCGCCAGCGGGATCGAGAGGATGATCCCCCCGACCCGCCTAACCGCCCGCATGCCCATATCTGGTTCCATAGCTCTCAAAAGCTAAAGCCGCAGGTGCGCCGTCGTTTGCCGCGCCGCAAGGATGTCGCCAGCAGAATACCACTTCGAGACGATGCCGCCGTCGCACGATCGCCGAGTCTTTGGAGCGTTGCTGGGCGTAACCAAGGCATGTGCCGCAGACGCAAAGATCGCCACAAACGCACCCACGTCACCGGGTTCTCCAAGCACGGGAGCTTCGGGCAATTCAGGTCCAGCCGAACGTCCGTCGAGCGATAGTTGGATGGAGCAAGCACCGAGGTTCCAGCAAGTACTACACTTGGGCGTACCGCAGCCTATGTGCCCTTCATCGCCGCCGGTACAGATCCTGCAGATTTTCCATTTCCCCTCATCCTCCACCCACATGCCCCCGTAACCGCAGCTCCAGCACTGAGCTGCTGCGGGCTCGGACGCGAGCGCCAGTCCGGAGATCGCCGCCGCGAAGCCCAGCAGTAAGATCCCTTTGGCCTTCATGGTCGTACCTCCTGTTGCTGCACGGTTGCTCCCGGGACCTGTTCCCAAGAGTACTTCACGAGTTCACTATTGTTGAGGGTCCGCACCGCAAGCAGCACCTGCGCTTTCGCGGCTGCCGCAACGAACCCGAATGGGACCTTGACGCGGACGTACCGCACGAATCGACCTCGCTCGTCGAACCAGATAAGGATTCGATCATCGGTTCCACGATTCGCCAACGTCTGCACATGGCCCGACCCGAGCGCAACGACGGAAGTCACGCTCCAGATGGCCGGACTCTGGCGCAGCGCACGCGCAACATCTTCGTCTTCATTGAACCAGTCGGCCGACACCCGTTCGAACTCTACGGGCTCCCACTCGGGGCCGAGGTCGATTCGCCAGACGCGAAAGGGATTGAGGGTCTGCCAGGCTAGACCTAAAACAAGCGAGTAGCGCTGGCGAGGCGTCATTATGACGTTGGGCTGCGGATTATGGGCCGAAGAGTGTGCCGGGAAGCCGTTTTTGGGTGGCGCCGGGGCGGGGATGCGGGGTTTTTCGCTCGTCGGCCGGGGCTTTGGGGGGCGTGATTTGGCGCCGGGAGACACCGGTCCCGGCGGCGGAGTCGGCGTCGGTAGGAGCGGGAGGGCCGGAGGCGGCATCAGCCGAACGCGGTCCTCTCGATGGTGCGCCAAGCGCTGAACAGGCGGTCGGTGGTGGGTTGCCAGCCGATGATCCTGAGCGTGGTCCGCCGGGCCCGGCGGATGACCTGGCAGGGCACGAGGATCATCTCGCGGACGAAGCGCCTGAACTCCATGGCGACGTACTTCCGGCGGTCGGCCTTGAGGTGCATCATCATGGCGAAGAAGCTCTTCAGGTTCCACGCCAGCGCCGCCATCACCATGTAGGCCCAGTTGCTCACCAGGTCATGGACTGGCACCCGCAGCGCGTTCACCCCGTTCTTGAGCTGCTCGATCACGTTCTCCTGGTCGCAGCGGGCGTTGGCCAGCCGGACGACCTCGGCCGCGCTCAGGTCCCTCCGGGTGGTGATATAAAAGAAGTGGCGGATCTCGTCGACCAGGGTGAGTTCGCCCCTCATCTTGCTGATGTTCTTGCGCACGACCACCATCCGGTACGTCCCGCGGCACTTGGCCGGCCGGTAGTCGTACTCGGCCACGTCCTCGTGGTTGAGCCGCTTGTTCACGTAGCCGCGCTCGCGCACGATCCGCCCCTTCACATCCTCCCGCTTGCTCCGCGTCGCCCCCGTCCGGGACGTGTGGCGCGGCTTGCGCTTCAGAGGCTTCCAGTCCTCCTCTTCCAGCGCCTCGGCCCGCTCGATGATCGCCGGCTGGGCGTCGTAGCCGAAGATGAAGTCCGCCCGCTCGCTCCAGCGGTCGAAGTTGACGGTCAGCGAGAAGTCCGTGTCCCCCCGCACGCACACCCCGGGAACATGCGGCGAGACAAGGTCGATCGCCTTGTCGATCCACGCCGCCGCGCCCCGGTGGCTCACCGCGTTGCCCGGCCGGTTCACCACGTAGAGCACCTCGTCCGTGTTGGCCAGCGACACGACCAGCGGGTGGTAGCCCCACACCTTCTTGTAGGACATGTCCATGCCCGCCTTCTTCCGGCCCAGCGTGGGCGCCAGCGTCCCGTCCACGTCCACGTAGGCCACCGGCCCCAGCAGATCCCGGCCCCGGCTCCGCCACAGCTTGGGCCTGACCGCGTTGATGCACTCCATCAGCTCGATCACGTCGGACTCGGAGAAGCGCCGCGTGAAGTCGCCCGCCGCCGTCGGACTCGGGATCAGTTCCGCGCCCAGCGCATCCATGTACGCCGCGTCGTGGCGCAGGCCGTCCAGATCCTCCAGCCGCGCGCCCCCGCACAGCAGGTTGTACGCGATGTTAAGCACGTGGTCCGACTCGTGGTACGGCAGGCGTCTCTTCAAGAGGTTCAGCCGGGCGTCGATCTCCCGCGCCAGCTCCAGCTTCGACACCAGCCGCCGCACCGCGCCGATGCCGCCGTAGCTCATCGCGCTCGTCCGCGCCCCGATCTCGTAGTGGAGCCCGCCCGCCCCGAACACCGGCTTGGGCCGACAGCCCCGCCGCCTCGCCCGCGCGTGCCGCGCCCGAACCTTCCGCTTCCGCCGGGCACTGTTCCTCCTGCTCTTGTGATGCGATATTCTCTTCACCGGAAAGGCCTCCTGGTTGGGACCGGGCGTCCACTGCCCGAATCCGCTATCTACAATCAGGATAGGTCTTTCCGGTACTTTTTAACAGGAGTCCGAGACGAATCACGCTTGTCTTGGGCCTAGGTGAAGGGTGATAAGACCGACACCCACGGGATCGAGGTTATCAAGCTTTCACCCGTGTTTTGGACTCTTCCCCTCTGACGGGGATGACGATCATGGTGGGACGGTGAGGTTTCGTCAAGACATGTTTAAATCATGTGGATGGAAGGTTGACGGATGGGAACACAACACAATACCGTAGTCTCGGTGCTTCGAGAAACCGCAATCATCGAGGACTACGACATGCTAGGCGAGCCGAACTGGGAGAACCGAACGCTGTTCCACGGGGACAACTTGGGGTTCTTGCGAGCCATGAACAGCAATACGGTACATCTCATCGCTACCGACCCCCCATTCAATAAGAGCAGGGACTTTCATGCTACCCCGGATAGTCTAGCACGAGGGGCGAAGTTTCAGGACAGGTGGAGCTGGGAACGTGATGTTCATCAGGAGTGGGTGGACCAAATCAAGGACGACAACCCACCGTTGATGGAAGCCATTGAATCAGCACGAGAGGCGCACAGCGAAGGCATGGGCGCATTCATGTGCTTCATGTCGGTCCGTTTGATGGAGATGCACCGCGTCCTTCGCCCGGACGGCAGCATCTATTTGCACTGCGATCCTACTGCGAGCCATTATCTCAAGGCTTGTATGGATGCGGTTTTCGGGGGGAAGCATTTCCTCAATGAGATTATTTGGCATTATGATGGGCCGCAACGACCGAGCAGGAAGAACTTTGGCCGCAAACATGATACGATTCTACGTTACTCGAAGACAGATCGGTACTTTACGGTTGACTTAGGGATCAGGCCGAAGCGGGTTGTGACAGACGATGAGCTAAGCAGCTACAAGCAAACCGACGATGGCCGATACTATTATGATCTTCCCAGAGGCGATTATACGGATGCTAGTATCGAGCGATTAGGTCGGGAAGGCAGGATCAGGTGGACGCGAAACGGCAACCCGAGGGTGATGTATTTTCTAGAGATGACACCTAACGGCGAAGTCCTACGTCAGAAGCAGTTGCATGACGTATGGAGCGATATTGTGTCGTTGGGACAGGCTGGTGGGAGAGAGAAGACTGGATATCCCACACAAAAACCATTGAAGTTATACGACCGGATCATAAGGGCCAGCAGTGACGAGGGCCATATCGTGCTTGATCCGTTTGCGGGTTGTGCCACTACGCCTGTAGCGGCGGAATTGTTGGGACGGCAGTGGGTGGGCATGGACATATGGGATCGGGCGCACGAGGTGGTTATCGACCGTCTCCGCAAGGAAGGATTCTTGGCAGGCCCAGATGGCGTGTCTGAAGACCTGTTCCCTGCGGGTGAGATAACGTATACGAAGGAAGCGCCGTATCGAACGGACGAAGGTGAGGTTGCTGCTCCGAAGCTACGGGTACGTGTGAAGGTGAAGGAACCGGGACCGTACATGAGCCGTGCGGAGATGTACGAGGTGCTGCTGTCGAAGCGTGGAATGGCCTGCGAAGGATGCGACCGAACGTTTGACAACCGGCGCTATCTCCAGCTTGACCACAACACTCCGCGAGCGGATGGCGGCATCAACCATGTGAGCAACCGCATTTTGCTGTGCGGGCCGTGCAACAATCTCAAGAGCAACATTCTCACGCTGTCGGGGTTACGACGCGAGAACGCCAAGTGCGGTTACATGGCCGAGGGAGGGGGAGCGTTTGTTGATTGAAACCATTGCACCTGTTGTGGGAGCTATAGCTGCTTCGGTTGGTGTGGTGATAGGCGTATGGACGTTTGCGCTGAAGCTCCAACGACGAAGGAAAGAAGCGCAGGAAGCCCGAACGCTACGGATCGTACGCCGTGAGTCGCTTCCCAATTACGGTCCGATTGATTACAGGTATGTCTTTAGCGATGGTCGGTCCTTGCGAGTGTGGCGGACTATGGGGGGCGGGCAAACCTATGCGACGGATATGGATACGGCAGAGCCGGGTGATGCAGTGTACGGAGAACATATCAAGCTGATAGAACAAACGGACTAACGGCATGAGCAAGAAGAAGCGGAACAGGAAAACGCTGACGGAACGGGAGCCGGTAGACGGTTCGCCAGCCTCCGCAGATGAACCGTTCGACGTGGAGGCGGTGAACCCGCGTTACGGCTCGGCGCGTATGTCGGACGTGGCGCTGGCGCTCATGCGCCCGCAGAACCCGAAGGTGGCGGCCATTATCGAGGCGCGCCGTGACGAGTTAGAAGACATTTAGCCTTGCGTTAGGAGGGAAGATGACAGGAAGGCTGTTGACGGTTGCCTTAGCAGTAACGGCTGTGGCGTGTGGCGGTGGAACCACGGAACCCCCGCCACCGCCGTCTCCGGTAAGCGCGGCGGGCGCGTGGCGGCTTACGCAGATCGGTGAGCAGGCTTTGCCGGTGAACATTGGGTCGGGCAGCGATTGCGCAACGATCACGCGTGGCTTTTTGACGCTTCGCACGGACGCTTCTTACGAGCAGGGCCTGACTTACCACCAGTGCGGCGTGTCGAGTACGTCGGTGTCGATTGCGATTATCGGCACATGGAATCAAGACTCGAATCTGGTTGATTTTGTCCCTGCCGAGGGTTGTGCGGATCGGGCGGTGGTGACCGCTACCGCGCTTCGGTTTGCGCGTGAGTGCAGTTTGCGTGTAACGGTTGTTTATGCCCGGTAAGCGGGAAGTGGCGAGTTAGAGGACATCTAGACACGCGTATAATTCCCCAAGCATACGCAAGCTGCCCGACCGAGCAGAAGGCGTCCCCATGTCTGGAGGGAGGTGTTGGGCCAGCATATGGAGAGCAGTGGCGTGGTGACGGCCCCCCTGGCTCCACCCGACTATTCAACTTCGAAGGGAGTTCCGGCACCGCAATGATCGCCTTCATCTCATACTCGTACTCGGATCGAGAATACGCGCGACAAACAAAGCAGGTGTTGGAGGAAGTCGGTGTCAGCGCATTTCTAGCGCACGAGGACCTAGCAGTATCCGAGG
Organism: Candidatus Palauibacter sp.; assembly: GCF_965216145.1. Lineage (GTDB taxonomy): Bacteria > Gemmatimonadota > Gemmatimonadetes > Palauibacterales > Palauibacteraceae > Palauibacter. The sequence continues at coordinate 57,228 of NZ_OZ244149.1, forward strand.
AGTGGAAGGACCGGATCATAGAGGAACTGAAGATCTGCGACTTGTTCATACCGCTGTTGAGCAAGGACTTCCGACGCTCGAAATGGGCGCCCCAGGAGGCGGGATTCATCGCGTCACGGCCGGAAGTTCGGATTGCTCCGCTCTCCATCGATGGGACGATACCCTTCGGCTTCATCGAGCACGTTCAGAGCGGTCGTATTCGCGAGGGACGTGTTAGCCGTCGATTGAGGTTCAGGGACGTTCTCTGGAATCCTAATAAATGTTGTAAACAAAGAGTTTATGGGAAATTCATCTCCAGAGCGATCCTCTCCCACTCCTTGACAGCTCGGTGTTTATTGGGGCATTATTTGGGGGCATACTCTCATAGCTCTCACAGGATGCCCCAACATGCCGCTGACAGCCACCGCCATCCGCAAGGCCAAGCCTCGCGAGAAACCCCGCAAGCTCTACGACAGCCGCGGCCTCTACCTCGAAATCGCCCCGCGCGGCACCAAGGCTTGGCGCTTCAAGTACCGCTTCGCGGGCAAGGAGAAGCGGATCTCGATGGGGATCTATCCCGATGTCTCGCTGAAGCTCGCGCGGCGGCGCAGGGACGAGGCCCGCAAGCTGCTGGCCCGGGACATCGACCCGAGCGCCTACCGGAAGGCTCAGAAGCAGTCGAGGCGCCAGTGGGCCAGGAACAGCTTCGAAGCCGTGGCAAACGAATGGCTCACCAAGCACTCGCCCAACTGGTCCAAGGGTTGGGTTCGGCGCCTTGAGCACGAGCTTGGGCGGGAGGTCTTCCCCTACATCGGCGCGAGTCCGGTCGCCCAACTCACGGCGCCGGACCTGCTGGCCGTGGTCCGCCGCGTCGAGGCACGCGGCCACCTGAGGAAGGCGCACACCGTCTTCCAGGTCTGCGGGAGGGTCCTGCGCTACGCGGTGGCGACGGGACGTGCGGAGCGGGACGTGTCATCGGACCTGCGCGGGGCGCTGCCACCCGTCAAAACGAAGCACTTCGCGGCGATCACCGACCCGAAGGAGGTCGGTCCGCTACTCCGGCAGTTGAACGGCTACACCGGAACGCTTCCGGTACGCTGCGCGCTCCGTCTCGCTCCGCTGGTGTTCGTGCGCCTCGGCGAGTTGGTCACGGCGGAGTGGGCCGGCATAGACCTTGAGGGGGCCGAGTGGCGCTACACGGTGACGAAGACCGGCAGGCCGCATGTGGTGCCCTTGGCGCGGCAGGCGGTCGCGATCCTGCGCGAGGTTCATCCCATGACGGGGCACCACCGCTACAGTGTTCCCGAACGCGCGTTTTCCATACCGGGAGCTGCCGATGAGCCGGGGCACGCTCTGGAGCGCGTTCCGGGCGCTGGACATCCCGAAGGAGCGGATGACGATGCACGGGTTCCGCGCGATGGCGCGCACGATTCTGGACGAGGTGCTGGGGTTCCGGCCCGATTTCATCGAGCATCAGTTGGCCCACGCCGTCAGGGATCCCAACGGGCGGGCCTACAACCGGACGGCGTTCCTGCCCGAACGGCGCGTGATGATGCAGGCTTGGGCCGACTATCTGGACCGCCTCCGGGCCGGGGAGATCGAGCCCGGGCCTCACAAGGCACCGGGACTTGCCCACAGCCCAATGTCACAAGGGACGTGGAACGCCAACTCAGGGCCTGTCGCTTTCCGGTAGAGAAAGGGACTTGCTCACGTCGGTCCAATCAACGCCGACTTCTGGACCCTCGACAAGTCGCAAGTCGGTCCTCCGGGGCCGTGGCGGAAGCCGGTCGGGCCTCGAAACGCGGGGAACTCCTGAGCCGACTTCCAGAATCTCCGCGCACGCCGCTCCAAGAGGGGACGGTCGCGGCGCACATGGGCAGGGAAAAGATCCGCCCTAGCAGGCCGTGGAAAAAGTCGCGATGTCCCGCGCCGGTGTTGATGGTTAGATTGTGTGCGGGACAAGAGGCAACTGGGCGGTCACGGGAGGTTGGCGATGGCGGTGGGCAGGATGCCGGGCGAGCGGCAGGAGGAGCTGTTCATTGCGGCGAGCGCGGTGCGGGCGCTGGACCACCCGTTCTACGCGGCTTTGGACAAGCTTCTGCGCAAGAGCGGCTTCGACGAGTTCGCCGAGGAGGCGTGCCGGGAGTTCTACGCGGCGGGGATGGGCCGGCCGGGCCTGCCACCGGGCGTGTACTTCCGGATGCTGATGGTGGGATACCTGGAGGGGATCGGCTCGGAGCGGGGCATCGCGTGGCGTTGCCGGGACTCGATCTCGCTGCGGGAGTTTCTGGGCTACGGTCTGGCGAAGACGCCGCCGGAGCATTCCACGCTGTCGAAGACGCGCAAGCGGCTGAGCCTGGAGGCCCACGGCGCGGTGTTCGGCTGGGTGCTGGAGGTGCTGCGGGAGTCGGGGCTGCTGCGGGGCAAGACGGTGGGGGTGGACTCGACGACGCTGGAGGCGAACGCGGCGCTGCGCGCGATCGTGCGGCGTGACGACGAGACGGAGTACGACGCGTGGCTCGAGCAGCTGGCGCGGTCCTCCGGGATCGAGACGCCGACGCGGGCCGACCTTGCGAAGCTGGACCGCAAGCGTCCGGGGAAGGGGTCGAACAAGGACTGGAAGCATCCGCACGACCCGGAGGCGCGGATCACGAAGATGAAGGACGGCCGCACGCGCCTGGCGCACAAGCTCGAGCAGGCGGTCGACATGGAGACCGGCGCGGTGGTCGCCGTGACGGTGCAGACGATGGACGGCGGCGACTGCGCGTCGCTGCCGGTGACGCTGGACGAGACGGAGCGGCGGCTGGCGGAAGTGGGTGCGGAGCCGAGGGAAGTGGTGGCCGACAAGGGCTACCACTCGAACGCGACCATGACGGGCGTGAAGGAGCGGGGACTGCGGAGCTACGTGAGCGAGCCGAACCGGGGCCGCCGGAAGTGGAAGGGCAAGCGGGACGCGCAGAAGGCCGTGTACGGCAACCGCCGCCGCAACCGGGGCGAGCGGGGGAAGCGGCTGCAGCGCGAACGCGGAGAGAAGCTGGAGCGCACCTTCGCCCACCTCCTCGTGACCGGAGGGTTGCGCCGCGTTCACGTCCGCGGGCAGGAGGAGATCCGAAAACGGATGCTCGTTCACGCCGCCGCCTTCAACCTCTCGCTGCTGATGCGCGGCCGCTTCGGCTTCGGCACCCCGCGCGGCCTGCAGGGCCTCGCGGCAGCGGCCGCGGCCCTCTCGGACGCCTCCGCACGCGACTTTGCCGCCTTTCTTGGCCGAATCGGGCGCATTCTCGGCCTCCCGGACGCAAATCGCGTCTTTCACCGCCCCCCGGGCCGCCTTTTGCATAACAACACCCAAATCATCCGCCACTTTCCGCTTCCACAGTCAGCCACGCCGGCGACCACTTCTTCCACGGCCTGCTAGGCGAGGGCGAGTCGCGGACATATTCATATGGCTCTTCGATTCCGACCGTGCCTCCGGGACCTTCGAGGATCCAGGTCCAGGCGATTTCACGGGGACCGAGCGCCCATAAGGGTCGCGATCACCATCAACCCCACGACTAACCGTACGTGAAGGCCGGGGCAGGTTCGCGTGCCAGCGAGGATTTGCTATGCCCACCGGGGAGACCCGCTACGGCCGCCGCTGATGCCGAGAAAAAGGCTCAGGCCGACCACCAGGGGGCGTTAGCCAAGCCTTCAGCAGCGGCCCACGCATACGCCCGGTCGCCGCCGCCGTATTGCGCTCGATGGACATAGCGCGCTGCTCGCGAGTTCTCGCCAAGCCGCTCGAGCTTCGCGCACGGCCGTCTCCTCGATCTGTTGCCGGTCGGCCTCAGTCGGTGCCTCAGCCGGAAGTCAAGTCGTTCGGGCTCGAAGTCGTGCTCATACAAGCTCTCCCTTGAGATCCGCCACCGCTTGACGCTTCGGAATCGCGGGCGGTGATGTAGTTCTTGCTTTGGCGCGGCACGTCCAGGCCCGACTTCTGCCAGGGCGGAGACCATGTCGGCACGGCTCCGCACCCGCGCCGTGCTCGACGCGCTGCCCTAAGTAATCGCGGGATCAAGTCGCGCGGGTTGGCCTCATGCTCCAGCCCAGCCCGGAGCTTCGACGCCCTCGATGTAGGGTCTTCTCCCCCTCGCACCTGTTAGCTTCCCGGGCAGTCGAGCGGCGAGCCGAGTCGTTGCCGCCGATTCGTGTGTCGCCTTGGATACCCACGAACCGCTACGGAATGAGGAACTGCCATGGAAGGTGAAGCGGCGCTCGGCGACCGAATCCTCACGCCTCAGAGAATGGGAGGCCTGGCCGATCAGCTGGATGAGGCGATAAGGACGATGCGAGATTGGGGGATTCGCGTGACCCCCGACAGTCGTTTGCCCAAGATCGTTCGATGTCTGCACGAACTGGTCTCGGAGGAGTCGTTTCCTGAATCCCGAAGTCAACGCACCCTGATCGCCCAAGCAGCCCGTGACGCGCAGGAATTCGCGGAGATCAGTTGGGTCCTTCCGTCAGAGGAGCTGAAGCCGCTTCGTGAGAGTCTCCGGAAGGCGGTGTTCGGCACGTTGGGACAGGCCGGCGAACCCTATCGATACCAAAGCGAGCTTTGGACTGGCGCGATGTTGGCGCGTTCGGGTGCTCTCACCAGAGTTCGTAAGGCCTCCGCAGGGAAGACTCCGGATTTCATCTTGGAGAACGGTACGATGCAGTACGCCGTCGAGGTGAAGCGGCCAGCGAACCTGCTCCGCGCCCTTGAACGTGTGTCCGAGGCGGCCACGCAGCTACGACACGACAGATACCATGGGGGAGCGATCATCGTGGATCTGACCGACTCCCTCGGCTCCGAGTATCGGGATCTCTCCGGCAGAGGCCGACCCAACATGGATCACGTTGAGGCCAAGGTGGAAGAACTGACCGACCCTCTCCGCAAAAAGGTGTTCGACGACTCATCTAGCCGGATACGAGGGCGGTATCGCCACGTCTTCGCACTGGTCACATTCATCCGAACAGTCTGGTGGGATCTCGATGATCTGTCGCAAATGCATCCTCTCCGGTACGTCCTGAGCATTCGATTCGGGCACGGCGTCAAGGATCTGCGGTACTGGCGCGCTGACTGGCTGGCCGGGCTCATCGAAAAGGGGATCCGTGAGACTGGCCAATCAGGAGTTGGGCGGGCGAGAGATCGCGTTCGACAGATGAGTTCGCCGCTGGTGGGTTCTCCGTCGCCGACTCGCTTCTCCAGTCCGTCGCGCAACCCATCCAGCGAATGATGACCGCTATCGGCGGAATGGACGTTTCCGAATGGCTACCAATGGGGATTATATACTAGGGTTGACGGCGGGCGGGCTTCGGTGCAGCTTCGCGCCGTGACAGACCGGCATCCTTCGGGCGGTACTTGAGCAACGCTTCCGCCACCTGCTTGGGGCTCGCGTCCCCATAGTCCGCCTTGTAGACGGTTTGTTCGGACTTCTGTTTGATGCTCATAGTCTGTGTCCCTTTCTCATGACGGGGGGTCCAATGAGGCCAGCGCCAGCAGCTTGTTCCGTAGCTCGATTGCTAGGACGCGATGCACCTGCTCCACGCGCAACCCGTTCTTGTAGGCGCTTTTCCTTATCGTCCTTCGTTCCTCGTCCGAATACTTGAATTCCGCCGCGTACTCAAAGCAGTACTCTTGAATCTCGTATGCATCTTTGCTCTCGACCCATTCCTCCATAGTGCCCGCGATCCGATCGGCCCACGCGGCTCCCTCGATCTCAGTCGATATGGTCTTACCGAGGTCATTGAGCCGGAGCGGGCTTTCTCTGGAGAGGGGATTGGGTGCCAGCCGCCCGAGGATTGTCTTGATATCCAAACGGACTTCCTGCATGAACTCCTTGAAGCTCGTTCGGTCCGCGTTGACCTCTCCCCGCCACTCTGCTGTCTTAATGGCGTGGCGGTACAAAGCGTAAAGACCTCCGAGAACGGAGATGCCGACCGCCACGATGGCTACGATATTCCCCGTGCTCATGGCCTCCACCTGATGGTCAACGTGAAGCTGCGTCTCCGCAGCGGGGTCTTGAGATACACCGAACGGCAGCAAGGGTTGCCTACGGCTCGATGCCAACGAGAACGAGCGGCACCGCCGGAACACCTCGTCCTTGCCGGATCACGTTGAGCAGGTCGCGCTCGTAATAGGGTACACCGGTGGACATCTCCTTCTCCAGAGTCTTCATGGGCAGAACCTCGATGCCCACGTCGATGATGTCGGAGACGTAGAAGCTGAGATGCTTCACGAACAGATCGTGGGCGACGAAGGCGTACTTGCCGAACTGGACTTCGACGGCGACGCGGTCCTTCACGAAGTCGGTCTGGTTGTAGGACATGATCGGATCGTGACCGGCGTCGGCGATGCGCTGCTTCTGCTCGGGCGGTGACAGCCCGTGGATACCTCGCAACAACCGTTCATCCGAGGTGACCCAGAATGTGTTTCGACGCTGCCTCCAGCCTCGCGCGGTGAACCCTTCCTTGAGTGCAGCATTCATGTCCTCAGGTGAGTAGAGCCGCTTGCCGAGCATCGTCTTCTCTTTCGAGACCTTCGTCCGGCACGTTTCCGCGTCCGCCGCTTCGATCACGTCACGCACCTCGCCCCAAAGCCTCGGGTGGTGTACCAGTAGGTACTCTTCGCCGTTCAGGTGCGAGTAGCGTGCCGCGATCTTCATTCCGGTGTCCGCCGTTCGGGAGTTTGGGATCGTAAACGGGCTTGCCCATCGGTCGCGTGCGGAGAGTCCCGGCTCGTAGCCGTGCGACCCGATCCTTCGCGATCTCGACGTACTCCGCCACGATATCGCACCCGTAGGCGCGCCGCCCATGCTTCAGCGCAGCGACCGCCGCGCTTCCAACACCCATGTACGGGTCGAGCACGATGTCGCCGGGATCCGTCATGGAGAGCACCAGCCGCTCGATAAGCTCCACCGGGAACTGGCAGGGGTGGACCGTCTTCTCGATATGGTTGCTCTTGACGTTGGGAATCTCCCACACGTCGGCCGGGTTCTTCCCCTTGGGGTTGCCGGACAGCTTCCCAACGTTCGGCCCCTTGAAATGCTTCTTGCCTGGGTACTTGGACGGTACGCGGATCGGGTCGAGATGCCACGTGTATACATCACCCTTCGTCCACCAGTTGATCGTTTCGTAGCGTCCCGAGAGCCTCTTCGTGCAATGCAGCCCGTGGCCGAAATGCCAGATAATGCGGTTCCGTAGCTTCAGATCATGCCCCGTGAACGTCGGATACAGGAGCGTATCGAGCGGAACGATCTCGCCATTTTCAACGTAGTTTCCGACCTGCCAGCAGATCGATCCTTTAGGGTGAAGAACCCGAACGCACCCCGCGATCACCTGCTTCTGAGCCGAGATGTAATCATCTCGCGACGAACGCGACTCGTAGTCCTTGCCGAGATTGTACGGGGGAGACGTGACGACGAGCTTCACCGACTCGTCGGGGACCGATGCGAGGAACGCGAGGTTGTCGGCGCGTTCCAACCTCTCCGAGATCACGCGGCCCTCCTGTGGCGGGAACAGGGCACATCGATGCCGGATTGTACAAAGCCGCCACGCGGCCGGAAACCCCCCGGACGGGCTACGCGATCAGATCCCGGTACATGAGCCGCCGTCCGACGATCCGGGCCACGACGTGGCGCATCTGGTCGAGCGTATCGGCGTCCCGGATGTTGTGTCGACCGGCGAACTCGTTCACGTAGCGCTGTAGGTGCTTGGCGCTCAGGTGGTGGAACGTCCCCTTGTGCGCCCGCTTCAGCATGCTCCAGAAGCTCTCCACGCCGTTGGTGTGGGCCATGCCGCGTACGTACTCGGAGACCGAGTGCTTGACCGTCTCGCGGTTCGCCAGCCCGTCGTACGCCCGGCTCTCGTCGGTGTAGACCGTCGCGCCGGGCGCGGCGTGGTCCCCGACGAATCCCTGTAGCGTTTCGGCGTCGGTGCGCTCGACGACCCGGGCGGTCACCTGCTTGGTCTCCCGATCCTTCATGCCGACGACCGCCGTCTTCCCGACCGGGCCGCGCCCGAGCCGCTTCTTGTCCCTCGCGTGGCGGTTCCGCTCCAGCCCGCCGACGTAGGTCTCGTCCACTTCGACGGGTCCGGCGAACACCACCGGCCCGACATGCGCGAACGCCTCGCGGATTCTCTGCTGCATGAACCACGCCGTCTTCTGCGTGACGCCGATGTCCCGGTGGAGCTTCATGCTCGCTACGCCCTTCAGGCTCGTCGTGTCCAGATAGATCGCGTAGACCCACTTGCGGAGAGGAAGCGGAGACCCGGCCATCACGGTCCCGGTCTTCACGCTGAAGTACTTCCGGCAGTCGCGGCAGCGATACGGCATCTTCGCGTGGCTGCATTCGTGAGTGTCCACGCTCGCGCAGCGCGGGCAAAACCGCTCGGCCGGCCAGACTGTCGACTCGAACCACTTCCGCGCCGCTTCCTCCGTCGGAAACATCTCGGCCAACTGCAAGAGGCTGATTCCGTCTCGGTGCGCCTTGCCCGGTCCTGTGTGTGCCATGTCCGCTATCCCGTTGCAGGTCTATCACTTCCGACACCCACAACGTACTATGATTCGGCCCATTTGTCAACCCTAGTATATAATCCCCCTACCAATCCTAGCCGCCTGGGTTGGCGCCCTTGCGGCTTGGGTCGGCGTGTGGCTGGGCATTCGGAGCATTCGATTGGAGCGTCGCATGTATTCTCTGTCGGTCGAGGCGGAGCGTCGGAAAGAACCGGCGGTGGAGGTCTACCTGGCCGATTACCGGATGCTGAATCCTCCGGGCGAAGAACGCCGCATCTACGTTTTTCATCTGGTCATCACGAACACGTCTCTATCAGCCAACTCCATCAAGCGAATCGAACTCACGCTGGAGTACGGCCAGCAAGGCCAGCCGCCTTCGAACGTGGTGATTCCTCACGATTCGAGCGCGGCCATCGCGGGCAGCAAGGAAGCAGCTGAGGTCATCCGCGTCCCCTGTTCCATCGCTGCCGGTGCCACGATTGCAGGCGCAGCGCTGTTCCCCATCGATACCGGGCTGATTGGGGATGGTGTCGTAGAGTCACACGTCGTAACGGTGACGGATGCTCATGACCGAGCAGTTCAGCGCCATGCTATTCTCCTGTGGGAGGTGGAGTCATGAGTGGGTCCATGTGGCGGAGACTGTACGTACCATTGAGCCACCCGTCCGAAGCCGATCCGGTCCCAATCGTTGGGGACGGAATCGTCGCTACGGCTGTCCAAACCTATGGCCGTTGGATCCCGGTCCTGATCCTCGACACTTCATCCCGTCCGGACATTGAGACAATGGTTCGCGCGCACGGCGAATTGGGACCGGGGGACGCGATCTCCGGGTGGTCGTTCAAGACTTGTCTCGGTTTTGGCCTCGCTGCCCCCACGTTGGTGCTCAGGTTCACGAAGCCCAGCCAATGTCTCCTCCAAGTCGAATTCGACTTGGAGGAGCAGGGCATTCTGGTGGATCAAATCCTCTGGGCACAGGGTGTCTACTTGCAACCCGGACGACCGGGCGACCGTCTCGCAGCTACGATCGACAACCCGAGGATACTGGTCGAGGTACCGGCAAGAGAGGCATTCGCCAAGCGATTTCGGTCAGCCCGCAAGAAGGCCCTGTTCCGGAGATTCCGAAGCAGGGGCATGAGCCGAATTGATTCGAAGAACGCGGTAAGAGCGTTATTGAGGGAATTTCGGAGCGTGCTTCACCAGAATGTGCGGTTTCGCTCTCAGGAGGCCGCGCCGGGCCAGGGCAAGAAACCTCCGCCGATTCGTGAACGCCGGGCGATTCCCCAACCGAAGAAGCATCCAGGCAGCTAGCGGCTCGGACCATGATCGCGCTCCCGTTCGTGCCGGCGCATCAACGTCACCGTAAGCGGAAGGTCGCGGCGAGCGTCCCGTAGCACTCGGCCAAGCGTGTCACTTGCCCGTCGAGCCGCTCGATTCGCATCTGCAAGGCTCCGTTCTCCTCGGTCTGCCGCTCGACATGCTGCCGCAAGGTTTCGTTCTCCCCGCCTTGCCGCTCGACGCGCCCTCGCAAGGCTTCGACCTGCTGCCGCAAGGCTTCGACCTGCCCGGAGTGCCGCCGTTGTTCCGTCTCGTACTGCGCGGACAACCTCTTTAAGGCCTTCGTCAACTGCCGTTCCAACTCGCTCATACAGCTCCCTCACTCGTTCGACAGTTTCACGGCAGGCCGATCGCGCCAGGTCCAGCCCGTATTGTCCAGCGTCCCCGCTGGCAGCACCACGACCCGCTCCCCGTCGATCTCCAGCAGCGCGACCCCCCAGGTGTCCACCTCCATCTGGGCGAGCGTCCGCCGGGCTTCGTTGATGTCGTAGTCCAGTTCCGCGACCCTCTCGATCCGGGCCTGGATGCTCCGCGACAACCACCGCATCGTCGCCCAGCCTCCGCCGAAGATGCCGAGCCAGAGACCCAGGCCGACGATCAGCGGCCGGAGCCACGCCTTGAGCAGCAGCTCGCGCATCCGCCCGGTCGCTTCCTCCGTATCGCGCTCGATGGTACGCAGCGCGTTCCTCGCGGCGCGCCGCGAGTTCTCGGCGAGACGCCCGAGCTCGCTCGCGGTCAATTCCTCTATCTCCCTGCGCTCGTTCTCCAGCCGTCTCCGCATCCGCTCGGTGAAATCGTTCGCGCTCGAAGTTCTCTCCATACAGTTCTCCTTTCAGCCGCCACCGGTCCCCGGTCTCGGGGTCCAGCGCGGTGATGTAGTCCTTGCCCTGGCGCGGGACTTCGAGCCCCGCCTCCCGCAGTGCAGAGACGACATGGGCCCGGTTCCGGACCGTGCCGTGCTCGACGCGTTGTAGCAGGTAGTCCCGGATCAGGTCGCGGGGGGAGGATTCGAGCCGGAGCCCGGCGCGCAGCCGCGCCGCTTCGACGTATGCGCGGTGGCCGGGTTGCTGCACCCTGGCACGGGCCGGATCGTCTGGACGGCCCCAGCTGTGCTCGTGGTTGAAGGCGTCGCGGAGCGGATCGAACGTCCTCCGCCAACCCGGGGGCGCGATGTTGAGGCTCCGGCCGGTCTCCAGGTCGCACCGTGCCGCGAGGACATGCACGTGAGCGCCTCCGCCGCGCTCGCGGTGCAGCACGGCGGCCCAGGCGTAGCGGTCGGGCTCCAGTCCAGCCCAGGCCGTCTCCTCGAAGGCGTCCAATACCGCCTCGATCTGCTCGTCGGTGGGTTGGTCGTCCGGCGCCCAGGCGATCACGCCGGAGGTGTACTTGTGCTCGAAGCCGAGCGAGTCGGCCACCGCAGCCACCATGTCCGGGTTCCCGCGCAGCACCTCGACGCCCTCACGCGGCTTCCCGGCCGCGTCCCGCTCGCCGAGGAGGTAGTCGGCCGCGTCGCGCGCCGAGCCTGTTCCGCGCGCGAGGAACTTAATGTGCATCGGGGTCCGGGCTCTCGAAGCGAGCCAGCGTCGCGAGCGAGCGCTCGATGGCGATCAGGTGGCCGATCACCTCAACGGCCTCGACCGCGCCCTTGTGGGTATTGGCCCACCGAGCGATCTGGTTGAGGTTGTTGCCGACGCGCGCCACCTCCCGCGTGCGCTCGCGCTCCACCTCGGCGTGCGGCACGGTCCAAGTGCGCGCCCGGTCGAGCGACTGGCGCACCAGATCCGACAGCGTCAAGCCTGCCGAGCGCGCCTTGGCGTGCCACTCGGCACGCTCCGCGTCGCTGGCGCGGACCTTCACCCAAACGGCGCGACCGGCGCTCACGGCGCGCCGTTGCCGTGTCGGGGGTCAGAGGGGGCACAGCCCCCCGCCAGCCCCTCCGGGAGACACGCGGAGCGTGGCCACGGAGGGTAGGCTGGCTTACGCACCTTAAGGGTGCCAGACAGCCCCCGGGCAAGGGCGCCGGACGGCCTGCGGCGGCGGGAATCTCGGGTCGGCGGAGTCACCATACCGTACACGGAGAGGCCCGTGTCCGGCTGTGTCAACACCGTGGATCGCGGCGATTTCCCAAGCGTTCCAGCGCCGTCCCGGAGTCGGATCGGCCTCCGCCGACGCCGCCTCCATCGCCGCCCGACAAGGGCAAAGCGACGCATCGCTCGCAGGCTCAGGTGAAGCGCGCTCAAGCGCGGCGGACGCTAGTTTGAATGCACGGCCCGGATCACTGCCAGAGGAGGATTCGACGATACTGAGGATTGCGCTGATGGACCAAGTGGACTCGGGGCTGTTGGGCCCTGGAGGTCCCGGATGACGATGGGCCGACTGTTCGAGGGGAGCCTGTTCGCCGAGGACTTCCTGCGAGAAGCGATCACCGAGCTTCCCGACTGGCGGGACCTAGCCGACGCGGGGCTCGCAGACCTTGAGGCCGCGTTGCGTGACCTGTTCGACCGCTTCCCGACCGGTCTGTCGCCCAACGAGAGCCAGACCGAGGATGACCTGATCTGGCAGGTGCTGGCGCAGCTCGGCTGGACTGCCAGCCTCAGGCAGCAGAACCTCTCGGCGCACGGACGCCAAGACGTGCCGGACGGCTTGCTGTTCGCCGACGGCGCCTCGAAGGACCGGGCGAACCGCTTGGCCGAGGAATGGAAGCGCTACGAGCACGGCCTGGCGGTGGTCGAGTCAAAACGGTGGCTTCGACCGCTGGACCGTCGCTCCGGGCGGCGTGGAGAGGAGTCTGCGCCCTCGACGCAGATGCTGCGTTACCTCCGCCGCGTCGACGACCTGACCACCGGGAAGCTCCGTTGGGGCATCCTGACGAACGGTGCCCGCTGGCGTCTCTACTACGCCGGCGCGCGCTCGGTCGCCGAACAGTTCTTCGAGCTTGATCTGGCGGCGGTTCTCGGGATTGCGGGCGACGGCCGCGACGCCATCCCAGCCGATGCCCGGCGACACTGGCTGAAGGTGTTCTGGCTGGTGTTCGGGCGTCATGCCTTCCTTCCCGATGCTGCGGACAAGCGCACGTTTCACGAACGGGCGATCGAGGAAGGACGTTTCTATCAGGAAAGGGTTGCCGGCAGCCTGTCGGCGTTGGTCTTCGAAAACGTGTTCCCGGACCTCGTCCGGGCACTCGCCGAGGCGGACACCGAGGCCCCTTTGCCCGAGGTGCGGGACGCGGCGCTGGTACTGCTCTACAGGCTCCTGTTCGTCCTCTACGCCGAAGACCGAGATCTCCTGCCCGTCCGGGACAGCCGCTACGACGACTACGCGCTTCGCGAGCAGGTACGCGGTGGTATTGGCCGCCGGAAGGACCAGGGGGACGTGTTCTCGGCCACGGCGGCCCGCTACTGGTCGGCCTTCGACGACCTGTGCCGCGCCATCGATGCGGGTGACGCCTCCATCGGCCTGCCGCCCTACAACGGCGGACTGTTTGACCGCGACCGCACACCCTTGCTCTCCCATGTTCGGCTGGGTGACACGGTGATGGCCGACGTGATCGACGCGCTGTCGTTCGAGCGGACGCCGCTCGGGCGCCGGTATATCAACTACCGCGATCTCGGCGTGCAGCAACTCGGCTCGATCTACGAGCGGCTCCTTGAACGGGAGGTCGTCCGCGAGGGCGGGAACATCGTCGTCCGTCCAAACGTGTTCGCGCGCAAGGATTCGGGCAGCTACTACACGCCCGACGATCTGGTCGACCTGATCGTGCGGGAGACGGTCGGACCGCTGGCGGACGCGCGCATGAAGCATTTCGCCGCCAAGGTGGAGGAGATCGCGTCAAACAAGATGCCGGAGGACCGCCGCCTCGGTCGCCTGAAGCGGCTCGACCCGGCAGAGAAGCTGCTGGAACTGAAGGTGTGCGACCCGGCGATGGGCTCCGGACACTTCCTGGTCAATCTCGTGGACTACCTTGCCGATCGCGTCATCGAGGCGATGGCCGAGGCCGAAGCCCTCGTGGACGGATACCTGTCGCCGTTGGTGGAGCGGATCGACGGGATCCGCAACACGATCATGGACAACGCGGAGGACCGGGGCTGGACATTCGATCCGGCCCAGCTCGACGACCGACACATCGTCCGCCGCATGGTGCTCAAGCGGTGCGTCTACGGCGTGGACAAGAACCCGATGGCGGTGGAACTGGCCAAGGTCTCGCTGTGGCTCCACACGTTCACCGTCGGCGCTCCGCTCAGCTTTCTGGACCATCATCTCCGCTGCGGCGACAGCCTGTTCGGCACTTGGGTGGAGCCAGCTGTCCGCAGGACAGACGAGAAGAGCAGCCTGTTCCTTCGGGGACCGCTCGCGCGGGCCACGCGCGCGGCCGCGCCGATGCAGATTATCGAAGGGCTGACGGACGCCGAGATCGCCGAGGCGCACCGCTCCGCCGACATCTTCGCCGAAGTCTCGGAGATGACCGCTCCCCTGCACGCCTTCATGTCGCTTCTCCACGCGTTCGACTGGCTGGACATCCGAAAGCGTGAGGTCAAGGCCGCGTTTCTCAAATGGCTGGATGGTGTGTTCGGCGATCAAATGGACATCGCCCAGGGGAAGCCGTTTGATTCGTCGGATGTCCACCTTCCCGTTCTGATGGATGCCTTGGGACTGGTGGCCAGCGAGCGGTTTCTGAACTGGCAGGTCGCCTTCCCAGGCGTGTGGTCGGACTGGGAGGCCAGTGAGTTGGCGGGCGGCTTCGACGCCGTGATCGGCAACCCGCCCTGGGACCGGATGAAGCTCCAACAGGTCGAGTGGTTTGCGTCCCGGCGGCGGGAGATCGCCATGGCGCCCCGCGCCGCCGACCGGAAGCGCATGATCGCCGAACTCCAGAAGGCGGCCGACCCGCTGGCCGGGGACTTCCGGCTCGCGAGCGAACGAGCCGCCGCGGGGGCGCGGGTGGCCCGCAGCTCGGGTGACTATCCGCTGTTGGCACGAGGCGATATCAACCTCTACTCGCTGTTCGTCGAACGCGCCATGACGCTCGTCAAGCCCGACGGCATGGTGGGGCTGCTCGTGCCGTCCGGCATCGCGTCGGACAAGATGGCGGCCCCGTTCTTCAAGAGCGTGGCCACCGAGGGCAGACTCAAAGCCCTCTACGATTTCGAGAACAAGAAGGTGTTCTTCCCGGATGTCCACGCGTCCTTCAAGTTCTGCGTCTTCGTTGCGAGCCCCCGGCCCCTTCCCGAGGCCGCCAAGTGCGCCTTCTATCTCCATGCCGTGTCGGAAGTCGCAGACCCGGAGCGGTGCTTCCCCCTCTCGGCTGCCGACTTCGACCGGGTGAATCCGAACACCGGCACGGCTCCCATCTTCCGCTCGCGCCGCGACGCGGAACTCACGACGGCGATCTACGACCGCTTGCCGGTGCTGGTGGATCGCTCGTCGGGCGAGGCCGTGAAGGCGTGGCCGGTGAAGTACACGCGGATGTTCGATATGACCAACGATTCCGGCCTGTTCCGCACGCGTTCGGAACTGGAGGAGAAGGAAGGCGCGTGGCCGGTCGGCGGCAACCGGTTCCAGAGCCCGTCCGGCGAGTGGGTGCCGCTCTATGTGGGGCGCATGATCCACCAATTCGACCACCGTGCCGCTTCGGTTCACCTGAACGAGGAGAACCTCCACAACCCTGCGCTGAGTGACGACATCGGGGCCGAACTCAAGGCCGATCCGGCCTTCGTTCCAACACCGCAATACTGGGTGCCGAGGAAGGAAATCTCACTACCCGACAACGTGGGTTGGACCATAGCATTCCGTGACATCGCCCGCGCGACGGACGCGAGGACCGTGATTGCCGCCGCCGTGCCTGCGGTGGGACTCGGGAACACTCTTCCCGCGATGTTGCCTGAAGGTGAGCAGATCGAGTCAAACGGTGTCCTTCTCCTGGGCAATCTAGGCGCTGTTGTCCTCGATTTCGTCGCCCGCCAGAAGGTGCAGAGCACGCACCTGAACTGGTACATCGCGGAACAACTCCCCATCGTGCCGCTGGAGCGCTACCGCGCCGTGAGATTCGGAGCCAAGACGGCGGATGAGATCGCCCGCGAGGCAGTCCTCGAACTCACCTACACGGCGCACGACATGGCACCGTTCGCCCGGGCCATGGGGCATCAGGACGGCCGCGGCGAGGTCTTGCCGCCCTTCCGCTGGGACGCCGACCGGCGTCTCCACCTGCGCGCCAAGCTGGACGCGCTCTACTTCCATCTCTACGGCGTCACGGATCGGGACGACATCCGCTACATCTACTCCACCTTCCCCATCGTTGAACGCGAAGAGAAGGCCGCATACGGCACTTACCGCTCCCGCGACCTGTGCCTCGCGTGGACGAGCGCGCTCGCCGCTGGCCATCCCGACGCGGAACTCGACATATGAGTCACTTCCGCAGCTCCTATCCGCGGTCTGACCTGCCGACGAGGCGGGGCCCAGGTCCTACAATCCTGGTGTGACTACATTCTCTAGGGGCACGGCAGAGATCACGGTGAGGGGGATGTCCCTCCCGGTGGTGCATCGGCGGGTAGAGATTGAAAGGCGAAAGGGGAACCTCGGTGAACGAACCAGCAACTACCTTCGTTGTCTGGACCCAGGACTTCGAATTCACCCTCAGCCCCTCAGGGCCCCATGCGGCAAGGGAAGCAGAGGTGAAGATCAAAGGGCGCTGTACAGCGTGCTGGGGCGGCTTGGTGTTACGCGGGAAAGGGGAGAACAGGGTTGTCACTAGCATCACGTGTCGGGTGTGCAATGAGAGGCTCACAGGCGAGGCTGCGGATGACGAGTATCGCCAGATGTTGGAGAAGGCCCTCGAAGGCGTCGCGAGCACGTCGTGGGGATTCCCTGCGACTCGCGGAGATGGCCCGTTCGTCGGCAAGCTCTTCCCTCATCTGCCGCGCCAAACCGAAGACGAAGTTCGCGAGCGCATCGCGTCGCAGATCGAACCGAGCGATCCAAGCAAGTGGCTTACAAGAAGGAACTTCCCTCTCGGGACCGCAGCATATCTGTACTTGCAGGCGCGCCTGCAAGTGGCGGCGGTCACCGATATGTACGCTTCGCCTGACGAAGCTGTCGTCAGGTTTCGGACGGCGAAGCCGACCGATGATCGGCGTCAGAATGAGCGTGACCTGTATCGGCGACTCGGATCGACGATGACCCGGGGAATGATGTCTGCTTTCGCGTGCGAGCTGTTGATGAAAGCCGTTTCCCTTACGGTCAACAACAAGGCGCGGAAGACACACGATCTCCTTTGTCTTTACGATCACCTTCCGGACGCCAGCAGGCAGCGACTGGAATTCGATTTCCCGGATATTGCGAACGTGATGGAGGAGGGGCGCCACAGATTCGGAAAGTGGAGGTATTTCGAGAGTGGCAAGAAGGAGGCCTTGACGGCGGTCATCGACACGAGCCTGGAGCAATCTCTGGGGAAGGCCGCAAGGGTCTTCCTCGATGAGGCGGAAATGGTTGGGCTCCGAGGTGGCGTTTACATGAAGGCCCGACGAGATGTGACGGACCACGGCGAGAAGCAGAAGGTGCACTACAGATTCAACGCTACCATGAAGGGAGCGGAAAACCCGCCGAAGCTCGCCTGAGGGACACGGATTCCTCTGACGACACGTACCCCTCCCGAACCTCGTGGTCGGATTGGAGAGGGCCGGAGGCTTCGGCCCTAGAGGCAAGCATCACCCTCCAGGCTCGGGGCTCGCGGCCAAGCAGATCAAGCCCATGCCCACTCCGATCCGCCCAGAGAAGCGTGCCTGTCACTCCAAGTCATCCTCTAGGAGGCGTTGTTGACAACGGGAGGAGCATCGGCTAAGCTGGAGGGCATAAAATGGACCCCATCGTTCCTGCGGGCATGGTGGGCAAAAAATGAAAGGGTCGGGCTTGCGTCCGACCCTTTCTTATTTCTGGCGGAGGTTTCGATGGGCGTGACAGCAGTGTTCATTGACGGAGCGTATCTTGAAAAGATCCTCCTGCACGACCACGGCAAAGCGAGAATTGACTTCGGAGGTCTCGTTGACGTCATGGTCGAAGGCGATGAGCTACTCCGTGCCTACTACTATCACTGCCTTCCGTACCAGAGCAATCCACCGACCGATGAGGAGAAGGCACGATACGCGGCTCGGCATGGTTTTCTCACCGCACTCCGCCACATACCGAGGTTTGAGGTCCGGTTAGGTAAACTCGCCTTCCGGGGGATGACTGCCGACGGCAAACCGGTGTTCCAGCAAAAACGTGTCGATCTTATGTTGGGTGTGGACATGGCACTGCTGGCCGGCAAGAACCGTATCGCAAAGATGGGGCTGTTATCTGGGGACAGCGATTTTGCACCAGCGGTCGAAGCTGTGAAGCGCGAAGGCGTTCTCACGACGGTGTGGCATGGAAGCCATTCTGGGCGTGCTAGGCCCAGTCGCGAATTGCTCCAGATAGCTGATGAACGGCGCGAACTGACAGCAGAGATTATCCAGTCGGCTTCTCTTCATCCGTGATGGTCCGGTCTGCGCCGAATCTCACAGCGCGGGCGGGTTAGGGACGGAAGGCGGGTCCGGCCGCCTTCGTCGACGCCGATTCACTTGCCCTCCGTTTAGGGCGTGGAGAGAGGGGTCCGCAGCTGCCCGGAACCGGGAGGTCAAGTCGTTCGGGGTGGAAGGCGTGCTCATACAGCGCTCCTCTCAGCCGCCACCGCTTCCCGCTGTCTGGATCGCGGGCGGTGACGTAGTTCTTGCCTTGGCGCGGCATGTCGAGGCCGACGTCCTCCAGGGCGGAGACCACGTCGGCGCGGCTTTGCACCGCGCCGTGCTCGACGCGCTGCACCAGGTAGTCGCGGATCAACTCACGGGGGTCGGTTTCGTGTTCGAGGTCGGCCCGCAGCTTCGCCGCCTCGATGTACTGTCAGGATGGCATCGGGATCAGGTCACCGCAAACCCCCTCAGAACTGGCGGAACTCGCAGCCGCCTAACCCGTCCGGTCGGATCTCGGCAATCGGATCCGGAGACTGCCACGCTATAGCGCTGATGGAGGTGTGGGCCTTGATGCCGCAGATCCACGTGTCGGGGTTGGATGGCCGCATCACCTTGGGCCAGAACACGCACTGCGCGTAGACATCCGCCGCGATCAGCAGGGAACGGCGCTCGTCGAAGTCAAGCTCCTTCCAGAGTCGCTCTTCCACCACGACGCTGTAGTCGTCCGGCGTACCTCCCACCATCACCATCACCGGCCTTTCCTCGAGGAGGGCGCTCCACACGGTAACGGCGTGCTGCAATTCCGGCTCGGTACAGTGCTGCTGCGCGGCGAGGGGGGAAGCGAGCGCGAGTAGCGCGGCAGCAAGAAGCCCCTTCATGGCCAGTAGAACTCGAACTCGCAGGCGCGCAACCAGCCGCCCTTGATCGCGGCTATCTCGCGTCCCGAGTCGCTGCGGAAGACCTTTACTCCGCAACTCCAGGTCCGCTGCGTCGGATCAATGCCAAGCGTTTCGGTGACCACCACGCAGTCATGGTAGATGTCGGCGATCCGGATCAGCGTTTTCTTCTGATCGAGATCCATCATCGTCCAGATGACGGGATCGAAGTAGACGCCCTCGTAGTCGACGCGAACCGAGAGGACCACCTCCTTTTCCACGCTGGCGAGCAGCTCGCGGAACCCCTTGATGGCTTCCTGTGACTCCGGGGTCGTGCACCGCGCCCCGTTTTGCGCCCAGACGGGCGCGGGCGTGAGGAAACCGACGAGCAGGACGAACAGCAGCGGGGGGACAAGGCGGGACACGGGAGATGTCCTTTCGACGCGAGGAGGGTCCAGTCTATGGATGGGTGCCGGGCCCTGTCACGATCGCACAGAAGGCATGCAGAAAGCCCCGCCTGTTTGCCGGACCTCGGGGAGCTACCCTTCGGCTAGGTGAGGGCTGTGGTATTCGGCGGGAGGCCGACTCGGGGGCCTTCCGTGCATCGTGACGGGTTGAACATATGTGTTGCGGGCGTGTTGCGCTGCCCGCTATCGCCCGCGTAAGGGTAGGTTGTGGGTCAGGGAACGGGTGCCTCAAAGGGACACGCGTCTCGGGTGGACGATGGGAAAAGGAGGGATACCGTGGAAGTTCTTCCAATCGAGGATCAGTTGGAGCGGGTCGAAGGCCGAGTGGGAAGAGTCGAGGGGCGGCTGCGCCAGGTCGAGATCCGGATAGAGAGAGTCGAGGAGCGACTGGAGCGGGTCGAGAGCCACATCGTTTCGTTGGCAACGAAATTCGGCGAGCACGTCGTGAACGTCGAACGGCGGTTCGACCGCTTGGAGGAACTGATCCGCGAGAAGCTCTAGGCGACCAACTCACGGTACTGAGGGGACGGCATGGCCAAGCAGAAGAAGGTGCCTGACGGGAAGGCGGTGAACCCGCTCTACGGGACGGCGAAGATGTCGGACGTGGCTCGTGCTCTGATGCGGCCGGTCAAGGGCAAGCCCGCACCGCCGCGGAAGAGGGGCGCCGATGGCGGTTGAGGGCAACCCGCCGTCAAGCTAGGCGTATAATCCCCCTTCCATTCCATATCCACCATGCTTCCCACCTTCACGAGCCAACTCCGTCTTCCAGGGGCAATTCCCTCCCGAGCCGACGGCCACGAGCATCTTCCGGGATACGCTGCTGACTGTGCTCAGGAGCGTCATCGATGTGCACGGCAGTGAGGGGTTTCCATCGGTGCAGCTGGAAGAGGCAATGCGAAAACGAGGCAAGAGCCTGACGTTCGAGGAGGAAGAGCTCGAGGATCTCGTGGAATCGAAGAAGCGCACGTTCGCGCTGCTCGCTCTCTTGTATCCTTTCGTGGATCTTCAGAACAGCAAGTTCCACATCGACCACGTATTCCCGAAGCGCCAGTTCTGAACCACACGGCTGCGCAAGGCTCGTGTGTGCGAGGACGCGATTCCTAAGTTCCGGGACCGAGCCGACCGCCTCCCGAACCTACAACTGCCCGTCGGCCAGAGCGACAAGCTCCCACAGCACGGCGCAATCGGGCGTGCCGACCGTTCGGGTCTCGGTGTCTTGCAGCCTCGGTCGTATCGCGATCACGTTACGACTTATCGCTCGTTTGATCGCCTTACCGGTGCGGAAGGAAACTGTGCGGCCTTGATCCGCGTTGCCGGGAGGCGCTTCCAAACCAACCCAGAGATGGAGGAGGCGTGCGGGCGCGGATGCCGGCGGTGCGCCGGCCAGCGGCAGCGCTAGGTGCGTTGCGAGGAGGAGGCGCGGTGCATACTCCGATTGAGACTGACACGACGCCGGAAAGCGATCGCGTCACGCGAACGCGTCATCGTGCCGCGACGGGCCTTTCACTGCTCGCGATTCTGTCATGCGGTGACTCCACCACCGCCCCGCCGACGGCAGGTCCTCCCGCCCCCCCGGCCGACAACGGTCTCAGTGAGCCCGTCGAGAAAGGACATCGGATACGATTAACCACAGAAACTAACGGTCCGTGAAAGCGGGACAGCTACACGGGGTGCGGCGCGCCGCGCCCGCCCGCTGTTCCGACAGCGGCGCGGAACGCTGGGGGATCTGAAGGGGGGCGCAGCAATCCCCTCGCCAGCCGCGATGTTAAACATCGCGTGTCCTGGCTTTCCCGCCTTACCGGGCAAATCCGCCCGCCGACGCGTGGGAACCTGGGCCGTCGGAATCGCCATGCCGTACAGTCCGGGGACCGATTCCGGCGGTGTCAACCTCGGCGAAAGCGGCGACTTCCCAAGTGGTCCAGCGTCGTCCCGGAGGCGGATCGGGCTCCGCCAACGGCACCTCCATCCGCCTCCCGGAGGGCCCCGGCGCCGAGACACTTGATCGCGGCCAGTTGGATTGCGGTCGGTCGGCGGAGACGTATGCGCCGCCGCATGGCACCGGTCGCTCTCGCAGAAAGGGACGGCGCTGGTCACTGATCGGTGCTGCGATCCCGACTTCGCCGCATCGACCCACCCTACCACCCCGGGGTAGCGGCCCGTGCTCGGCGAGACGTGTGCTATGAGTCGGGACCTGATAGCCCGATGGTCTCCAGCATCTCGTTGTGAATCAGGCGCCAGCGTTGGTTGAGGTTGACGGTCCTGGCCTGGATCCAGAAGCCTTCGAGGCGAATCTTGGCCCTTAGCGGTTCGTTGCCCACTTGGGGGTATAGGAGGATGCCATCGTGCCTACCTCCCTGCGGGCGCGTTGCCTGCCGGTTCCGCAGATACGCGAGTAGCTGGTACAGGTTTCCGGACTTCAGCTTGCCGGTCCCTGAACCGCGTCCGGACGACAGCGTGTCCTTGTAGTACTTCGTGTCTAGGATGATCCGACGCTTGGCCGATTCTAGGACCACGTCGGCAATCATGACGGGGATTCGTCCCCAGTTAGCGTCGTCCTCGGCGTAGGGGTCCGCCCACTCGATTCGGCGTCGACCCCTTGGATTCACCCGGTACACACGTTGCTCGCGCTCGTAGAATCCCGCGACGAACTCCTCGAAGAGCGCCCACATGGTGGCCTCGTCACGGCGGAAGTCACGGAACACGGTGCTACCGGTGGTCTCGTCCACAAGGGAACTCTCGTAGAGCAGCCTGGACGCGGAGAGGAGGAATTGGTATAGACGGCGGTTTCCGCCGAACTGGACCTGGCCGAAGGTGTTCCTCTTCAGGTGGATGCGTGACACGCCATCGAGCCTTCGGTACGCGGAGTTGACCTCGCCGCGCACGGTGCGGTCGAGCCTGATCCTCCGGTCGCGCAGCCCATGTAGCGACGTGCGCAGGATCTGGTTCGGCAGGATGTCTACTGATAGCTTCTCGAAGTCGCAGGCGGCCCGGCCGTGCAACCGCAACGCACGCTTCGCCGTCTCGCTGACCGCCAGCTTGCCGCGGATTCCAGCGAGATCCTCCCGTCGTTCCACGTACCCCCGGTCGATGCCGCGCCGGAAGAGGTGATTGACGCCGTGCGCGAGCACCTTGCCGAGGAGGTCCTGGACCGTCGAAAGGTCCCCCAGAGAGGCTAGGCGTGTGGTGTCCCGCTCCTGAACGCGTCCCCAGGCATAGCAGAGGAGGTAGTAGACGTTGAGGATCGGGATGTTCTTCAACGGTCAGGCGTTGCCGGTAAGACCCGCCACAGCCTTCTCGACGCGCTCCGGCACATCGAACCAGTACTCGCGCAGAAGCGGAACGATCTGGGTGTCAACAACGTGCATGTACCATTCCTCCGAGGGCTCGTCACCGTCGTCTGGAACGAAGTAGCTGTGGCCGATCTCGAAGCTGGGGCCAAGTTCCTTGTCGTCGCGAATTGTCTCGTTGAGCTTGGTCATCCGCTCAGAGATGCGGACGACTAGCTCGGGATCCGCGCCCTTTTCCTCGACGAGATACTCTTTGAACGCCGTCCTGCCGTAGTCGGTCCGGTAGGCCGGCTCCAGCGTCTCAAAGGCAAATCGTCTGCGAAGCGCGTAGTCGACCAGAGCCAGGGACCGGTCGGCGGTGTTCATCATTCCGAGGATCAAGACGTTTGGGGGCACGTAGAACCGTTTCTCCGAATAGGTCAGCGCGACGGCGTACTTCTCGCTCCGCTTGTCGCGCTCGATCAGCATGAGCAGTTCGCCGAAGATCCGGGAGAGGTTGCCGCGGTTGATCTCGTCAATGATGAAGACGTGAGGGGTTTCTTGGTTGGCTCGCGCACGTTCGCAGAAGCGCTGGAAGACGCCCGGCTTCAGATCGAAGCTCCCCTCTTTGTTGGGCCTGAAGCCTTCGACGAAATCCTCGTACGCGTAGGACTGGTGGAACTGGATCATCTCGATGGGATCATCATCCCTTCGGCCGACGAGGCACCACGCGATCCGGTTGGCGATGAAGGTCTTTCCGGTCCCGGGGGGACCTTGGAGGATGAGATTCTTGCGGAACTTGATTGAAGCAAGGAGGCGTTCCAGGCGGTCGAGGGGGATGAAGAGGTCTTGGTGGGCGTCCGCGATACCGTATTTTCCGTTCGGGTCATCTCCGTTTTCCTCAAGAGGCGGAGGAGGAGGCAGCGGCGGAGGTGGCTTCGGCTCTGGAGGGGCTTGCCAGAGCTCCTTAACTGGAGACCTGTAGAAGTGAATCTCCTCCTTCGGGAACACGGCATCGCCGTACTTGGTTTCGAGGCGTCGCCGGATCTTGAGCAGGGCTCGGTCCACGGCCACCAGATTAGGAGTCTCGAAAGGTTCTCCAAGGGGGAGTCTCTTTACGATCTTTCTCTTGCCGCTGCTTGAGACGATCGGTTCAAACTCGTCGGGGAAAAGCAGGAAGAGCAGCGCGTGCCGGAATGCGCGGTTGCCTGCGGCTTCCGTAGAATCCAGCCACGACGCGAACTCCCAAGGCTCGTTGGCCAGCCCGCTACGGGCAAGATTCTGCGAGAACCAATGCTGCATGGCGAGTCCAAAGAAGTGATACTCCTTCCATGCGAGACTATAGAATGCCCTGCCCGGACGTAGCACTCCGGCCCCCAGCACTCGATCGCTGAGTAGGTCGTGTTGCTCAGGGAAATCCTCCCCCGACCACTGCCAGATGTGGCGAATGCTGTCGCGTTTCTTCTCGGGTCCCTGCGCGGCGCGGCTCACGATGAGCCGGTACAGCCAGTCCATCTCCGCCCAAAGGCAAGCGATCCTCTTTGACCCTGGGCCAAGCTGTTGCTCCAGCTTCCATAGGAACGACTCTCGACCCTCGATAGGCCGATCCACATACAATCGGCGGAATTCCTCGAAGTTCTCGCGTGTCCAGAGGGATCGCTGTGTGAAGAGCGATTCCTGTTCCAGGAGGCACCGCGTCTTCCAGTGCTCGGCGGCCTG
Source organism: Candidatus Palauibacter sp. (assembly GCF_965216145.1). Classification (GTDB taxonomy): domain Bacteria; phylum Gemmatimonadota; class Gemmatimonadetes; order Palauibacterales; family Palauibacteraceae; genus Palauibacter. The sequence continues at coordinate 81,882 of NZ_OZ244149.1, forward strand.
CAGGATCAGCTCCGCGTCTTTGAATCGGGCCAACAGTGGTCTCCATTCCGGTTGGTAACAGCCTGAGGATTCGAGAACGGAGAGGATAGGATACGGTGCGCCGACGATCAACCTGGCCGCTGGCGGCCCGGTTCTCGCCCGGTCGTCAGAGTCGGTTCGAGTTCCCCCTCGCGATGCGGTCGACGGCTACGGCCTCGGTCGGGAGTCTGCGACCCGGCTCTCGTCGATCCGCTCCCGGATCCACTCGTCCACCTCGGCCTCGATCCAGCCGACCGCGCGAGCACCCAGCGAGACCGGCCGGGGGAACCGCCCTTGGTCCAGCCGCACGTAGATGGTGCTCCGCGACAGGCCCGTCCGGGCCAGGACCTCCGGCAGCCGCAGAAAGCGCACTTGCCGACGGGTTTCCTGTTCGATCACATTCTTCATCCCTCTGTCCTCCTTCTCTCAATGGTGAATCCCGGAATCATCTGGGCGTTGGTCCCGTAGTGCTCGGAGTGAACACGAGAACCCGGTTGGCCGTCGGCAGCCTCGGCGACGGGCTCCGCGCATGCGCCCAGCGCCGGAAGGGCAACGAGGCGTCGCTGACAGCGTGTCGGAGGCAACTGCACGTTTGGGGCAACTCTGGGGGCATCTCAGAGGCTTGCAGGCCAATTAGCCAAGGGACACAACGAGTTACGTGCTCTCTTGACAGGTTGCCGTTACCCGTGAACTGCTTGTAGTACCCCTCGCACGGAAGGAGCCCCGAGCGTTCTTGCCCGCATTGATCAAGATAGCGGTGGACGCTTGGGACTTCCGGAGCGCCGAGCGCAGGATGCGTCCCCTTGTTCCGCTGTTCCCGCTCTTGACCGCCCAAGAAGCACAGACTCTTGCAGAGGGGGCTGTGGGAAACGGCCAGGTATGGTCGGCCTTTGAGTGCCGAACGGAACACCTTCCCGAATTCATACGGGTGAGAGGACACCAGATCAAGCCTGCTACGCTGAAGGCCCTCCAGTATCAGATCGACAATAACCGGCGATACATCCCAAGCCCAGAGGAACCTGCTTGACGTCGAGATGGAGCAGGAGGGTGTGGACGGGTCGATGACCCGTCACCTTTGGGAGTGACCCGCGACCCGAAATGCTGTCGGGAAGGCCCTGTGTGACTGACCGAATCGCTCGCCTCTGTCCCACGGGGCTCGATTCGCGGCCCACAACCCCTTCTCCCCAAGTCGCGTCGTCGCATGAAGGCTGTCGATGATCGCGGCCACCTCGGCGTCACCTGGTCGGGACCTTCGGCTGAGAAGTCCCGGTTCACCCGGTCCCGCGAGGCCTTGGCGCCGGCATCCCGCTTCGTCGTGCCCGTCTTGAAGCGCCTGCGAATCACGCCCTCGATGCCCAGCTCCCTCATCAGGCACGCCACCCGTTTGTGCGGCCCACCCGCTCGCCCCCGGCCAAGAGCGCCGCGTGGATCCCGCTCGCGCACTCGCGCCCGGCCATGTACTCTGTGGCGGTTACAGCTTCATGCCGCGGCCAGCAACCCGAAACCTTGGAGGGAAAGACATGACAACGACACCTACCGGCCCGGTGTTCATTCACTTCGACCAGACGGGTAGTTTTCTGGATCAGATCGGTCACGTCGGCCCGATATGCTTTGATACCGATGAAATGTCGGCCTTCTCCCTGCATCCCAAGACGAAGGATTTCGAGCTCCCTTTGACAGAAGGACCGATTAATTTCCGGGTGTTACGGAGCGATGGCTTGCTGTCGCACCGTTGGGGAGTGGACAATAACAAGAAGGGCGATGCATATCTGTATTGTCGCGACGTGCCAAACGCGGAGAAGGTGAGCTTTCACGCCTCTGGAAAGCAGCACATCTCCCTGAGGCCCGAAGTGGCCAAGCAGTTCGGGAAGGACAGCCGATTTATCAAGGAATGGCAAGAGCCCGAGCTTGAGCGGGAAGCTATCGCGTCGTACAGTCTCTTATTTTCACCGTGGGCGGGTGGGGTACATATGGACCTTGGTGCGATCAGGAAAAAGGACGAACTGCTGATCGTGGGCCACGATGAGAAAACCGTTGTTGTGGCCTTCTTGATCGTAGATGCTGCAAAGAAACTGCAGGGCAAGGTGCCTCATCTTGTGCTTGGACAACTACCGCTCGGGTCAGAGAAGAGTCTGCACGTTGTTGCTTGGAAAGAATCGTCAAGTGATCACTTCGAGAACGAAGTAAAACAACACTTCCCCAGCGTCGCTATGGAGTTTGCGCGAAAGGACATCAGCGAAGGTGAGTATACAATAGTATTTTACGGAGACCGCAAGCTCAATTCAGTTTTTGCGCTGCCCGTGCAAGTACGACACACTCCCAAGGAAACTCCCACGACGGGCCCGTAGTCCCCGTGCAGATGGTCTCGGTTTCGGATCTTGGAAACCGACTGGCGCGATGCCTTGCCAGCATGGCAAATCCCCGGTACGCCGGGCGAACGGCTCCTCACCGGTACCTGACCCCGGCCCGCGCCCGCGAGGAACTCAGCCGCAAGGCGGCCTGATGGTTTAAGTCGCCCCTCTGTCCAGAAAACCGGCACCACTACAGGTGACATCTAGGCACGGCGCGGACGGAAGAGCGGAGCGGCAGTGCCCAGCAGGCCGGGGCAATTGCTACGAGGACGATGGTGCTATTTTGTTGATCGACTTGTGAGCGGAGAGAAGGCCATGAAGAGTCCGCGAGGCGATCATGGTCGCTGCCGAGGCGTAGCCCATGGTTCACGAGATGCACCGCAGGTCATGCCACGAGAGTCCGACGAGGCACTTCGTCCACAAGCTGATCGATTGGGAGCGGGTCGACCAGCGTCTTGGGCGCTACCCGGAAATCCGAAAAGCGTTCTCGATGAAGGTACTCCGCGCGGCTGAGGAGAGCCCGCCGTACTACTGCCACTACATGGCTTGGCGGCTGGGGACTTGGAGCGCGGAGAGTGAGGGATGCCTTGCCAATCTGGACAAGCTGCTCGCCAGCGCCGCAGAGCTTCCGAACTGGGAGAACGAGGAGTCGGTGCTCAGTAACGGGGAGTACGCGACCTATTGGTCACTTCTCTGGCAGCTGCAAGTGGCCGCGAAGCTCCGGGCGGTCGGCCGGAACGTGACCTGGAGCGGGCCGGATGGCGGGCCCGATCTCTCGGTCGAGGTGGACGGACGACGATGGTATGTGGAGTGCTATGTCATGCGGAAGTCGTATTACCTGTTGCACTTCCTTCAGGAGTGTCTCTCGAAGATCCTCCGCCTGAGCGTTCAGGACGACTATCCGCTTTTTTCGCGGATGTCCTTGCCCAAGGCCGACCAGTTCTTGGATGACAAGCTCGAACCGTATTGCGATGCATCTCGCCGCGAGGAAGCGAGGGCGAAGTGCGTCACTATCGTTTACGAGGACCAGTGCGCGGTCGAGGTGGCCGAGGAGGAGTGGGAAACGAACGAGTCGGACGACACGGTCGAGACAAGGCGGCGTTCGCGGGGGCGGTGGGGCTCTCCCGAACAACACGTCACCACGATGCTCAAGGAAGCGGTCTCGAACAAGCAGGATAGCAACAGCCTCCGTGACCGTCATCCGAACGTTCTCGCCGTGAATCTGCTGCTGACCAACGGCGAGGCCGCTGAGTATCACGATCGTGACGGCAAAATGATCGCTGGATGTGCGCCAGAGCTCCCGGACGCTCTTGACGTATTGGCGGTTGCCAATTGCGGCATTGACGCGAGCGTGGCCAACCTCAGGATTGCCTCATGTCGCTCGCCGGATTTGTGTTGCGAGGGACGATGGCTGGAGGCGGCCGGGCTTGAGACGCGGTCCTGATTGCGTGTTGTGAGGGCGCTGACCGGGGTACATGACGATGCTCGGGATTCCCGCCAATCGTTTCAGTATTTCCGGCTATCCTGACACGATGGGGTCATGTCTGGTCAATCGGCAAGAAAGGCAGATCGTGCAGTCCAGGTTGACTTTAGACGATTCCTTGCCGTGTTTCACGCCATGTGGACTCCGCTGATCCACCGGCGGATGTTGCTCTCGCCCTGCCCCGCGGAGCCGGTGAAGAGCGAACTGCCGTTGTGGATCTCGGCGATGCGGCTTCCGAGCCGGGTCCCCTGCTTCATCTTGGAGAGCTTGTTGGCCAGGAAGAGCATCTGGCCGTCGCTGGAGCGGGTGACCAGGGAGTACTCGGGATCGTCCGCGTGCTCGATCACGAACCGGTGATCCCGCATCTCCTTCTTGCCGCCCATGCGCTCGAGGTCGGTCTTCCAGCTCTTCCCGTACGGTGGGTTGGAGAGCATGAAGTCGAACTCGCGCGACGGGAACGCGTCGTTGGAGAGCGTGGAATACTCCGGGCCGCCCATGATGTTGTCGGCGGCCTCTCCCTCCCCCTTCAGCAGGAGGTCGGCCTTGCAGATGGCGTAGGTCTCGGCGTTGATCTCCTGGCCGAACAGGTGCGTGGACACCTGCTTGCCCCGCTCCTCCGCGAGCTGCTGCAGCACGTCCTCGCCCACGGTCAGCATGCCGCCGGTCCCGCACGCGCCGTCGTAGAGGAGATAGGTGCCGTCGTCGATCTCGTCGGCGACCGGGAGGAAGACCAGCTTCGCCATGAGCTCCACGGCGTCGCGCGGTGTGAAGTGCTCGCCCGCCTCCTCGTTGTTCTCCTCGTTGAAGCGCCGGATCAGCTCCTCGAAGACCGTGCCCATGCCGTGGTTGTCGAGCCCGGGAAGCCGGACCGTGCCGTCGGTGTTCATGACGGGCTCCGGACTCAGGTTGATGTCCGGCGAGGTGAGCTTCTCGATCAGCGTGCCCAGGGCATCGGCCTTGGAGAGCCGCGGGATCTGATTGCGGAACTCGAAGTTCTCATGGTTAAGCCGTCCATCTGTCTAGGAAACCGGGACCACTACACCTGACAGCTGCCCCTGAAGATGGGGGACCGTGGCCACCCCGCCCCCCCCGAGGTTAGTTGAGAAGCCCCCGCCGTTGCGAGGTGGGCACGACCCGGGAGGGATGTTGCTGTTGCACCCCGTGGAGCCCGGGATCAGTTCACCGCTCACCTGCCACGCTTGTAGAGCGTTGCGATGTGATAGGCAAGCTCGGATACAGCCCTGGACAACTGGGAATCGAAGTTGATCCGCTCCTCCGCCGAGAAGATGTTCAACGCCCGGTCGAAGTTGGGGACCTGCGACACGAAGGCGGCCCGGTCGGCTTCGGGGAGACCCTCGGCGAGCCGAAGCGCCGCCGCCGTCACTTCACGCTTCACCGACGGAGATGCCGCCTCATAGAGTTCGACGAACGTCAGTTCGAACGCGAGCCAGTCCACCCAGTCCGCGAAGGAAATCGTCTGGCCCATGCTAGAGCGCGGGCAGTCGGTAACGGGCCACCCACGGGCTCGGCTCGGGCCCGCTCGCGTACAGCCATGTATCGGAGGCATCCACCGCGACGGTCTCCGCGGTCCTGTCGAGGTACAGGGTCGTGAGGTATTCGCCGTCCCACGTGAAGACCTGGACCTCCTTCGTGGCCCATGGCGTCCCGTCCTGCATCACCCTCCCCCCGGAGAAGAGGCCGTACAGGTGGCGATCCGTCGCGGCCAGGTCCGTGAACCCGTAGCGCGTCTCGGGGCCCACCGACATCACGGCCCTGCCCTCCCGCGATCTTCCCTGCTCCCACGAGGGCTGGAAGGGGTCGGGCACGGCCGCGTGAGCGATCACTTCGCCATCGGAGTCGAAGATCTCCAGCAATCCTCCGAGGAGCGTCGCGGCGGCCAGGCGATCACCCGCGGGATCGGCCACGACCCGGCTCTCGTAGGCCTGGAGGAGCGTGGAGCCCGGCGCCTCACCGGCTTCGGGCGGGAAGCCGACGATGGTGCGATCGAAACTCCGCTCGGCGTCGTAGCGGGCGACCCGGCCTCCCGTGACCCAGCCCCCGGCGAACCAGCGACCATCCGGTACGCGGACGAGCGACCCCGCGTTGGGACCGTTCATGGGGAGCGTGTGAGGGGAGACCACGCCGCCCGTCTCGATCTCGTCCAGAGACAACTGGGTCAGGCGCTGATGAGCGCCGTCCAGAATCCACACCTCGTCGGGCGAGGTCGAGGCTCCGGTCACGATCTGCTCGGGATCCATGAACTCCCCCGGGCCATCGCCCTGGCGCCCGTAGGAACCGAGGCGCCGCAGACCGTCCAGGTCAAAGACATGGACGCTGGGTTCGAGCATCGCGTCGATCGCGACGACCCGGTCCTCGACGAGCGCGAGATCCACGATCCACCCCAGCGCATCGTCCGAGAACAGGTTCTCGGCGGCGAGCGCGGCCTCCGGCTCGTGACTCGCATCCCCCGCCCCGTCCCCGGAGCGGCACGCCCAGATTGAAGCGGTCGCGAGTGACCAGATCGCCCAGCGACGCAATACCATGCTCGGGGCGCTCATTGCACGCCATCATCTTTGCAGTGTGGTGCGTGGTTCGTTAGCGGTGGCTTGACACAAAAGCAGTCCAGCATCGTCCGGTGGCCGCAGTCGCCCGACTCACACGACGCCGTCGAGAGTCCCAGGCCGACGGCCGCCTCGGTGTCGCGCGTGATCGGGATGATGGCGAAGGCAAGCGCGATCACGGCAGCTGCGAGCAAGCGTCTTCCGGTCATGGCTCGTTTCCTTTCCGTTTCGTTTGAACTGGGGAGACGTGAAGCGTCACATCGCGAGCACGAGTGAAATGCGGAGAGCCGTTTCCAGTTCCTCGCCGCGGTGGCGAAGCCTGCCTCCACGGTCGAGGACGAAGTATTGCAGAGTGCGCCATGCCCCAAGCTCTTCCCAGACCCGGTAGTCCGGATCGTGAAGGAACTGGGCGTCGATCTCTGGACGGTCCCCCGGCGACGAATCCGTCCGCTGGGTTACAAGAACGGTCCGCACTCCGGTCGAATTCAGTCGTTCGGCATTCAGGGTCAGAAGTGCGAAGTCCTCATCGGGGACGAAGTCCGGCCGACTCGTGTAGAGGACGAGCGTCACGCCGCGACCGGCACCGTCCGCCTGGTCGAGGGCTGTCTCGCCCCCGGTTTCGGTCCGCAGGCCTCCGTCGAAGTTGACGTATTCGTTCAGGAGCCCCGCCACGACCCGTTCCTGCATGGCCGCCCGCGCCGCAGCCAGTTGGGCATCGGCCGGCGTGCGCCGCGCCGCGTTGTCTTCGTCGGAGAGATACGGCTCCAAAGGGACCACCGGATCCACCCGCGCGAGCGAAGTCAACTGGGCGGCGCGAGCGTCGGAACCGAGCGAACGATGGATCTCGGCCGCACGCGCGAACACCTGTGGATTCCATGTCTCTTCGACCGACCGCTCCAGGGCGTCGATCCCACCCGCGATATCGCCGCGATCAAGGCGTAGGCGCGACAGGTAGAGGTAAAGATTCGCCCGGCTCTGGCGCGTCCCTGCTTCGAAGTTGTAGCGCGACTGATCAAGCCGACGTTCGGGACCGACCCAGTCCCGGCTGTCGGACAGGCGGTCGAGGATCCAGCGTTCGGCCAACGTCCACAGTGCGGGGACCTCCATCAGGCTGCGCGCCACTTCCGTGCCAAAGCTCAGACTCCGAGCCCAAGAACTGGCCTCGTGCTTGCGCAGCCATTCCTCCGTGAGGACCGGATCGGCCAATTCGTACGAGTATCGCAATCCCAGTTGCGCCGTGGCCGGTGCCCCGACGCTCGCCCAATCCTCCTCGAGTGCAGCCAGCTTTTCTTCGGTCGTGGCCTGGGAGAGAAAGATCTCCTGCAGGCGGACCAGGGCAGCCGAACCGTGGTGCGGATAGCGCTTCCTCAGCTCACCCCACCAGTAGTCCGCAACGTCGGGGCGCTCGAGAAGTCTGGCGTAGCGGCTGAGCGCATCGATCTCCACCGGCCCCGGATTCCCGCCCCGGGCCGCCCGGTCGAGCCCGCTGAGACGCGCCTCGCGGGTCGACAGAAGGGTGTCGATCGAGTCCGCCGGAAGCGCGGCAAGCTCGAAGGAGAGGAGCCAGAGCCAGAATTCCGGCTGCCCGGGGAACTCCGCGGCAGCCCGTTGGGCGATCGCCGCGGCTCCGGCATTGAGTTCGAGCGCCGCCAGCACCTGGTAGCGGCGCGCGTCAAGCGTCGGGCGGCCCCGTCCATCCGGCTCCAGATACTCCCAGAACCGACCGAAATCAGTATCGAGATAGGTTCCTTCGCGGTCCTCGACCGTAGCGACCGCGTAGACGGTGCCGGGCGGCAGGTCGGCGACGCCCTCGAACCTCCCGGGAGCTTCCCGGGAGAGTTCGATCTCGCTGAAACGACCTTCGTTCTGCGCGAACCGGAGCGAGTCCGGGATCCAGTACCGGATCCGCGCCCGGACGCTGGTTTCCGCGCCCAGCGGGGAGATGGTCTCGTAGCGAAGCGTCATCGCCCCGCCGTCGGCCCGCTCGAGCGTCAGCGCGCTCGCGCCCGCCATGGCGCGGTCCGCACCGAAGGTCAAGACGAAGGCGGCGGCCATGAGCCCCACCACACCGGCCGCCAGGGCGATCCGCCAGCCTCGCTGCATGGGCTCACGCCCGTGTGTTCGCAGCTCGGAGACGGGTGCCGCCTCTCGATCTTCGGGCCAGATTCTGTCGAAGGCGTGGCGTGGCGCCGACGGAGTCTGAAGGGCCCTGAGGCCATCCCCAAGCTCCCGAATGAACTGGGCCTCCCCTTGGCACTTCGCGCATGCGAGCAGGTGCGCGCTCACGTCTGCCGAGGACGCCGGGTCGAGATCACCGTCGGCAAAAGCGCTGAGGGTGGGATAGTCGATATGCATGCCTATCGTTCTCCTAGCGTGGCCCGCAGCGAGGCCCGGGCTCGACAGAGTCGGGCCGCGGACGCCGTGGGCGTAATCTCGAGAAAGTTGCTTATTTCCTTGTGCGAGTAGCCTTCGATTTCCTTCAGAATGATCACGGCCCTGAGCTTGTCCGAGAGCGTGGCCAACGCTCGCTCGAGCGCGATGGTGTCCAGTGCGTGAGGGGGACGGGTCGGCACGTCATCGCCGATTGGAATCTCGCGACGCCGTTGGCGCGCCCGGATCGCCTGCAGCGCCTGGCGCGTCGCGACGACGCGCAGCCAGGTTCCGAGCGAACTCCGTTGGTCGAAGCTCTTGAGGGCCGTTGGCAGGTAGACGAAGACGTCCTGCAGCACGTCCCGCGCATCGGGCGAAGAGTCCGTGAGACGGTACGCGACCGCGAACACCATGTCCGAGTACTCCTCGTACAGGGCGCGGAGCGCTTCGCGGTCCCCGGCGGCGGCCCGTCGGGCCAGCCGCCCTTCCCGATTCGCCTCGATCACGACGGATTCTTCCGGTCGTCAGCCGCGCCGCAGGGCGAATCGCGACCCCCGAACCTGGCCGGAAGGAGATACAGGCCCTCACACACCTCGAATCCAGCCATGACCAGTTTCTCCCCAGGACTTGCGGCTCGATCCCACGGCTTCGAAACGACTCCGCTGCGCGTCTCGATCGTTCCTCGTGAGTCCCCTTGCCATGATTCCTCGTGTCCAGACATACCGACATATTTGTTTAGATGACACGAGGGGGCGAAACCTTACATCCGTTGGGGGCCTACCGGTCGCGCCGCTGTCGGGCGGCTAAGACGCATTCAGCAGCAATTCACCGTATCGCCACCTCGAGAGCTACTTCGTCCAGATCGCCACGGCGCCGCAGCGCGCGTCGTGACCGCCGAACTCGGCCGGGAGCGCCGCGCCGCCCGTGTACACCTCGATTCCGGCGATTTCGGTCGGGAGGACGAGATCGTTGATCGATTCCCGAGGGTTCATGTCGGTGCCGCCTCCCGACGTGAGGCTCCAGCGCTCCTTGCTCCCCCGGATGGCGAGGTTGCCGTCGAGGAAGATGTTCAGCTTGCAGCCCTGGTCCGAGAACCCCCGCGAGTGCGTCGTGCTGTACAGCTTGCAGCCGTGTCCCCACATGTCGCAGTTCGCGAGGCGGACCCCCGGGGCGTCCGCGATCATGTGCGTGATGCGGAGGGGGCTCCGGCGCTCGATGTCCTCCGCCGTGAAGAACGCGCTTCCTTCAACTTCACCTGCCAACTCTACATGCGTACCCGTACCTGGATTCGCGGCTGGTTCAGGGCTACGCATTCCCAATGGACCAGCCCGCCGTCAAGGTATCAATCGATTCCGTCCATTCCGGCCCGGTCGCCCGGTCCACGAGGGTGTAGAGCGCCACGCCGATGAGGAAGCCGAGAACGGTCTTCATAGCCGTCATGCCTGCTCCTTCGCTTGATGGGGTGTCCCCCTTTCCTTTCGCCGATGGGCATCCGGCTCAGGATGAGCCACTCTTCCTCACATGGAAAGTGCGAGCGCGATCCGGAGAGCGGCTTCCAGGTTCTCCCCGCGATGGCGGAGTCTGCCGGTGCCATCAAGGACGAAGTACTGCGGGCTCGCGGCTGCGCGAAGCTTCTCCTGGACTTCCCGCTTCGCGTCCAGATAGAAGGGTCGGTGTGTTCCTGACCCTTCGTCTCGCGGCGAATCCGGTCGTTGTGCGACGACCAGAGTGCGCACACCAACCGCCCCCAAGGGCTCGGTGTTCAGCGCCAGAAGCGCAGACGCCTCATCGGGTATCTCGTCTGGCTCGATGGCGTAGAGAACCAGCGTCACGCCCTCCGGACTGGCCGCCCGTCGGAGCGTCGTCTCTTCACCGGTCTCGGATCGGATGCGCGCGTTCAGGTCGACGTGTTCGTCCAGGAGCTCCGATGCGATCCGTTCGCGCAGGGTGACACGGGCCGCGGCCAGTTGAATCTCGGTCGGCTCGGGCCAGGCCGAGTCGATGTCGGCGGAGAGGTACGGCTCCAGCGGCGTCACCGGGTCCACCCGTGCGAGCGCGATCAGCTCGGCCGCGCGCGCCTCCGAACCCGAGGCGCGATGGATCTCGGCCGCCTGCACGAAGACCTCCGGGCTCCACGACTCCGCCACCGAGCGCTCCGCCGCGTCGGTCGCGGCCTTCAGGTCGCCGCGCGCGAGGCGGATGCGGGCAAGGTGGAGGTAGAGAAGCGCGCGGCCCCGGCGCGCTTCCGCTTCAAAGCTCCGACGAGACTGATCGAGGCTCCGTGCGGGGCCCACCCAGTCCCGGCTGTCCGAGAGACGACGGAGAATCCAGCGTTCGGCGACCGGCCACAGGACAGGTACTTCCATCACGGCTCCCGCCACGCGGACATCGTAGTTCAGGCTCCTGAGCACCGGATTGGCGGCGTGCCGGGCGAGCCATTTCTCGGTGAGGTCCGGATCGGCGAACTCGTAAGAGAGCTGCAACCCGACCTGGGCCGTGACCGGAGCCTTGGTGATGGCCCAGTTTTCCTCGACGGCAGCCAGTTTCTCTTCATCCGTGCTTGAGGAAGTGACGATCGACCACAAAGTGACCAGTGTGGCCAGACCGTGTCGCGGATAGCGCGCGAGCAGTTCGTCCGCCCAATAGTCGGCCAGGTCCGTGCGTCCCAGTAATCGGGAGTAGCGCCAGAGGGCGTCCATCTCCACGGGTCCCGGATCCCCCGCCCGGGCGGCACGGTCGAGCGCATCGAGACGCGCGGCGTGACGTCGCAGCAGCGTGTCCGGTGGCGCTGCCGGCCACACATCATCCGAGAACAGGAAGGACCACACCCAGAACTCCGGCTGCCCCGGGAATTCCGAGGCCGCCTGCTCGGCCAGTGCTCCGATCCTGGTGACGCGGTACTCGAGAGTTGCGAGGATCTGGTGTCGCCGCGCCCACAGGGTCGGGCGACCTTGTGCGTCCGTCTCCAGATACTCCCATTGTCCGCCCAGGCCAGCATCGATGTAGCTTGCGTCGTTGTCCTCGATCGTGACGACGGCGTAGGCGGTGCCCGGTGGAAGGCTCACGACTCCCTCGAATTCCCCGATCTCTTCGCCGGAGAGTTCGATCGCACTGAAGCCCGGCGCGGTCTGCATGTATCGGAGCGAGTCCGGAACCCAGTATCGAATCCGCGCGCGGAGGCTCGGTTCCGTTGCCAGTACGGAGACGGTCTCGTAGCGGAGGGCCAGCGCCCCATCACCGGTCCGTTCGAAGCTGAGCGTACTCGAGCCCGCCACGGCCCGGCCGGAGCCAACGGTCAGCAATATGATGGCCGCGAACAGCCCCAGAACCCCCGCGCCGATGGAAGGGAGCCACAAGGGTCGCGACGAAAAGGCCGGTTTCGCCTGCGCGCCGGCGAGCGGAAGAATCGTTACATGGCCCGAGTCCTCGCGGAGGAGATCCGCAAGTAGTTCGTCGGGCGGCTTCGGCGTCGGAAGCGTGCGGATCGTCACGCCCGACGAACGTATGAACCGGACCTCCTCCCGGCAGGCCGCGCACCCTTGAAGGTGCGACCGGACGGCCTCAGCGGACCGTCCAGTCAGATCGCCGTCCGCAAAGTCGTTCAGTGTGGCATAGTCAATATGCGCATCCTGGCTGTCTGGCTTCATGCCATATCTCCTACCCGTCGCGCAGCGCGTCGCGAAGCGCCGCCCGCGCCGTGTGCAGACGTCCCCTCGAGGTTGAAGGGGGTATGCCGAGGAGGTCGCCGATCTCCTTGTGAGAATAGCCCTGCAGTTCCTTTAGAATGATCACCGTTCGAAGCTTCTCCGGGAGGGAGGCAAGCGCACGCTCGAACGCGATCGAATCGATAACGGAAGGTGTCCGCCGCGCGCCGAAGAGGCTCTCGTCCTGGACGGAGACCTCTCGACGCCTCCGTTCCGCGCGGAGTCGCACAAGGGCGGCGCGGGTCGTCACGGCCCGAAGCCAGGGCCCAAGCGAGCGCTTGCGATCAAAGCGTCGGAGAGCCTTGGGAAGACGAGAGAACACGTCGTGCAACACGTCGCGGGCATCGGCAGAGGACTCGGTCAGGCGATACGCGACGGCGAACAGGTCCTCCGAGTACTCCTCGTACAGCTCCCGCAGAGCGTCACGGTCACCCTGCGCCGCCCTCCGCGCCAGCCGTCGTTCCCTCGAGGAGGCGATCACGCTACTTCGCCCCGATCCGTTTCACCGGATCCTCCCCTGGCCTCGAAAGACCCATATCTCCACCGCAAGCCAACCCGAGCGAGGCCAGGACCGCGACATTGAAGTCGTTTAGTTTGCGCACGGTTCCCTCCCGGGATACCAGGGGTCGACTGTCGTCAAAACGAGCCGGGCTGGCCGTCGACCTTGAGCACGAGCGGCGCTCCGGTCACGGGAGCAGGCGCTCGTCGAGCACCACTCCGGCGGTCACGGTCCAGGCTCGGCGGCTGCCCGTCGGGGTCAGGGGAAGGAAAGGCTTGCTCGGACTAAGGGCACTGAATGCGCCGCGCAGCCAGAATCCGGTGGTCTGCCCGGTTTGCCAACGCAACGTGAGCACGCCGCCGGTGACGAGCGCTTGATTGAGATCGAGCGCGAGGCCAGGCCCCACGTAGCGTCGGTATTCGGGACCCAGACGGTTCGGACGCGGCATCGTACCGGCAGGTCCGTAGCTCGCGACCTGCAGACCCGCGGAGACGCCGACCCGTTCGCCGAGCACACGGCCCAGCTCGAGGGCGCCCCCTCCTTCGATCCCCCGGATGTCCGAGGTGGCCTCGGCGAACAGATCGCGGCGGTCGCGGCGGCTGCGTCGCAACTCCGCTCGGCCGCCGAGCAGCCAGCCGTTCCCGAACCGCGCCCGCGCGTCCAATCCGAGATCGAGTTGCGTCTCGTCGGCGGTGAAGATCACGCCCCCTAGCGACTCCTGAAACGCCTCGCCTTTGAGCGTCCGATACTCGCCGTCGAGGGTAACGAGCCACTCGGCGGCCCCGGCGCCCTCGAACAGCCATTGCCCGGCGATCCCGAACTTCCAGCCATCGGCGTCCCACACATCCTTGGGCGGATCGCTCTCGAGCAGCCTTACGAACTGATCTTCGGATGTTCGCTCCCGCAGTCCGTACAGCGCCCAGTCTCCGCCGAGCGCGGCGAAGGCGGCGGAGGCGCCGAGCGCATATGCCTCCTGTTCGTAGCGCCTCTCATAACGGGCTGGATGGAGATCCAGGGGAACCGGTTCCGCGTAGCCCTCGATCTGGAACACGCGGGATGGCTGCGCCACCGTCTGGATCCGAATGAACTCCGCCGTGCGTCGAATACGCCCCAGCAATCCGAGACGGATTCCGCCGAGGTCATAGCTCAGCCCCCCCGAGAAACCGGGCGTCGCTCGCCGGTCGAGCCGTGGTACCGGGGAGGCCACGGTGCGACTGCTGTGCCCTTCCCAGCCAGCGGTGAACCCCACGCCGAAGCGCCCGAATTGCCACCCCAGCGCCCCCTCGATGCGGAGGGACGAGTTGCGGAGCGGGTCGCCGATCGTGTCGGCCACGATGAGGGGGTTCGAACCATACGGCAGCAGGACATCGGCGAAGATCGAGTCGCGCAGGCTCGTCCGGTTGAAAACAACGGCTCCGATGGCCGCGCCCCTCTCGCCGACCCGGGTCCAGCCGGTCGTCGAGACCGCGCCCCGCCCTACGCCGCCGGGATCGAGCGGCCTCGCGTAGTCACCCGAGGTGCTCTGCACGGCGAGCCGAAAGTCGGCGCGCCGGTCGTCGAGTTCGCGTCCCAGCGCGCCGGGGTTACCGGCAGTCCAGAACTCGCCCACCCGGGGCGCGGGCGAAGAGAACAGACCGGGGAGGCGCGCTCCGGCCGGCAGGCGGCGCGGCAGGTCCGCGATTCGTGAGAGCGGACTCCAGTTCGTGAGCCAGGCCGGCAGTACCGCCTGGATCGGCGTTCCATGCGAGGAGGTCGCCTGCCCCGGCGCGGGCGCCGGGAGGGCAAGCCACAGGCAGGCGCCGACGACCGCCGTCACGGCCCCGGAGAAGCTCCGCGCCCTCATCGGCCGAAGAACCCGGCGGTGGGAAACGTGACTTCCGCCCCGAACCGCACCGGAGGGTAGAGACGCCCCAAACGGTCTCCCTCCCACGGCTGGCCTCGTCGGTCGAAGAAATTGAACGCCCACACGCGAAGCTGCCCGTCGAGGGGCAGCGTCTTCGACACCTGGAAATGCACCATCCAGTCGGGTGCGGGGCCGTGCAGCGGCAGCGACCGGCCGCTGCGGGAGACGCGAAGGTCGGCGTACTCCGGATCGGACCTGCGCTCGGCCGGCACGGGCACGAGCTCGCCGGCGCGCGTCATGTAACCGGCGAAGGCCAGCGTGTCCCGTGCCACGATGTCCTCGATCTCGTTGCGGACGTTGTGCTGGACGGTGAGCGTCGCCACGAGGCCGAGATCGGGCTGGTGGTGGATGAACCGATACAGGAACATCATCGCCTCGCCTCGCTCGGTCAGCCCTTCCCAGTACGGCGAGCGCTCATGTCGCTGTGAGAGCTGAAAATCGGAGAAGCGCAGCGGCGTCCCGAAGAAGCGCCCCTCCGAAGCCGTCCGCGTCTCCAGCCAGGATCCGGTGATGTAGAGCTGCGTGGCGAGCGGCGCGATCCGGGGGAGCGCCGCCGTGAGTTCGATGCCCCGATTCACCTGATCGAACATGTTTCTCGGCCGGTCGATCAGCACCGGGACCGTGTCCGTGGACGTCGCCGGCAGAATGATCTCCGGCCGGATCCCGTTGCCCGTCGTGGAATCCGTGAGCGCGAAGAAGTCACGCGTGATGAAGTCCGGGACCGACCCGATCCCCACCCCTCCGTCGATCCGGTCGCGGAACGCCGTGACGGCGACCGCACCCTCGCCCACGTCGATCTCGAAACCGGCCTCCGCCTTCGTGCCCTCGGAAAAACCCAGTTCCGGGTTGGTCGGGTCTCGCGTGAAGGTCGTCAGCACGGCCAGCCGTTCGGCCGGATCGTTGGCGAAGAAGTTCACGTTGACGAGGTCGAAGTACTGAAGCGCCGGATACAGATCGCCGACCGCCGGCGTCTTCGCCACGCGGCCCCACCCGCCCCGAAGCCTGAGCCAGGGCCGTGGCTCGACCTGCGCGTTGATCCGCGGCTGGATGACCTGATCCCGCGCCCCGCCGAACCACGATCCTCCCTCATGCAGGAGATCCAGCCGGAGACCCGCCTGTACGGTCGCGCTCCACGACCCCAGCGGGAGGGAGGCGCGATCCCCGACGTAGAAGGCGCTCGTCGCGACGGCAGGGATCTCGTCGAACGTGCGCGTACGGTCGTAGCCATGCACGCCATTCCACCCGATGGACGGCGGGAACTGGGGATCGAACTGGAATCCGGCTCCGTTGTTCCACTCGCGACGGAACTCGACCCCGGCGAGCAGCTGGTGGTCCGCGCTCAACCACCGGGTCCGATCCTCCCACTCCAGTCGCCCGAACCCGAGCCAGGGCGTGCCGTCGAGTTCCACCTCCGCGAGGTACGTCCCGCCGATGTAGAAGCCTTCGTTTCGGCCGGCGGAGCGGGCGGGCGTGAACGGCTGCACGCCGCTCACCTTGGGGGCGCGGCTCGTCGATTCCTGGTCGATCCGGCTCAGCGAGCCCGTGAACGAGAGACGGGAATCCCCTCCGAGCCGAAGCCGGGCCCGTTCCGATACGCGGACACCCGTATCCCGGGTCCGCGAGGCGCGACCCGGCCGCACGATCGGGTTCTCCGGCCGGTTGTCGACGAGCTGGAACACGTCGAATCTCGTGTCGAGGATGAGCTTCGGCTCGGACGCACCCGTCGCCGCCTGGTTTCTTCCGACCTCCGTACGGTGGGCGAGCTGCCCCGAGAAACGGGTCGACTCGTCGTCCGACACCCCCGGCTCTACGCGCGTGCGCGCCACGTCGAACGTCATCGTGCCGGCGTGGCCCGGTCCCCCGAACGCGTGCCCCCCGACGACGCTGCTCTCGAACGTCCGCTCATCGAGCTTGGCTTCCGCGATGGGGAGCACCGGCGCGGCGCGGGTCTCGACCACGATCGCGCCCTGCGTGAGGTCGCCGTACCGAACGGACGGGACGCCGCGGATGACCTCCACGCGCTCGATGACGGCAGCCGGGATGCGCCGCAGATCGATCCCTCCGTTCGCCGCGGTCGCGAAGGAGAGCAACTGCAGATCGGCACCGCCGCGCGGCCCGAGGCTCTGCAGGTTGGCGTTGTTCGACAGCGGCACGCCATCGAGCACGATGAGGGTTCCGAAGGCGGAGAGGTCGGCCGAGTTTCGGCCTACGCCCGCGTCGTTCGACAGCGCGCCCAGGCTGGACCCCGTGGGGACGGTGCGGAGCGCGATCTGCTCCACATCGCCCAATCCAGGAGCTCGGGTCGAGATGCCGGGGACGAGTTGCAGCACGCCGGCCAGACTCGTGGCCGTGATGTGTTCGATCGCGTCGCGCTCGATGACGCTCGCCGTCCCGAGTTCCCCTTCCGCCCGGCTCACCGCGTCCGCGGTCACCGTGATGTCCTCCAGGCGCAGGGCGCTGACGGACAAGGCGATATCCCGCGTCAGCGTTCCCTCCGGGGGGACCGTGATCCGGACGCGGGCCGTGGCGAGCCCGATCCGCTGGGCGCGCAATATCCAGGGACCCCGCGGCACACCTTCGAGCCGATATCGGCCCCCTTCGTCCGTAAGTGCGGCGATCGTCGTGCCTTCGATGGCGACCAAGACGCCGGTGAGCGGAGCCGAGGTCGCCTCGTCCGATACCTGCCCGGCGATGCTTGCTCCCGTGCGCGCCTGGGCCTGGATCGACGCTGAGGGGAGTACGGCCATGAGGAGGCCCCCGACCACAACCGCAGCCAGGCGTCCCCTGCAGCAACGCGCTGTTTTCAGGGAATCCTCCCGGGGGTGATGGGCGCCTTCACAAGGTCGACCGCCGACACGTTGGTGTCCTGAAGGCGTCCGGCGGCGCCCGCAGCCCCCGGCAGGAGAATCCGCTGCACCGATAGTGTCAGGTCAACTCCGTGCTTCAGGTAGCCTCCTCCGAGCTGGTCGAACCTCTCATGCACGACGCCGTCACAGCCTTCGTACCGCTGATCCTGGAGCGCATCATCCCTTTCCGTCCAAACAACATCGATCAGAGCAGAGGCTGGAACCCGCACCATCGGGGAATCGCCGGAAGGAAGCCTCCAGACGACCCGCTCCAGCGCTTCCAGATCGAGCTTCTCCGCGATGAACAAAACCTGTCCGACATAGAAGAGTAGCCCGTGCCCGTGGAACCAGGAGAGGAGCCCGATCTCGGCGAGATCCGGAACATCCGGATTGTTTACATCTCCGTTTCCCCGCAACTCGAAATCGGCCGCGGACAGATCCGGGAAATCCGGATGTACGACCGTGTGATCGATCGCATCCAGCGCGACTACCGCAGCCTCGCCGGGCGCCAACGGGTATTGGCCGCCGCTGCCCGGAAAGCGGTGGAGAAACACAGCCCAAACGCCGTCCGGATCCTTCCGGAACTGAGCCGACTCGGCACAGGAAACAGACCGCCCAGCCGCGTTGATGAGCTGGACTTTTCCAAACGTCAGACCGTCAAGAAACACGGTCCGGTCCGAGTTGTTGTAGACCTCGAAGTACATGTGAAAGTTGTAGCTGAGCTCCGCAACGAACGTAGCTGGCGCGTAGACCTCGCTAATGACCAGTGACCCCGGCTGGTTGGGCACCAGCTCAATCGTGCGCTCGGTACCGCGCGCCGCGACGGGCCACATGCGTCCGGCAGCCAGGACCTCGACCCCCGTCGCGAGCGTTTCCGCGGCGCTCAGAGGACGGTACACGGCGACCCGATATTGTCCGGCGACCAGCCGCGGCAGGCTGGCCGTCCCTAGATCATCCGCAAGCGCCGTCTCCCAGGCAAAATTGGTGCCGAAGCGGTGGACGCGTACCTCCGCCCCGGGTACGCCATCGGCCCAGCCCAGTGCTCGCGCGACAGAAGCAGCCTCCGGGGCGACGACGGAATTCACGGTGAGCCCCGGTCGGAGGTGATCGCCCCCGTCGGCGGGGGGCGGCGGATCGGAGAAGCCCACATCTCCAGCACAGGCCACGGCGAAGAGGCTCAGGAAGATCCCGATGGAGTCGAGTCGGCTGAGTGAGTTCACGTCCCAATCTCTTCCCCTGGAGAACAGGGACGTAGCGACACGGTCAGGCCACCGAAACCACACGCAAGCGCGGAAATCAGTCGCCGGAGGAAGCGTGGGCCCGCTGGCGCGGCGACGGATCACCGGATCGTTCCGGGAGTGATCGGCGCCTTCACGAGGTCCACCGCCGACACGTTCGTATCCTGAAGACGCCCCGCCACACCGGCTGCCCCCGGAAGGCGAATGCGCTGCACCGATAGTGTCAGGTCTACACCGTGTTGCAGGTAGCCTCCCCCGAGTTGGTCGAAGTCATCGTGTACGACGCCGTCACAGATTTCGAACCGCTGATCCCGCAGCGCATCATCCTCTTCCGTCCACATGACGTCGATAAGAGCCGTATCCGGAACCCTGATCGTCTGGACGTCCCCGGAAGGAAGGCTCCGGACGACCCGCTCCAGGCTCGCCGGGTCCACCTCGTTCGCGATGAACAGCGACTGGCCGACATAGAAGAGCAGTCCGTGCCCGTCGAACCAGTTTCTGAGTCCCACCTCCACGACGTTCGGGACAGCCGGGTTGTCCACATCCCCAAATCCCAGCAATTCGAAGTCGGCGTCCGAGAGATCCGGAAGGCGCGGATCCACCACCGAATGATCGATCGCATCCAGCGCGACCACGACTGCCTCGCCGGGTCCCAGCGGATATTGGCCTCCGCTTCCGGGAAAGCGGTGCAGGAACACCGCCCAGATCCCGTCCGGATCCTTCCGGAAGCGGGCGGACTCCGCGCAGGAGGCAAACGGGGCCGCGATGTTGATGAGTTGGCTCCTGCCGAACGTCAGACCGTCCAGGAACACGGTCCGGTCGGAGTTGTTGTACAACTCGAAGTACATGTGAAAGTTGTATCTGAATTCCGCGACGAACGTCGCCGGGGCGTATACCTCGCTGATGACAAGGGATTCGGTCTGGTTCGGCACCAACTCCATGGTCTGCTCGGTGCCGGCGCCGCCGACGTCGAGGATGCGTCCCGAGGCCAGCGCCGATACACCGGCCTGCGCGGATTCCCCGTCCGTGAGGGGACGGTACACCGCCACGCGATAGCGGCCGGATACCAGTTGCGGCAGATAGGCATTGCCCTGCTCGTCCGTGACGGCTGTTTCCCAGGCGAAGTCGGTCCCGATGCGGTGAGCGCGCACCTCGGCGCCCGGCACGCCACCGGCCCAGCCCAGGGCCTGCGCGACCTCCGCCGCCTCGGGGGCTACGCGCACGGTGACCGCGAGCCCCGGCCGCAGGTGATCCCCGCCGCCGGGCGGCGGATCGGAGAACCCCACCTCGCCGGCGCAACTCAATGAGAAGGCCAAGGCAAGGCAGGCGAGCGTCGGCCGTTTAGGCACATTTGCCTCCATGCCGCACGAGGAACTCGGACATCACCGGATGGCGCCGGGCGTGATCGCCCCGTGGGTCAGGTCTACCGCGGACACGTTGGTGTCCTGGAGGCGCCCCGCCGCACCGGCCGCCCCCGGAAGCCGAATGCGCTGTGCAGAAAGCGACAGGTCGCTGGGCAGGAATCCGCCTCCCAACTGGTCGAAGGTTCCGTGTACGACCCCGTCGCAGCGTTCGAACCGCTGATCCTGGAGCGCATCGTCCATCTCCATCCACATGACGTCGATGATGTCCGTGTCCGGGACCCTGATCGTCTCGCTGTCTCCGACAGGAAGGTGCCGTACGGCCCGCTCCAGGCTCGACGGATCCAACTCATTCGCGATGAACAGTGAATGAGTGTGGTAGAAGAGCAGCCCGTGACCATGAGGCCAAGACCGGAGCCCGATCTCGACGAGATTGGGGACGGCCGGATTGTCCACATCACCAAATCCCAGCAGTTCGAAGTCGGCGTTCGAAAGATCCGGAAAATCCGGATGCACCACCGAATGATCGATGGCATCCAGCGCGACCACGACCGCCTCGCCCGGACCCAGCGGATATTGCCCCCCGCTGCCGGGAAAGCGGTGCAGGAACTGAGCCCAGATACCGTCCGGATCCTTCCGGAACCGTGCGGACTCCGCGCAAGATTCGTGGGGTGCAGCGACGTCGAAAAGTTGGACTCTTCCGAACGTCAGTCCGTCGAGGAACACCGTTCGGTCCGAGTTGTTGTACAACTCGAAGTACATATGGAAGTTGTAGGAAAAGCCCCACCGAGGCCCCCCCGTCGCCGGGCCGTATACTTCGCTGATGACCAACCCCGTCCGGTTCGGCACCAACTCCATGGTCTGCTCGGTGCCGGCGCCGCCGACGTCAAGGATGCGTCCCGAGGCCAGCGCCGATACTCCGGCCTGCGCGGATTCCTCGTCCGTGAGGGGACGGTACGCCGCCACGCGATAGCGGCCGGATACCAATTGCGGCAGATAGGCATTGCCCCGCTCGTCCGTGATTGCCGTCTCCCATGCGAAGTCGGTCCCGATGCGATGTACGCGCACCTCGGCGCCCGGCACGCCGCCGGCCCAGCCCAGAGCCTGCGCGACACCCGCCGCCTCGGGGGCTACGCGCACGGTGACCGCGAGCCCCGGCCGCAGGTGATCCCCACCGCCGGGCGGCAAATCCGAGAAACCCACCTCGCCTATACAGGCCAGCGCGGAGAGGCATAGGACGATTCCCACCGAGTCAAGTCGCTTGGACGAGTTCAAGTCTCTGCCTCCTGCCTGGGGGTCATGGCGGGGTCGGCGTCGATGGCAGCGCTGCAACTCGGCCGGCACCCCGCCTGACAGCGTCTTCCATTCCCTATATGCCACGCATGAGGAAAACGTCCACGAGTGGCGGGTTGGGACGCGTGTGCTTCAGCATTGCAGAAGGCTGCCCCGGACTACTCCAGGGCTACTTCGTCCAGATCACGACGGCGCCGCAGCGGGAATCGTGGCCGCCGAACTCGGCCGGGAGCGACGCGCCGCCCGTGTACACCTCGATTCCGGCGATTTCGGTCGGGAGGACGAGATCGTTGATGGATTCCCGGAGCTGCGCCTCGGGGGGGACTCCTGACGTGAGGCTCCAGCGCTCCTTGCTCCCCCGGATGGCGATGTTGCCGTCGAGGTAGATGTTCAGCTTGCAGCCCTGGTCCGAGAACCCCCGCGAGTGCGTCGTGCTGTACAGCTTGCAGCCGTGTCCCCAGATGTCGCAGTTCGCGAGCCGGACCCCGGGGGCATCCGCGATCATGTGCGTGATGCGGAGGGGGCTCCGGCGCTCGATGTCCTCGGCCGTGAAGAACGCCCCGCCGGCGATCAGTTCGCCCCAGTACTTGCGCTCGTAGAAGCCCTTGATCTCCAGGCGGCGGGGTCTCGTCGCCGTCGCCACGAGCGGCTCCAGCGCCACGGGATCCGGCGACAGGTCGACCTCGACTTCCGTCGTCAGCCCCCGCGTGACCGTGACCGAATGGGTGAGCGGGGCGTACCCGAGGTGTCGGATCGAAAGTTCGTAGTCGCCGACGGGCAGCCCGGCCAGGACGAAGCGGCCCCTCCGGTTGCTCTCGACTACCTCCGCCCGGTTGGCGACGGAGACCGCGGCCGCGGTAACCGGCTGGTGGGTGCGGGCATCCAGCACCTGGCCGATGAGCCGGCCCGTCCGCATCTCCCCGAACAGGAGACGGAGTTCGACCTCGTGCGCGACGCCCGGTTCGAGTTCGACGACCGCCTCCTCGCTCGACGCGTCGCCGAACTCGGCCCACAGGGTCGCCTGCCGGGCGTCCCTCGGCACACAGAGGACGAGGCGACCGGTCATGTCGGCGGTTTCCCGCACGGGCCTTCGGACGGCGTCCGTCCAGCGCAGCACCACCGTGACGTTCGGCATCGGAACGAGCCCCGAGTCGTCCCGGACGCTGACGGCGAGAGACGCTCGGTCTCCGCAGGCCGTCTCCTGCTGTTGGGCCGGCAGCGCCGCGGCGGGATCGGCGCCGACGGTGAGTAGGAGCACGGCCAATGGCGCCATCACAAGGGGTCTGCGGGCTGCGTCGCTTATCGACATTGTGTTCCCCTTCTCAGCTCCGGGCGGCCGGCGGTCGCCGCCTCCGTCAGTTCATTACTTCGTCCAGATCACGATGGCGCCGCAGCGGCTGTCAAAACCGGAGAACTCCGCGGAGAGCGACGCCGAGCCATGGTACACCTCGACTCCTCCGACCTCGGTGGGGAGGACGAATTCGTTGACGGAGACCGGATCACGGCCCCACCGGGTGTCGCTCGAGCGAACCACGAGGGTGCCGTCCACATACACGTTCAGTTCGCAGCCGGCGCCCCCGAATCCGGTCGAGATCCTCCTGCTGTACACCCTGCACCGGAATCCCGAGCCGCCGCATCTCACGCGGACCCCTGGCGCGTCCGCGATCAGGTCGGTGATGCGGAGAGGGTTCCGGCGCTCGATGTCCTGGACGGTGAAGAACGTGCCGCCACCGATGAGTTCACCCCAGTATTTCCGTTCGTAGAAGCCCTGTGTCTCCAGCCGACGGAGCCTCGTGGCCGTCACCACCAGGGGCTCGAGTTCCACCGGGTCGGGAGACAGACGTACATCGACCTCGGTTGTGTGGCCCCGGGTGACCGTCACTGTGTGCGTCAGCGGAGCGTACCCGAGGTGCCTGATCGACAGTTCGTACGCTCCAACGGGGAGTCCGCTAAGGACGAAGTGACCTCTCCGGTTGCTCTGCACCTCCTCCCGGCGACCGGTGACGGACACGGCGGCCGCCGCCACGGGACGGTGGCTCCGGGCATCGCGCAAGCGGCCGACGAGCCGTCCCGTTGTCCCCTCAGCGAACGCGAGCCGGAGTTCGACCTCGTGGACCCGCCCCGGGTCGAAGGCGACGAGAGTCTCCTCGCTGGAAGCGTCGCCGAACTCGGCCCAAACCGTGGCCTGCCGGGCTTCCGGCGGGATGCAGAGGAACAGGTGGCCGTTGGCATCGGCGTCCTCGCGCACCGGCCTGAGCGCCGCGTCGGTCCAGCGCAGCACGACCGTGGCGTTCGGCATCACCATGAGCCCGGAATCGGCCCGAACGGTGGCGGCGAGCGAGGCTCCTCCCCCACACACTTCCTCCCGGGCCGGGACGTGTGGTAGTGCCGTTTCGCCCGGTGGATCCGCGGGCCTGCCGGGGTCCGCCTCAACGTCCCGCCACGCGACGCGGGTGACCAGATCGAACCCGACGCCTTCGCCCGCTCCTTTCTGCCGGAGGAGAACCGTCTCTCCCAGAGGGACGCGGCAGATCACGAACTCGCCCTGCTCGCCCGACACGTCACCGGCGCTTTCGGTCCGGTCGTTCACGAGGACCTCGCGTCCCGCGAACCGGACGTTCCGCACCCGCCACAGGACCTCGATCTCGACCCCCGGGACGGGGAGCCCGGTGGCGGCGTCGCGCGCGACTCCGACCACGGCGCCCGAGCTCCCGTATGGGGCTGAACCCGGGCAGGTCCGCGTGAAGATGGTCTCGGCCGAGGGTGTCCACAGTTCCAGGGCTTCGCTCGTCCGGTCCTCGACGACCACGCGGGTTTCGTTCAGCCGCACTCCCGCCGTCCGCAACCTCGGGTGGTCCACGCCGAGGGCGTAGACCCCGTCCGGGAGCCCCGTCACCCGGAACGCGCCGGCCTCGTTGGTGACCGCGCTGAAGCGAGCCTCCGCGGCCGTGGGCCGGGGCAGGAACGCCGCCGCGTCGTCCCCGTCCCGGAGGACGATGTCCGCCCCGCCCAGCGGCGCGCCGTTCACGCTGTCACGCAGGATGCCGGCGACCACGCCCGCCCCCGTCCCGAACGAGCGGCCTCCCACGAAGGCATCCGCCACGCTGCCGCCGGTCTGACGGTACGCCACGAGCACGGCCTGTCGAGGAACGGACAGGCCAGCGAAGCCAAGCTGCGTGGGTCGACCCGCGATCGGGAAACGGATCCACCAGTCGCGGACGTAGAACGGGCCGTCCGGCAGCCGGTCGAAGACGAGGTTCGCACCGATCCGTCGCCGCTCGGCCCCCCGCGGGAGCGGGACGTTCCGGTACCGCAACTCGACCTCGCGCAGCGCGGCACTCGCCTCGTCGAGCCACAGCGTCCCTTCGATCTCGATCACGGCACTCTGCCGCTGGGGACGGAAGGTGATGCCGAGTCTCGCCTCGCCCTCCGCTTCGTCACGCTGCAGGCCGAAGCAGTGCGCATCCCTGAACTCCTCCGACAGGAGGACGGTCGCGTCCGGCGCGTAGAACACGGAAGAGTCCCGGTCCACGACCGCGTAGCCCTCGGCCGCCAGCCTGGGTGCGGGGAGGCTTCGGAACGGCGGCAGGCGCACGTTGGGGCGCGTGCGGGTCTGCGAACCGAGGGTGACGAAAGAGCGGGGATCGAGCGTACGCTCGTATTCCGTCAGAGTGAACGTGACTTCGCCCCGATCCTCGGCCCAGACCGCCGTCTCGAGCGCCTTGCGCGCCTCCTCCCACACGGTGGCGAGCGCCTCCCCCTGGCGCGGATCGTCGAGGCAGGACCCCGTCACCTCGACCCGGAGGTCGCCTAGCCGCACGGGTTGTCGCGGGACTTCGACGGTGATGGCGAGGGACTGCCCGGCCGCCAGCGCGTGGGCCTCGGTGACCCAGTTGGCGTATCCGATCCGCTCCACCCGGATCCGGTACTCACCCGGGCCCGGCGCCGCGAACGAGAAGGTGCCGTCGGCCCCCGTGAAGTCCGCCTGCACGGCCTCGCCCGCAGCGTTCAGCAGGCTCACGAAGCCGCCCGGGATGAGCCGGCCCCCCTCGACCTCTTGCACAGTCCCGCTGATCCGCTGCGCCGCTGCCGTCGCCGGAAGCGCGAGCAGTGTCGCGATCGCGCCGAGCGCCGCGAGGACCTGCACGAGTCCGGCGGATCCCATCGCTCTGTGCCGGGTGGTTGAGGGTCTGGCAATCGCGTCGGCCGAATCAGTCATGCGCAGATTCCTCCTTTGACGGGCCCTCAGGGGTTGCGATGGGAACGCGTGCCTTACTTCGTCCAGATCGCCACGGCGCCGCAGCGGGCATCGTAGCCGGAGAACTCGGCCGGGAGCCCCGCCGCCCCACGGTACACCTCGACGGCGGCGATCTCGCTCGGGAGGACGTAGTCGTTGATCGATTCCGGCGGGTCGCCGCTCCCACTCCTCCACCGGTCGTCGCTCCCCTGAATGACCAGACTTCCGTCCAGAAACACGTTCATCTTGCAGGGTCGGTCCGAGAAGCCGGTCGAGATCCTCGTGCCGTACAGTTGGCACCCCAACCCCCGGATGCCGCAGTCCGCGAGCCGGACCCCCGGGGCTTCCGCGATCATGTGCGTGATGCGGGCGGGACTGCGGCGCTCGATGTCCTCGACCGTGAAGAACGTGCCAGCCCCGTTCAACTCGGCCCATTGCTTGCGCTCGTAGAAGCCCCTGGTCTCGAGGTGACGCGGCCTGATCACCGTCGCCACGAGCGGTTCCAACTCGAGCGGGTCGGGGGAGAGGCCGATCTCGACGTCGGTCGTGAGTCCCCTTTCCACCGCGACCGAATGACTGAGGGGAGCGTATCCGAGGTGCCGCACCGATAGTTCGTGCGCGCCGACAGGGAGCCCGCTCAGGACGAACCGGCCGCTCCGGTTGCTCTGCACGACCTCCGCCCGGCCGGTCAGGGAGATCTCCGCCGCGGCCACGGGCTGCCGGGTTCGGGCATCTCGCACCTGACCGACGAGCCGGCCGGTCCGCGTCTCCCCGAACAGGAGGCGGAGTTCGACTTCGCGGGCCTGCCCCGGCTCGATCGCGACGACCGCTTCTTCGCTCGAATCTTCGCCGAACTCGGCCCACAACGTGGCCTGCCGGGCGTCCCGGGGCGCGCAGAGGAAGAGTCGGCCGTCGGCATCGGCGTCTTCACGCAGCGGCCTTCGGACGGCGTCGCTCCAGCGCAGCACGACCGTGGCGTTCGGCATCACGACGAGTCCCGACTCGTCCCGGACGGTAACGGCGAGGGAGGCTCGTTCCCCGCATTCTTCTCCCGCGAAGGGGGTCGCTGCGGGGTCGAGGGCCGCGTCGGACTCGGAGGGTTCGGCGGGCTCGGCGGACGGCAACCACAATTCCACGGGAGGGCTGGTCCGATCCTCCACGACGACGCGCCGCTCGTTCACCCGGATCCCCGCCGTCCGCAGCCGTGGATGGTCCACGCCCAGCGCGTAGACGCCGTCCGGCAGCCCGGCCACCCGGAAGGCGCCGGCCTCGTCCGTCAGCGCGCTGAAGCGGGCCTCCGCGGCCGCGGGCCGGGGCAGGAAGACGGCCGCGTCGTCCCACTCCCGCAGGACGATGTCCGCCCCGCCCAGCGGCTCACCGCTCACGCTGTCGCGCAGGATGCCGGCGACCACGCCCTCCCCCGTACCGAACGAGCGGCCGCCCACGAGGGCGTCGGCCACGCGGCCGCCGGTCTGACGGTACGCCACGAGCACGGTCTGCGGAGGAAGGGAGAGGCCCGCCACGGTCCGGCGGAACAGCTCACCCGCGATCGGAAAGCGGATCCACCAGTCGCGGACGTAGAACGGGCCGTCCGGCAGCCGGTCGAAGACGAGGTTGGCGCCCACCCGCCGCCGGTCCGCCTCCCTCGGCAGCGGGACGTTGCGATACTGCAGCCGGACCTCGCGCAGCGCCGCACTCGCCTCGTCGAGCCACAGCGTCCCTTCGATCTGGACGACATCGCTCCGTCGCTGGGGGCGGAAGGTAAGGCCGAGTCTCGCCTCGCCTTCGACTTCGTCGCGCCGCAGGCCGAAGCAGTGCGTATCCCTGAACTCCTCCGACAGGAGGACGGTCGCGTCCGGCGCGTAGAACACCGAGGAGTCCCGGTCCACGACGGCGTAACCCCGGGTCATGAGCCTGCTCGCGGGGAGGCTCCGGAACGGCGGCAGGCGCACATTCCTGCGCGTGCGGCTCTCTGCCTCCAGAGTGGTGAGAGAGCGGGGATCGAGGGTGCGCGCGTATTCCGTGAGGGTGAAGGTGACTTCGCCCCGATCCTCGGCCCAGACCGCGGTCTCGAGCGCCTTGCGCGCCTCCTCCCACACGGTGGCGAGCGCCTCCCCCTGGCGCGGATCGTCGAGGCAGGACCCCGTCACCTCGACCCGGAGGTCGCCGAGCCGCACCGGCTGCCGCGGGACCTCGACGGTGATGGCCAGAGACTGCCCGGCCGCGAGGGCGTGGGGTTCGGTGACCCAGTTGGCGTATCCGATCCGCTGCACCCGGATGCGGTACTCGCCGGGCCCCGGCGCCGCGAACGAGAACACGCCGTCGGCCGCCGTGAAGTCGGCCTGCACCGCCTCGCCCGCGGGGTCCAGCAGGCTGACGAAGCCGCCCGAGATGAGCCGGCCCCCATCGACCTCTCGAACCGTCCCGCTGATCCGCTGGGCCGCGGCCGGCGGCGGAAGCGCGAGCAGCGCGACGACCGCGACGAGCGACGCGCACGCCTGGATGCGCCGAAACCGCGCCGCCGTCACTTGGTCCACACAACCACGGCGCCGCACCTGGCGCCTGGACCTCCGAACTCGGCTGGGACTGATGCGAGGCCCTTGTAGACCTCGATCCCGCCGACCTCGAGTGGCTTCACATACTGGTCCAGCTCGCCCGCGGAGACATCAAAGCCATCCAGATACACCGGCATGCGGCAGGTCAAGCTCGATAGTCCGGACCCTCGCCTCCGGTTCTTCAGCCCCGGTGCGACGCTCGGGACCAGCATGCTGACGAAGTCGCTCACGCGAAGGGGGCGCCAGCGTTCGATATCCTCCTCGGTAATGCACGTCCCGAGGCCGGTCAGCTCACCCCAGTACTTTCTCTCGTAGAACCCCTTGATCTCCAGGCGGCGCGGCCGCTCCACCGTCGCCACCAGCGGCGCCAGTTCCACGGGATCCGCCGTCAGACCGATCTCGACCTCCGTCGTGACACCCCGCCTGACCGAGACCGCGTGCGTGAGCGGGTCGTAGCCGAGGTGTCGGACCGAGAGTTCGTGTTCGCCGACGGGCAGCCCGCTCACGATGAAGCGGCCCATTCGGTTGCTTGAGACCCCTTGGGCGCGGCCGGGAACGGAGACCTCGGCCGCGGCCACCGGCCGGTGGGTCCGGGCATCGAGCACCCGGCCGATGAGCCGCCCTGTCCGGATCTCTCCGAACAGGAGCCGGAGTTCCACCTCGTGCGCGTAACACCTGTACGAGGACGACGTTCGCTTCCTCGCTCGAAGCGTCGCCGAACTCGGCCCATAGCGTGGCCTGGCCGGCGTCCCTGGGGACGCAGAGGGAGAGCCATCCCTCGCCGTCGGCGTCTTCGCGGACGGGTCTCCGGACCGCGTCCGTCCAGCGCAGCACGACCGTGGCGCCGGGGATCGGAATGAACCCGGAGTCGTCCAGGACGGTGATGGCGAGAGAGGCGCTTTCGCCGCAGTCCGTCTCCTGCTGCGGCGGTTCGGCCTGGAGTGCCGCAGCGGCGGGGCCGGCGCTCACTGCAAGGAGCAGCGCGGCCCAGTACGAGAGATCGAGGTCGTGCCGGCTCGTAACCCATGGGCACTCCTTCGCGGGCGCGTGGGGGCAAGGGGAGACATGCCCTTCATTTCAATACGCCCCGGGTTGGGGGAAGTTCCCAAGGGCCCGACAGGTCTGCGACCTTCGTTGCTCCTGGGGTTCGCCCTGGTATGGCGGTTACGCAGGTGGCGAAACCATTACAATTCGCACATGTCGTGAGAAATGGCGCCCCGCATTCCGCCATGCGATAGCGGGAGCCGCTGACGGTCCCGGCGCCTGGGTCGGCGCTATTTCGTCGGACAGATCGCGATGGCGCCGCACCGGCGTCGTCGGAGCCGGAGAATCTCCGCGGCGAGCGACGCCGCGCCCGGGTAAACCTCGACGCCGCCGACCTCGATGGGGAGGACGAATTCGTCGATGGTCGTGACGTTTGACCTGCCCGGCTGAATGACGGGCGTCCCGTCCACGTACACGGTCATTTCGCAGCCGGGCGGCCTCCGAATCCGGTCGAGATCCTCCCGCTGTACACCTTGCACGACCGTGCCCTGCCGCCGCACCTGACGCGGACCCCTGACGCGTCCGCGATCAGGCTCGTGATGAGGAATGGGTTCCGGCGCTCGATGTCCTGGACGGTGAAGAACGTGCCGCCACCGATGAGTTCGCCCCAGTATTTGCGTTCGTAGAAGCCCTGTGTCTCCAGCCGCCGGAGCCTCGTGACCGTCGCCACCAGGGGCGCGAGTTCCACCGGGTCGGGAGACATGCGCACATCGACCTCGGTGGTGTGGCCCCGGGTCACCGTCACTGTGTGCGTCAGCGGCGCGTACCCGATGTGCCGGATCGAGATTTCGTACTCTCCCACCGGTAGCGCGCTCAGGACGAAGTTGCCCCTCCGGTTGCTCTGCACCTCCTCCCGGCGACCGGTGACGGACACGGCCGCCGCCGCCACGGGGCGGTGGCTTCGGGCATCCCGCAAGCGGCCGACGAGCCGTCCCGTCGTCGCCTCCGCGAACAGAAGCCGGAGTTCGACGTCATGCGCCAATCCCGCTTCGAGGGTCAGGACCTGCTCCTCGCTCGAAGCGTCGCCGAACTCCGCCCACAGCGTGGCCTGCCGGGCGTCCGGCGGCACGCACAGAAGGAGCCGCCCTTCGGAGCCCGCCGGTTCACGAACCGGCTTTTCGACGGCGTCCGTCCAGCGCAGGACGACGGTGGCGGCGGGGATCGGAATCAGCCCGGTGTCGTCCAGAACGGTGACCGTGATCGTGGCCCGTGCCCCGCAGTCCTCGTGCCCCGGCGGCGCGTCCGGCGGCGCGTCCTGCAATGAAGCGGCGCGATCGGCGGTGCCAACCAGCAACAGCGCGGCGAGCGTCGCACGAAGGAACGAGCGAGTGGCACCTGTCGGCATATCCGTCCCTCCGTGCTTGTTGCGCCCTCTGCAAAGGCGGACCGCTCCATGCTGGGTGACGCGGCGAGTCGGAAGAACGTCACATCGGCGGCGGAACCGCTAATGATAGAAGACGTTCACCAGCGCGAGCGGGATCGCTGTCTGTTCAATCGCCAGGAGGTAGGCGATGCGCCAACTGGCAGAGCGCAGGAGGAGGTCTCGCTCGGCATGAGAACGGCCGAACTCGGCGGCATCGATGTAACGGTTGCGCGGCAGGGTGAACTTCGCGGCTGCTTGCGGGGTTCCAGATGTTTCGGCGCCGACGTCACCATGATCCAGGTCAGGAGAACATATATGCGCCGGTTCACCCTTCTGCCCGCGCTCGCGACGAGTCTGTCGTGCGGCGAAGGCGAACCGAGCGGTCCACCGCCGCCGGCGCCCCCGCCCGTGCCCACATCGGTGGCGGTGTCTCCCGGGGCGCTGCCCCTGAACGCGCTCGGCCTGACGGGAGATTTGAGCGCGCGCGTGCGGGACCAGCGTCGCCGGACGCTGGCGGATGTCCCCCTGACGTGGAGTTCCAGCGCGCCCGCCATCGCCGCGGTGGACAGTGCCGGGCGGGTCACGGCGGTCGACAACGGGAAGGCCACCATCATCGCCTCGGCCGGCGAGGCGTCCGGGGAGGCGGTGGTCACCGTCGCGCAGCAGGCGGCCACCCTCGAACTCGCCCCGCCGGACACCGTCCGGACATACGGCGACACGGCGCGCGTGACCGCGAGCTCGTCCGACGTGAACGGTCACGCCATCCCGCCGACCCTGCTGACATGGACCTCCGGCGACACCCGCATCGTCACCGTGGACAGCACGGGGCTGGTGACGGCCACGGGCAACGGGACGGCGAGCGTCTCGGCGTGGTCCGGGCCGTTCCGGGTGAGCGTGGACGTGACGGTGTACGACCTCGCGGAGGCGCGAAAGACCGACCGCGAGGTGTTGATGATCCTGTTCAACGGCGGGCGCAGCCACGTCTGGCCGAGGAAGGAGAACTGGGGAACCGATGCGCCGCTCTCCACCTGGGCCGGGGTGTCGACGGACGAGGAGGGGCGGGTCACGGCGCTGTCGCTGCCGGAAAACCAGATAGGGGGAGGAGCGGGAGGCATCCCGCCGGAGTTGGGCAATCTCGACAGACTGGAGATCCTCGACCTGTCAAGAAACAGTTTCTCCGGCGTCATCCCCCCCGAACTTGGCAGCCTCGAGCGCCTCACGACCCTCGATCTGTCGCTCAATCGCTTCATTATTACGCCTATCCCCCCCGAATTCGGGAACCTCGCCAACCTCAGGAGCCTCAATCTGAAGGGGATCGATATACGGGGATCGCTGCCCGCCCAACTCTTTGGTCTGACCGGGCTGGAGGTACTCCGGCTGGGGGTGCGGGGGGCGATCCCGCCCGAACTCGGCAAGCTATCGAGCCTGCGGGTACTTCACCTGGCCGGAAGCGGGGGGCCGGGGGCCGGCGGGATCCCGCCCGAGTTCGGCGATCTGGCCAACCTGGAGGTGCTCCGGCTCGAGCACAGCAGGCTGTCCGGGGGCATCCCGCCCGAACTCGGCAAGCTGGTCAAGCTGGATACGCTGAACCTGTATGACACCTGGCTTGGGGGAGCCGTCCCGCCCGAACTCGGCAACCTCACCAACCTCAGATCGCTTCGGCTCGGCAACCCGGTCGGCTTCCCCCCTCCCCCCGTCTGGAACGCTCCGCCGCGCCCGGGCTACGTGTGGGAACTCGTCGTGACGCTGGCCGAGCGAGGCGCCAGATTGGAGGAATTGTTCGTCCAGAACGGTACGGGCGGGCCGATCCCGCCGGAGATCGCAGGGCTCACGCAGTTGAAGAAGCTGTCGTGGACCTACAGCGGGTTGCCGGGCCCTATCCCGCCCGAAATCGGCAAGCTCACGAACCTCTCGGAACTGGTTCTCTCTGAGAACAACCTTACCGGACCCCTCCCGCCTGAACTCGGCAATCTCGCGCAGCTAAGAAGGTTGACTCTTCGCGACAACGATCTGAGCGGGCCGCTGCCGCTGGCGCTCACGCGGTTGACGACACTCGAGATCTTGACGATCAACCGCACAGATCTGTGTGTGCCCAGGGAGCCGGCCTTCGATGCATGGCTCACGCAGATCGAGAGTTTCGGCGGCCAGCGGTGTCCGAGTCCGCCGCAGTGAGCCGGAGAGCCTGTCGGTTGCTCTTGGACACGCGCGCGTGACCCACCAGGGATACCGCGGCCGTGGCCACGGGATTCTCCGTCATCGCGTCATACACGCGGCCGATGAGGCGGCCCCGGCGACCCCTGGACAAAGCAGCACGCGGAGTGCAACCTCCCGCGCCTGTCCGGGCGCCAGGGCCACGATGGCCTGTTCGCTCGAATCGTCGCCCAGTTCCGCCCACAACACCACCTCCGTCGCCCCCGGAGGGGCGCAAAGCAGGAAGCGGCCCTCCGACCCGACCGTTTCACGCTGCGGCCTCTCCTCGACATCGGACCAGTGGACCACCACCATGGCGCCGGGTATCGGGACCGTACCGGACTCGTCGACGACCGTGACCTGAAGGGAAGTGCGTTCTCCGCAGGTGTCATCCTGGCCCAGCACCGGTGTGGCCGAAGCCGCGACGAGGGTGACGAAGAGGGGAACGACGGCTGCGCGTTTCGCTTCGACCATCCCCAAACTCCCTGCGCGGGTTTGCCGTGGCCTCGGATGCAGCGCACGGCTCCCAGGCGGCGCGAATCGGAAGAACGTCACATCAGCGTTGGAACTCTCCCCTCACGTCTTCAACACCAAACCCAGCTGCAGGGCCAGAAGGCGCGTGTACTCTTTACCCTCGATCTCCACACCGATCTCGGGGGGAGGGTAATCGATGACGTCCTTGAGCCCCACCTGATAGAACGCATCGATGCTGAGGAGGACGCCGTCCGTGATTCCGTGGGAAAGCCCGAACTTGCCCATGAGACCGAAGTCCGTGTCCTCGGCGCCCGGATCCGCACCCTCGCAGAACCTGGGGCTAAAGACACCGGAGGCATCGCATGCCAGCCTGATCCCGAGCCACGGCCCCGCCTGTAGGCCGAGAGATAGCCTGCCGCTGCCGATGATCCGGGGCCATGCGAGGAGCCCCGAGATCTGCAGATAATCGATCGAGCGGCTATTCGTTTTCTCAAGGCCGCCGCCGTAGCTCCGGGTCTCCGTTCCCATTTGTGCGTACGACGCGCCCGGACGAAACGATAGACCCGCACCCAACGGGAAGCCGAGGTCGACACCGACAGCCGGGACGGTTATCGATTCGCCTCCATTCCCCACGATGGATCCGATACCGACACCGGCTCGGAACGCGACATCCTCCTGCGCGCCCAGCGGCGCGGCGAGCAGGACGGCGGCCGCAACGACGAGTCTTCCTCTCACGTAGCCTCCCCCCCTCCCGGTCGGGCTCCATCGGCTTGAGATATCGCTCCACAGCACCCATACGCCGAAGCATGGCCGAAGGTCCGGCCACGACGCCTCCGACCCTATGCCGGCACGTTCCCGGCAGTCGGGCCAGCGGTGGCGTTGTAAGGACCAGGGCCGCCGGGTGACCTCAGTGGTAGAAGACGTCCACCAAGGCGAGGGGGATGGCCGGGACGTACGTCACCAGCAGGAGCACCGCGACCAGCACCGCGATGAAGCGGACGTTGACCTTGCTCACCTCCCAGATGTCCGCCTTGGCGACGGAGCACGCTGTGACGAGCACGCTGGCCACCGGCGGCGTCTGCTGGCCGATCCCGAGGTTCAGGGTGACGATGAGCCCGAAGTGGACCGGGTCGATGCCCGCCGCCCGCACCAGCGGCATCACGATGGGGACGACGAGGATGATCGCCGCGGCCGAGTGCAGGAAGAGCCCGATCACGAGGAAGAAGACGTTGAGCAGCGCCAGGATGAGCCACTTGTTCGAGGTCAGGTCCATGATCCCGGCCGCGACCTGCTGCGGGAGCCGCTGCTCCGTGAGGTAGTCGCCGAGGAGCGCCGAGGTGGCGACGAGGAGCATGACGACGGCCGTCTGGACGCCGCCCTCCAGCATCGCCTCGCGCAGGTGGGCGAGGTCGAGTTCGCGGTACACCAGCCCGCCCACGACGAGTGCCGCGACGACGGCGAGTCCCGCCCCCTCGGTGGCCGTCACCCAGCCGCTGAAGATCCCGCCGAGGATGATCGCGGGCAGGAGGAGGGCCCACCCCGCCTCGCGCATCGTCGTCCACACGCGGCGGAGTTCGAACTTGCCCTCGACCGGGAAGTCGTGGCGGCGGGCGTAGAGCCAGGCCGCGAACATCAGCAGCAGCCCGCCGAGCACGCCGGGCACGATGCCGGCGACGAACAGCTCGACGACCGAGGCCTCGGCCATGACGCCGTACAGGATCATGGGGATGGACGGAGGGATGATGACGGCGAGCGCGCGTCCCCAAGACGGCTCCCGTTGCGCAGCGGTCCTCCCGAGGATTATGTGACTTGAAGTCAACTACTGACCGGCGCCTCCGCGTCGCGTTCAGGCTCCTCATCTCCGCATGGGGAGAGACGCCAGGATCGCGATGACGCCGACGTTGAACCTCCTCAAACCTCCCAGATATCCGTGACGAATGAGGCCGAAGTGCTACCGGGTCAATGCCCGCCGGCCACACGAGCGATGTGGACGATGGACGATGATGGCGGCGACCGAGCTAGAGCCCGAACGACCTCGACCCCCATGCGACCTCCGTGAGCAGGACGAGATCCTTGATGGACTCGGGGTGGTTGAGGACGGCGGAGGGGCCTCGTCCCCGCTGCGCTGAACTCAAACCTACATCGCGCCTGCATCGGCACGGCCAGGGGAATGAATGGGTTCCAACACGTGCAGCATCCCGGCAAGATCCAAACCACTTGCGATCATCACTGGTTGCCCTCGACGGATCAACAGCACCGTCGGCGTCAACAGCCCTAGTGGTTCCGCCAAGGTCGCGTAAGCCTCCGGACTCAGAAATTCCCACGGCATGTCAAAACCCAGATCCTGCGCGATCTGGTCTACCGCGCGGACCGCACTGGCATCTGCCTCCCGGCCCACGAACGCCACCGTCACTTTGAGCCTATTCTCATGTAGGTCATTCAAGTGTCTTATTTGGTTGCTAGTGAGAGAGCAGGAGTACGGATGCGAAACCACCATGAGACCCGTGCCGATCTCGTTAATCGCGCGTTGCATTGCCGTCCGTGCATCTTCATTTTCATTCCGTGCGTCCTCGGAATAAGTGAAACCCAACCGCGTACAGGAAGCCGTTACTGACGTGAGGGCCAGCAGCCCGATGACAAGCTCCTTCGTGCGATACATCACTGTTTCGGCTGCGTGCATGTCACACGAATAGTGCGATCGCCAAGGTCGATGTCGCCCTCCAAACACTCAAGGTCTCCCCCCATCGGACAGCCAGCTTGGAGGCATGTGACGTATGCAACGACTACGTCCCATGGTATCCACTGGGCCCTAGCCACAGTTGGCGCCGTAGCCATTGCCAGCACCACCGCCCACAGAAGCCAGCGGTTCGACCGCGCAGTCCGTGGCCCACTCACTCTACTCACGTCGCTGGCCCTCGTTGATTGGCAGCCTCCAGAGTCTAACGGTTGGAAAAAACTCTGTGTCCAGCGTCGCGAGGCGACCGTCAGACAGTACGGCAATATCCGTATGTCGTGTTCCTGGCAGGATATACGAGCCCATGTACGCGCCGTTGGAAACTGAGTAAGTGTCCACGATACGACCCGCCTTCTCCGTGGCACCTCCAAACAGCACGTAGATCC
Source organism: Candidatus Palauibacter sp. (assembly GCF_965216145.1). Classification (GTDB taxonomy): domain Bacteria; phylum Gemmatimonadota; class Gemmatimonadetes; order Palauibacterales; family Palauibacteraceae; genus Palauibacter. Next base: position 118,492 of record NZ_OZ244149.1, read on the forward strand.
GTGATCCTTCGGCGGCCACCGCCCGTGACGCTCGCGGCGCTTCGGGGTCGACTCGCCATATCCTCCGAAGAGTCATGCCGTCCCCAAGATCTTGATTGGGGGTATACGTCAAGAGTTCCGGGAATGGAATCGATTCGACACCCTCAACGATGGGTTTGACGCGGCCGTGAGAGTCCAGGAGTACGATCTGGCTTGACCACCTGTACACTACGGCCGCGCCACCGTTGGGGAGCGGCGTCGCCCACGCCTCACTGGGCAGTCCTTCCGGAACCGAACCGGCGGGTAGTTTCCCACCCATCCGTTTCACTCTCCCGGTGCTGGAAACTACCATCCAGACTCCGTCTCTCGTGTCGCGAGGCATCAGAACATGACTTCCGGGAGACCAGGTTGAAGGCATTATTTCGGTCAACCGGACTTCGGGAGTGCGTATGGTCGCTAGTAGACTTCCGTCAGAGTCGATGATGGTCAGACGTCGGCCCTCGCTAAGCACGAGTACTCTGCCCGCCGAGTCGTACTCCACATCCAAGAATCGACTGAACTCGCCCGGCCCTCTACCTGAACGCCCAAAACGCCATGACGCTTCGCCGTTCGCCGTGAATGTCCGGATCGAATGATCCCCCCAATCCACGAGCAGAAAACCACCATCGGGAGCGGCCTTGATGGTCAGGGGATCTCCGAACAGATCTCCATCTACATCTTCGAACACGTCAGACAGGACAGGCTCTGGCAACCAGTGCCGCTCCTGGGCAGCGAGACGACCAGCGATAGCGGTGACAAGGACCAAGGCTGCTACACTTGGGGCGAGCCGCATTGCTTTTCCCCCGCTGCTAGTTTTCTGGCTGATAGCAGGTCACCGTAACGCTCCCACCAAATCCCGGCATACCGAGGTCGACCTCTCCCGAGATGCATTCCAGATCTCCTCGGTCCGGGCAACCGGCACCCGTGCAGAGTCCGGCCTTCGGACCGCTCGTCACGGGGCCTTCGTCGCCGTCTTGAGAGAATGCCGCCGTCGCGCCCATGAGCAGTGCGATCACACTCAGCACGCCAGCGCTGACCGGGTGAGACTTCCAGATCTTCGACATTGGTCGTTTCCTTTCCTTCGGGTTGTCCGTAAGAGCCTCGCAAATCCAAACGTAAAGCAGTCACTGGTCTCGCAACACAAGCACAATCGATGAAAAAGGGAGGTAGGACCAAAAGGTGTGTAAAAGCGAGGCGACGTACCTTTCAGCTGACCGTTTACCAGCGATCCGGGGTGAGGCCCGGAGAAAGGACGTCGCCTCATGGGCAACGATACGCGGGAGAGGTTCGCCGGGCCAGCGTGGGAGACGCTGGAGGCGTGGGTGCGGGAGCAGGCGCGGGACATGATCCAGCAGGCGCTGGAGGAGGAGGTCACGGAACTCCTGGGCCGGATGAAGTCGGAGCGGCGGGCGGCGGTGGACGCGCCTCCGGGCTACCGCAACGGATACGGCAAGCCGCGCCGTCTGGCGATGAGTTCGGGGACGATCGAGGTGAGGCGGCCCCGGGTGCGGGGTCTGGAGGAACGGTTTGAGAGCCGGGTGCTGCCGCTGTTCCAGCGCCGGACCAAGGAGGTGGGGGAGTTGATCCCGGAGCTGTACCTGCACGGGCTGGCCGAGGGCGACTTCGAGCTGGCCTTGAGGGGGCTGTTGGGCGACGGGGCGCCGCTGTCGAAGTCCTCGGTGGGGCGGCTCAGGGCGAAGTGGACGGTGGAGCACGAGGCGTGGAGCCGCCGGCCGCTGGAAGGCCGTGAGCTCGTGTACGCGTGGGCGGACGGGATCTACGTGAAGGCGGGTCTCGAGAAGGACAAGGCGGCCCTGCTGGTCGTCATCGGCGCCATGAGCGACGGGACGAAGGAGGTGCTGGCGGTCACGCCCGGCTACCGGGAGTCGACGGAGTCGTGGGCGGCGGTGCTGAGGGATCTGAAGGCTCGGGGGCTCGGGACGCCGAAGCTTCTGGTCGCCGACGGGAACCTGGGGATCTGGGGCGCGGCGCGGGAGGTGTGGCCGGAGGCGGCCGAACAGCGGTGCTGGAACCACAAGACGACCAACGTGCTGGACCGGCTGCCCAAGAGAGAGCAGGCGGTGGCGAGGGAGATGCTGCGCGCGGCAGCGTACGCGCCCTCGCGGGCGGCGGCGAAGGAGGCGCGCAAGGCGTTCAGGACCCGCTATGGGGCCACTCAGCCCGACGCCGTGTCGGTGCTGGAGGACGACTGGGAGCGCATGACGGCCTTCTACGGCTTCCCCGAGAAGCACTGGCGGCACCTGCGGACGACCAACGTGGTGGAGAGTCCGTTCGCCTCGGTCCGGCTCCGCACGACCGCGGCGAAGCGGTTCAAGCGCGTCGAGCGGGCCACGGCGCTCATCTGGCGGCTGCTGATAGTGGCCGAGAAGAGGTTCAGGAAGCTCAACGCTCCCGAGCTGCTGCGGGACGTGTACGAGGGAAGAAGGTTCGAGGACGGAAAGCCCGTCCCCGAGGGTCAGGAGAGGATCGCCGCCTGATGACGTTTACACACCTATTGACCCGACCTCTGAAAAGGAGACAACGGCGCACCCGAAGTTTCGACGCAAGGGCAGCCTCACGCTCATCGAGATCAGCCGCTCTATTCCCCACCGAGGAAGCCGACGCGCTGGGTTCGAGAGCGTCGTTTGGACTTCCTGCCGTTGCTGCGGTCATTGCGGCAGCACATGGACGAGCGAGACGCCAAACCCCCGCTCGATTCTGGTGGTGGATTGCCGCAGCTACTCTTCGGTGCGAGCCGGGACACGGGCCCTGGAGCACCACCGTCGAGATCTTCCACCGGCACCGGCGCGTGGCCGTTCACATCCGTAGCCGCCGCAAGGGCACATACGCGACCGACCCCGCCCACGTGCCCGCGGCGCACTGCGACCACCGCCGACTGGAGCCCGCCGCAGTTGATCGCCTGGGGCCGAAGGGTCGGACCCGACACCGCCGCCTTCGTCGAGCGACTCCTCGAGGCTCCCCCCCCACCCCGAACAGGGCCTACCGCAGCTGCCTCGGCCTCATGCGCCTCGCACGCGCCTATCCCGCCGAGCGCATGGAAGCGGCCTGCCGCCGCCCACTCGACATCGGCGCCCTCGGCTACGGCTCGGTGAAGTCCATCCGCGGACAGGACTACTACGCCGCCGCCCGCAACGGAACGTCCCCGAACCGAAAGGAGTCCTGACCATCATGCTTCGACAACCCACCCTCGAACGGGAAAGACCAACCGGGAACAGCGCCGCTACCAGCGACTGAAAGGCCACACCAGGCTCCACCTCGACGCCACCATCGAAGACATCAACTTCAAGGCGCCCCGGGGCCTCGACTGCTCCCTCGTCCTCCGCCTCGCCTCTGGACAGTGGATCAGGGACGGCCAGACCGTCCTCGTCACCAGCGCCACCGGATCCGGCAAGTCCTACCTCGCCTGCGCGCTCGGCCACCAGGCCTGCCGCAACGGCATCTCCACCCGCTATTACCGCCTCTCCCGGCTGCTCGACGAACTCGCCCTCGCCCGCGGCGACGGCTCCTACCCCAAGGTCGTCCAGCGCCTCGCCAGAACTTGGCTCCTCATCCTCGATGTCGGCGGCGATCCCACCTTCGGCGACGCCATCCTCGACCGCCTCCTAAACAACGCCCACAGGATCACCCTCAAGGGAGCTTCCGCGAGGAGGCTCTACCGACTCGACGAAGACCGGTACAAGCCGGTAGACTCCAACCCTCGACCCTGACACCCCGGCCCCGCTATGGACCTCCGCTCCTCCAACGTGGTCGGCATTGCTCGGAATCACCGATCGGCTTGCCGGAATCGGTGGTAGGCTTCGTCGGAATACGCAAACCTGGCTGGCCAGCAGGGTGCCGCGCCGACACTTCAGGTAGGACAAGAAAGGGTGTCAACAATTGGGAGGCAACGTGCCCTTCTGCTGACCGCAAAGTGGCAGGATCCAGGAGAGCCGGCACTCGTCGCACCCTTGAGCAAGTCTCTGCTAAAGAACGGGCTCGATGTAGTCCGCCACGAACTCTTCGAGCAGCCGATCCGGATGAATCCGTTCAAGCTCGGTGAGGGTGCATCCCGGCCATGACTTCGCCTTGCGGTTGAGCGTTTCCCGCGAGAATCCCAATTGCCGGCTGACGGCCTTCCAGCGAACACGGGACTCCCGGATCTGATGTGCCCGGACGATCACGAGGGCTGCGAGGAACTGGCTCAAGGTTGCAGCCCCTCCGGCACGAGCGCTGAACTCCTGCCGGAGGGTGATGGGGGAGCACCTCAGGTCAGTGGCGAGTGCTTTCACGTTTCGGATCGGCTTGTTCGTAGCCCTCTGTAGGCCGTACGCCAAGCCCGCACGAAGAGCCGGAGGCGCTGAGGAACGGCGGGCTCTCTCAGCCAGGCGTGCTAGCGTCATGGATCCACGCGCGGTGGAGACACATGGTCGAAGTCTAGTCTGCAAGTCCTCGAACCAGATGATGGCTGACACTCGGACGCGGCTAAGCAAACGGGCGACACGTGCATCGCGATCAGTCACCAAGATAACGGGCACTGCCGGCAACATTCGTTCGATTTCCAGGAGGACATGGATCCGGTCCCGCAGGAATGGCCGGCGACAGCCGATGATGAAGCAGTCGGTATTCGCCCCTATGCAGCTAGACCCGCTCAAGGTATCGACGACGTGAACGGGACCGTCAACCGCTCCGATTATGCTCTTGGTGTCTTGTGCCGTATCCGCAAATACTCGGATCATGCCAGAGCCTCTCCTGAGGAGGTACGCCTCGCACTGTCTCCCAACTCCGCCCAGTGCGTGGCTGCCGGCACTCCCGTCGTGACGCAGAGAACCAATTCTCCAGCCTCCTCCACCGCCCGCCGCAGCGATGCCGACGCCCGATAGATGGCATGGATCGCCTCGTGATCCCTCCTCGCGGCCCTTCGAACCAGTCGTCGCTCCCGAGTTGAGGGTATTGGGCGACAGCTCCCGGACGACCGCCGGTCATCGACCCCATCGTACGGACTCGAATTGCCTCACCCTCGCGGATCGTCCCTCTACTCTCCATATGCCACGAGTTGGCAAGACATTACGCGCGTGTTTCGGCGGTGACCCCGTCGAGAAGGCGACTTCGGAGAGAGGCCGCCGCTAAGGCATTATTTAACAACCAGTTATGAGATACGTACCTCTGCGGGTTCGCATTCTCTTGAAACGGTGACGATTCGTTGAAGCGTGCTGACGGGCGGAACCATCCGGTGCAGACCACGACGGCGCCGCACTGCGAATCGTGGCCGCGGAATTCCGCCGGAAGCTCCGAGGTTCCGCTGCAGACCTCCCGCCGGCGATCTCGATCGGGAGCACGAAGTCCTCCCACCGAAACGTTGTCCGGCCCGCCGCTGCCCGGGTCGCGTCCCGCGGAGCGCAGATCAAGAGACTTCCATCGGCGTGGACCGGTCGACGCAGCGGTCTCCGCTCCACATCCGTCCAACCGAGGACGATGGAGGACCCGGGCAGCGCGACCGGGTCGGGGATCGAGTCCCCGGGCGAACGATCGTGACGGGGGCCAGCCTACTTCGTCCAGACGGCGAACACGCCGCAGCGGTTCGCGTGTCCCCCGACTCGGCGGGCAGGCTCGCCAGGCCCCCCTGTAGATCTCCACGCCGGCGACTTCGGCGGGCATGACGAAATCGTTGATGGACAGGCCCGAGGCCGCGGAGGACCCGGAATTGTCAGATCTGCTCGAGGCGGAGGCCGGGAAGCGGCTGCTCCCGCGGACGACCGGGAGGCCGTCGAGGTACACGTTCATCTCGCAGGCGTCCGCTGCGACGCCGACCCCGGACCTCGTGCTGTACAGCTTGCAGCCGTGCCCGCGGACGGTGCAGTTCCCCTAGCTTGATCCCCGGGCCTCGGCGATCAGGTGCGTGAGCCAGAGCGGACTCCGGCGGCTCGATGTCCATGGCAGTGAAGAACGTGCCGCCGCCCGTGCACCTCGCCCCAGTACTTGCGCTCGCAAGATCCCTTGATCTGCAGGCGGCGGGGTCTCTCGGCCGTCGCGGCGATTGGTTCCAGCCCCACGGAGTCCGCGGTCAGGCCCATCTCGACTTCGGTAGTGACGCCCCGGGTCACGCGGACCGCGTGCGTGAGCGGCGCGTACCCGAGATGGCGGATCGAGAGTTTGTGTCCGCCGACCGGGAGCCTGCTGAGGACGAAGAGGCCCCGCCGATTGCTCTCGACGGACCCGGCGCGTTCCGCTACGGAGACCGCGGCCGCCGCCACAGGCCGCTGCGTCCGGGCATCGTGCACGCGGCCGATGAGCCGCCCCGTCTTCTCCTCGCCGGACAGGAGCTGCAGTTCCGCCTCGTGCGCGTATCCGTTCACGAGAACTTCGCGGCCGCCCGGCAACGCGAGGGTCCCGGCTTCGTCCGTCACCGTGACCTGAAGCGATGCCTCCGTGCCGCAGTCCCGAGTCGGCTGCCCCGACACATGCGGGATACCGAACGTGAAATGGAGCGCGAGCCCCAGGCACGCCAGCCGACGGGGCGTCCGCCTCGGAATGCCGTGACGGTGCACGGATCGAAGTCGAACGGCCACGCCGTCCATCGACACGTCCCTTTCGCCGGTGTCGTGACTCGCCGGGTGCCGCCGGATAACGCACCGCGTCCTGGACTAGATGGAGTCCGCGTGCGGAACGTCACACCGAACGTCACATCAGTGGTAGAAGACGTTCACCAACGCGAGGGGAATGGCGGGGACATACGTGACCAGCAGCAGGACGGCGACGAGGACGGCGATGAAGCGGACGTTGACCTTGCTCACCTCCCAGATGTCCGCCTTGGCGACGGAGCACGCGGTCACCAGCACGCTCGCCACCGGCGGCGTCTGCTGTCCGATCCCCAGGTTGAGCGTGACGATGAGCCCGAAGTGCACCGGGTCGATGCCCGCCGCCCGCACCAGCGGCATCACGATGGGGACGACGAGGATGATCGCCGCGGCCGAGTGCAGGAAGAGCCCGATCACGAGGAAGAAGACGTTGAGCAGCGCCAGGATGAGCCACTTGTTCGAGGTCAGGTCCATGATCCCGGCGGCGACCTGCTGCGGGAGCCGCTGTTCCGTGAGGTAGTCGCCGAGGAGCGCCGAAGTCGCGACGAGGAGCATGACGACGGCGGTCTGGACGCCGCCCTCGAGCATCGCCTCGCGCAGGTGGGCGAAGTCGAGTTCGCGGTAGATGAGCCCGCCCACGACGAGCGCGGCGACCACGGCGAGTCCCGCCCCCTCGGTGGCCGTCACCCAGCCGCTGAAGATCCCGCCGAGGATGATCGCGGGCAGGAGGAGGGCCCAGCCCGCCTCTCGCATCGTCGTCCACACGCGGCGGAGTTCGAACCTGCCCTCCACGGGGAAGTCGTGGCGGCGGGCGTAGAGCCAGGCCGCGAACATCAGGAGCACGCCGCCGAGCACCCCGGGCACGATGCCGGCCACGAACAGCTCCACGACCGAAGCTTCGGCCATGACGCCGTACAGGATCATGGGGATGGACGGGGGGATGATGACGGCGAGCGTGGCCGAGGAGGACATCACGGCCGCGGCGAACGGCGTCGAGTAGCCGCGTTTCTTCATGGCCGGGATGAGGATCGAGCCCAGCGCGGCCACATCGGCCACCGCGGAGCCCGAGATCTCGGCGAAAAAGAGCGAGGCCGAGATGCCGACCATCGAGAGGCCGCCGCGGATGAACCCCACGAGCGCGGAGGCGAAGGCGATGAGCCGGCGCGAGATCCCGGTCGCGTTCATGATCGCGCCCGCGAGGATGAAGAGCGGGATCGCGATGAGCGGGAACGAGGTCGCGCCGGTGAACAGCACGAGTCCGGCGTTGGGGAGCATGGCGACCCCGCCGGAGGCGAGCATGGCCACGAGCGCCACGATGCCGAGCGCGACCGCGATGGGGATGCCGATCGCGATCAGGAGGAGCAGCCCCACGAAGAGGAGGAGGAGCGTCACGGCTCCCCCTCACGGCCCGCCCCCTCGGCGAGGGCGTCTCTCAGCCCCAGAAGCTGCGCGACGATGAACAGGACCGCCCCGATCGGGATCACGGACTGTGCGAGCGCGGCGGGCACGGAGGGCAGGCTCACCAGCGAGGTCCCCTCGAGCACGCGCACGACCTGCCACCCGGCCCACGCGACCGCGGCGAAGAACGCGATGACCGCGGACTCGGCCACGAGGACGACGGCGAGCCGGGCCCGTCCACGCAGCCGTCGCGCCAGCGTGGGCACGCCGATGTGCGCCCGCCGCAGCGCGGCGAGCGCGGCTCCGTAGTAGGTGAGCCAGGCGAGGAGGATGGAGGCGACTTCGTCGTACCACACCAGCGACGCCCCGGCCTTGCGGAACCCGACGCCGACCACGACGGCGACCGCGAGCGCGGCCAGCAGGACGAGGACCGCCCCCTCGAGGAAGCGGCGGACGCCCGTCCTCAGCGCCGCGCCTTGTCGATGAGAGTCCGTCCGCCCTCGACCGTCGTCGCGAACTCCTCGTATATCGGCTCGCTGGCGGCCTCGAAGCGGGCGGGGTCGGCTTCGTTGATCGCCATCTCCGTCGCTTCGAGTTCGGCGAGCAGTTCTTCATCCATCCGGGCGGCCGTCTCGTACACGAAGGCCTGCATCTCGCGCGCGATCGCCTCCACCTCGGCGCGGATCTCCGGGGGATGGCGTTCCCACCGCCCGGCGCCGGTCGTGACGAAGGCGGGGCTGTAGACGTGGCCCGTGAGGGAGAGGTAGTCCTGGACCTCGTGCAGCTTGGCGCTCGTCACCTGCGTGAGCGGGTTCTCCTGTCCGTCCATCACCCCCGTCTGGAGCGCAACGAAGACCTCGGAAAACGGCATCGGCGTCGGGTTCGCGCCCAGCGCCTGGAAGAGCTTCACGCGCCATACCCCGCGCGGCGTGCGGAGCTTGATCCCGCTCAGGTCCTCCGGCCCGTGGATGGGCCGCCGGGAGTTGGTGATGTGACGGAACCCGTTCTCCCACACCGCGAGGATCCGGTAGCCCGCCGCCTCCGCGCGCGGCGCGAGGTCGGGCCACACCACGGCCTCCTCGATCCGCTTCATGTGCTCGCGGTCGTGGACCAGGTAGGGCATCTCGAACAGGCCGAAGGCGTCGACCATCGAGGACATGATGGTGGAGGGGATGGACATGTCGAGCGTGCCCAGCCGCAGCCGCAGCAGCATCGCGTCGTCGCCGCCGAGCTGGCTGGCGCCGTAGACGTGGAGTTCGGCCCGGCCGGTCAGCCGTTCGTTCACGCGGCGGGCGAATTCATTGGCGGTCACGTCGTAGAGCGAGCCGGGCGACCCGACGTGGCCCAGCGACAGTTCGACGACCCCCGGTTCCCCGTCTCCACCGCACCCGAAGGACAGCGCGGCCACGGTCGTCAGCGTGGCGGCCAGTCTCGGCGGGGTGGCCAGCATCGGGCGGGCGGCCAGCGTCGGTCGCACGAGCAAGCCTCTTCTCATGGACCGCCTCATGGCCGACGAGCCTCGGCCAGGAACTCGGCGGCGGCGGCCAGCCCGCCCGCCGTGTGGGTGATGCCGGAGGTCTTCAACCCCATCTCCACGCCGGCCAGCGCCCCCATCAGCATGAGTTCGTTGAGGTCCCCGAGGTGTCCGATCCGGAACACCTTCCCCTTCAGGGGGCCGAGGCCCGTCCCCAGCGACATGTCGAAGCGCTCGAGCACGGCGAGACGGAACGCTTCGGCGTCCTCCCCTTCTCCCGCCATCACCGTGGTGCCGGCGTTCGACACCGCCCCGGCGTCCTGACAGTAGTTGCGGAGACCCCACCCGGCGACGGCCCGGCGCGTGGCCTCGGCCAGGCGGGCGTGCCGGGCGCAGGTGGCGTCCGCTCCCTCTTCCCGCAGCATCGCGAGCGATGCCTCGAGCCCGTAGAGGAGGGTGGTGGGCGGCGTGTAGGGGAAGTAGCCGCCCTCGTTGTCCCCGAGCATCGCCGTCCAGTCGAAGTAGGCGCGCGGCGCCGGCGCCACCTCCCGGTGACGGTCGAGCGCCTTCTCGCTCACGGCGCAGAACCCGAGTCCCGGCGGGAGCATGAGTCCCTTCTGGGATCCGCACACGGTGACGTCCACGCCCCACTCCGCCTGCCGGTAGGGGGTCGCGGCGAGCGACGACACGGCGTCGACCATGAGGAGCGCGGGATGGCCGGCTTCGTCGAGGGCGTCGCGGACGGAGGCGATGTCGCTGGTCACGCCGGTCGAGGTCTCGTTGTGGACAACGAGCACCGCCTGGATCTGCCGCTCCCGGTCCTGGGCGAGCCGGGCGGCGATCGTCTCCGCGTCGGCGGGGCCTCGCCAGTCCCCTTCGAGGATCTCGACGTCGAACCCCAACGCGCGGGCGAAATCCCCCCATTTCGAGGCGAAGAACCCGTTGTTCCAGAGGAGGACGTGGTCCCCCGGGGACAGCGTGTTCACGAGGGCGGTCTCCCAGCAGCCGCTGGCGGAGGAGGGGAAGATGAAGACGTGCGCGGGGTCGCCGAACACCCACTTCAGACCCTCGAACAGTCCGAGCACCATGCGCCCGAACTCGGGTCCGCGGTGGTCGATCACCGCCCGGGTCATGGCGCGGAACACGCGACCGGGGACCTGGGTGGGGCCCGGAAGCTGGAGGAAGTGTCTGCCGCTGCGGTAGGTCAAGGTGGTTCCTTCGTTTGAGGCGCTCTTGTCAGGTCGGGTCCCGCGTCCGTACAACTGGGCTCGTGACCCGCCCAATCTCTCACGACCGCCCCGGTACGCAACGGGCCCGGCCCCGACTCGACCCTCGGCCAGAGCCTCGGCTCGAAGCTCGACTTCGGGCGGGGCTGCGGGGCGAGGTCCGGTTCGACCGCTTCACTCGCGGACTCTACAGCACGGATGCGTCGATCTACCAGGTCGAGCCGCTGGGGGTCGTGTTCCCGGAATCGGCCGGCGACGTGAGGCGAGCCGTGGAACTCGCGGGCGAGTACGGGACTTCCGTCATCGTGCGCGGGGCGGGGACGTCGCAGAGCGGCCAGTCGATCGGGCGGGGCGTGATCCTCGACACGAGCCGGGGACTGGACGGTGTGCTCGACTTCGACCCGGCCGCCCGGCGCGTGGTGGTCGAGCCGGGCCTCGTGCTGGACCGGCTGAACGCGTTCCTGCGGCCGCACGGGCTCTTCTTCCCGATCGACGTGGCCACGGCGAGCCGCGCGACGCTCGGGGGCATGGCCGGCAACAACAGCGCGGGGTCGCGGTCGGTGCGCTACGGCCACATGGTCGAGCACGTCCGCGGCATCGAGGCGGTACTCGCCGACGGCCGGCGCGCCGAGTTCCGCTGCGGCGCCCCGCCGGGCGCGGCGCCCGCGGACAGCCTCGCAACCGACATGCGAGCGCTCTACCGGCGCGAGGCCGGCGAGCTGGCGCGGCGGGTTCCGGACGTCCCCCGGCACGTGGCCGGCTATGCGCTGCACCGTCTGGGCCGGGAGGGCGCCGGGCTGTCGGATCTTCTCGTGGGCTCGGAGGGGACGCTGGCGCTCTTCACCGCGCTCGAACTCGACCTTCAGCCCATTCCCGCCGTACGCGCACTCGGTGTGTGTCGCTTCGATGGTACCGCGGAGGCGCTGGCTGCCGTCCCGGCGATCGTCGCGCTCGAACCGACGGCGGTCGAACTGTTCGACGCGACCGTACTCGGGCTGGCTGCGCGGATGCCGAGTTTCGAGCGGGTGCTCCGCCAGCTCGGCGAGGACGGTCGCCGCAAGCCTCGCGACATCCTCGTGGTGGAGTTCGCCGACGACGACCCGGAGCGGGTCTCGGCCTCCCTCTCGCGGCTCGAGTCCGCGCTGGGCGGGGTCGCGGTGGGCGTCACCCGCGCGGAATCAACCACCTTCCAGGCCCGCATCTGGGCGATGCGGAAGGCGGGACTGAGCATTTCGATGTCCCAGCCCGCCGAGCGCAAACCCCTCGCCTTCATCGAGGACTGCGCGATCCCGCTCGAACGCCTGCCGGAGTGGTACCGCCGGCTCACGGAGATCATCGATCGCCACGCGACCCACGCGGTGTGGTACGCGCACGCCTCCGTCGGCTGCCTGCACGTCCGACCGGCACTCGACCTGCGGGACGGGGACGATGTGGAGCGGCTGCGCGCGATCGCGGTGGACGCCTTCACGCTCGCGGGTGAACTGGGCGGATCCCATTCCGGTGAACACGGGGACGGATGGATCCGGTCGGAGTTCCTCGAACCGATGCTGGGGAAGCGTCTGGTCTCTGCCTTCGGAGAAGTGAAGCGCCGCTTCGATCCCGAGGCCCGCCTCAATCCCGGGAAGATCGTCGACCCACCGCGCATGAACGAGCCCTCGCTCTTACGGGCCCGATACGGGCTCGAGACCCGTAAGCTGCCGACGGCGCTCGACTGGGAGAAGTGGGGCGGCTTCTCGCCGGCCGTCGACATGTGCAACAACAACGGGACCTGCCTGAAGCGGAGCCCCGGCGTGATGTGCCCGTCTTTCCGCGCCACCAGCGACGAACGGCATTCCACGCGGGGGCGCGCCAACGCACTCCGGCTGGCGCTCTCGGGGCAGCTGGGGGAGGACCCGTGGACGTCGCCGGAACTGTACGAGGCGATGGACCTCTGCCTGGGGTGCAAGGCGTGCCGCCGCGAGTGTCCGACCGGGGTCGACATGGCCCGCATGAAGGTGGAGTTCCTGCACCGCCTGCGCGCCGAGCGCCCGCTCTCTCCGCGGGAGCGAGCGCTCGCGTATCTCCCCCGCTACGCGCCGCTGGCTTCCCGTGTCGCACCGCTCGTCAACCTCCGGAACCGGATCCCCGCCCTCGCGCGCCTCGGGGAGCGGTTGGGTGGACTGGCCGCCGACCGTCCCCTGCCCCGCTGGTCATCTCGACCGTTCTCGGCCCCGTCCCCGCCTTCCGCGGAACCGGCGCGCAGGCCGAGGGTGGCGCTCTTCGTCGACACCTTCACGCGCTACTTCGAACCCGAGATCGCCCGCGCCGCCGTACGCGTGCTGGGGCGAGCGGGGTGGCGAGTGGAGGAGGCTTCCGCGGCGGGCCGGCCGCTATGCTGCGGGCGAACCTTCCTCAACGCCGGGCTGGTCGAGGAGGCGCGCGTCGAACTCGACCGCACCGTGCGAGCGCTGAGTCGGTTCGTCGCGGACGGCGTCCCGGTGGTGGGTCTCGAACCGTCGTGCCTGCTCACGCTGCGCGACGAACTGCCCGCGCTGGATCCGGGCCCCGCCGCGGCGGAGGTCGCCAGCGGGGTCCGGCTGCTCACCGAATGGCTCGTCGAGTCGGGCGCGCTGGCGCGGCTTGACCTCGCTCCCCTTCCCGTCCGCCGCGTTCGCGTCCACGGCCACTGCCACGAGAAGGCGTTCGGCGCGGACGGCCCGACGCTGGAAGTCCTGCGCGCGATCCCGGAACTCGAAGTCGACCCCATCCCCGCCGGGTGCTGCGGCATGGCCGGCTCGTTCGGCTACGAGACCGAGCACGCGGATATCTCCCGCCGGGTGGCCGAACTCGAACTCCTCCCGGCGGTCCGCGCGCTGCAAGCGGACGAGTGGCTGGTCGCCAACGGCACGAGTTGCCGTCACCAGGTCGCCGACCTCTCCGACGCCCACGGCCGCCACGTCGTGACCGTCCTCGACGCCGCCAACCCGGGTTGACGCGACAGGTCGCATCTAACTAGATTTATAACTAGTTGATTTTATGTCCTGGTCGGGAAGGCGGCAGACAGATGCGCGAAATCGGCACATTCGAGGCGAAGACGCACCTCTCGGCGCTCCTTGAGGCGGTCTCCGCGGGCGAGAGCGTGATGATCACGAAGCGCGGTCGCCCCGTCGCGCGACTCGTGCCTCCCGACACCCCCGATCGACAGGCCGTAGACGGGGCGGTAGCCAGGCTGAGGGCGTTGCGTGAGCGACACGGCAATCTGTCGGTCGAGGAGATCCTCGCCTTTCGGGATGAAGGCCGTCGGTGAGACCTCCCGTCATCGATTGCTCCACGGCCATGGCCTGGGCGATGATGGATGAATCCTCGGCCACTGCGGAGTTCGCCCTCGAACGGGTCAGGGTCGAGGGCGGCGTGGCCCCGCAACTGTGGTGGGCGGAACTGCGCAACGCCCTGCTCATCGCAGAGCGCCGGGGCCGCACGACCCCCGCGGTCACGGTCGCCGCAATCGCGGCCCTCGATGCGCTCCGCGTGCAACTGGACCATGAGCCGCATGGACCCATGGTTCTTCAACTCGCACGAGAGTACGATCTGACCGTCTACGACGCCCTCTACCTGGAGTTGGCGCTGCGTGAGAACCGCGCCCTGGCGACGCTTGACCGTAAGCTTGCGCGGGCTGCGGAGGCAGAGGGGATTGAACTCCTGCGTCCGGCTAGGCGGTGAGCATCGCCTCTAGCCGGGCCTTGAGCGCGGGCGGAATCTCCACGCCCCGCCAGTCGAGGCTGCCGTGCTCGCGGCGGGCGCAGACGATGGTCCAGTCGCTGCGGGCCACGACCTCCCTCTCTTTCGAGCGTTCGATCGTGAAGTCGGCGGCGTACCGGATCGCCTTGCGCCGCACCTCGCGCACACGAAGCCTCACGTCGACCTCGTCGCCGTAGCGGACCGCGCCCAGGTAGTCGCACGACACCGAGACGCGCGGCATCCCGAACACCGACTCCTCGCTCCAGCGGAAGCCCATGAAGTCCGGCGACAGCGACCGGTAGAAGGCGTGCTCCGCCTCCTCCATGAACTTCAGTAACGCGGTGAAGTGGATCAGGTTCGCGGTATCCGTGTCCGCGAACTCGACCCGTCTTCTGTAGACGAACTCGGAATCCATGTGGCAATCTATCACTCCAGTAAACCAGGAGGTGCGGTGGCGGTCGAACCCAGACACATCACGATCGAACGGCGTGTGCGATATGCCATCCTCGAGCCGCGCGAGCGGCCGGCCACCGAGATCTGGTTCGCCCTGCACGGCTACAACCAGCTCGCGCATCGATTCCTGCGCTACTTCCAGCCGATCCACACGGGTGCGCGGTGCATCGTGGCCCCGGAGGGCTTGCACCGGCAGTACATCGACCACGAGTCGCGCAGGGTGGGCGCCTCGTGGATGACGAGCGAAGACCGCCTCACGGACATCGAGGACTACGTCGGCTACCTCGACCGGCTCCACGCGCACATCCTCGCCGAAGAGTCACGGCGGAGGGCAGGCGGGTCGCCGCCCGCGCGGATCGTCGGACTCGGGTTCTCGCAGGGCGTCCACACCCTCTGCCGCTGGCTGGCGTTCGGCCGCGCGCGGATCGACCGGGCCGTGCTGTGGGGGTCGACCGTTCCGCCCGACCTGGACTTGGCGGAGCACGTGGCCACGCTCTCCGACGCCGACCTCCACCTCGTCGCCGGCGATGCGGACGAGTACTACGATCGCGCCGCGATCGAGGCGCACGAAGCGCGGCTTCGCGGGGCGGGCGTCCCCTTCACTTCCCTCACGTATCCGGGCGGACACCGCCTCCACGCAGGCGTCCTGCGGCGTCTCTCCCCCTAAGAATCCAGGGCTTTGCACGTTCCCGCGGGAACGTCCGCTTCAGCCAGTTGCCCGACTGGCGGGTTCCGGCGTTCCCGCAGGAACGGTGGGGTTTGGATATGGTTGTGATCGTTTTGTTTAGGGGTTCGGCGGGCCCGGATTCCCGCCGATTGATTCCCGCTGATCGGGATTTCAGATGCGAACTCTCCGCCGACTCTCCAGCGCCTTCCTGAGCTGTCCCTCATCGGCCTTCTGATAGCATCTGAGCACCGTTTGCGCGTTCTTCCAGCCGCCGAGTTCGCACAGGACCTTGAGCGGCAGGTCCATGAGGTCGGTTGCGAACTTGCGCCTGAGCGAGTGCCAACCACGACCCCGCTTCGGCTCCAGTCCGGCGAGCGCCTCGGCCCGCACCCACCACTCGCGCACCAGAGAGCGGCTTACGCACACTGACGGGTCCCTCCGCGCGGGGAGCAGCGGGGCGTCCCCGGTCCCCTGGCCTATCCTCCGCGCCTCTTCCAAGGCAGCGAGCGCCTCGGCGGTCAGCGGCGTGGTGTGTTCGTAGCCCGTCTTCTCGTGCCTCGCGCGCCACCGCACGACTCCGGCTTCGAGGTCGATATCCGACCACCGGAGCTGGCGGATAGCGCCGATGCGGTGTCCGGTCTCGTGCGCGAGCACGAGCGCGACGCGGAACCGCCGGTTGACTCGTCGGGACGCGCGGAGCAGCGCCTGGTACTCCTCTTCGTCGAGGACGATCCGGGTGGGGTTCTTCTCCCTGGGCTTCCTGAGGCCCTTGAGCGGGTTCCTTTCCAGCAGCAGGCGGCCTCGCTCGTCCCTCGACCTTTCGGCCCAGTTGAGGACCGCGATCAGGAACGTCAGGTCCCATTCGATCGTCCGGTCGGACACGGGCCGTCGACTCGGTCCGATCCTGCCCGCCCGCCGCTCCCGGATGAACCGGTCCCAGTCGCGCTGCGAGAGCGTGGCCGGGTCGCGGTCCCCGCCGAAGAACTGGAGGAACATCCTGGTCGCGACCTTGTCGCTCCGGCGGGACCGTTCGCCCTTGGTGGGCGTCACCTCCTCACCGTAGATGTCAAATAGCGTGCCCAGCGTGAGCGGCTCGGGCTCGGCTTCCCGGCGCCCGTTCAGCTCCGGTCCTACGAAACCGGCGGCGAACTCGTCCGCCTGCCTCTTGGCCCGAGTCCAGTCGCGGTGCTTGAGCGACCGGGTGAGCCTGCGTCCGTTCTCGCGCCACTCGATCTGGTATCGGCCGGTCTTGGGATCGGGAAACACCCTCACCCGGTTCCGGCCCCATTCGCCAGCGCCGTAGCTGCGCCGACTTCGTTTCGTGCGTGCCATCATTCGATTCCTCTCGTGATGGACTGCACGATCTGCGTGCATGGAAGCTCGCGCGGGCGGGGTGTCTTCGCCAGTCGGAGTCGGCGATCTCATCGTGCTTTGGCCGGGCGGATGCATGCGCGCGATGGCTCCATCAATTCGGGGAATAGGGGCCGGCCTACGCCGCACCGCGATGTGAAAACGACGGGGGGGGGCGATTCACACTTCGGCCCTCCGGCGATTCACACGGCGGCGAACCTCCATCCGCCGCGCTTCCTACGTCTTGCGGCATAGCGGCCCGGTCGTCGGTCGCCGAACGGGCCGCCTTGGCCGTGGCCGGAGCGACCCCCCTCGCCGAAGGCTCGGTGCGGCATAGCGGCGAGCGTGTATTCACACCCTCGCCCTTGCCTGCCAGGGGTCGCTCCGGGCCAACAATCCCATGCGGGAAGGCGAAAAGCGAGCCGGAACGGGCGCGTTCCGGCCTTGGCCGGCGATGCCGGCCAGCCCGACGGCCAGCAGGTCCTCCTCCGCCCCAAAGCGCCGCTCGACACCCTTCCGGGACGGATTGCTGGTACGCTAGCGACCCGAAGGGGTCGGGGGCAGGGGTGCGCAAGCACACCCGGCCCCGAACCCGTACCAGGCCCTCGGACTGGGGGGTCGCTAGCGTCACGGCCTGTGCCGCCCGCGCGGCACGGGCCGGACAGGCCGCGCGAGCGCAAGACGTGGCCGCAGCAGCGGATACGCGCCGGTCCCGGTGCGCACTGCGTAAGCGCCCAAGTGCGCATCGGACCCCCGTGTCGTTTGCGCGCTCAGGTACGGCCGTAAGTCGCGGGACGCCCATCGGTGACGTTGCACTGAAGCCGCACCGTATTGCCTCCCGTCGGCTACACTTCGGCAGCCCTCAGCCGCTCGCGGACCCATCCCTCGACCTCGACCTCGACTCCCAGCGTACCACGCGTCGGCTCGGCCGGATCGGTGGGAAGAGGCGTCATGCCTGTGCTGTCTAGAAACGCGTTCACCTGTGTGTTGAAGTGCTCCTTCAGGGTCTGCATGACCGCCGCGCCACCCGCACCAGACCGCTAACGGTGAAAGGACCCTTCCCGCGATGTCAACTCCTCGGAAATCGCGTAAGTGTCCGTACTGTCCGATGTTGTCCCACATGTCCCTCCTGTCCGGGACGCGGCCGCCAATGCGGTGGCGGACTCCCACGCAGACAAGGCCGCGCGAGGCGGGGGTGCGAAGCCCGGCCGAGGGCGTCGGGCACGGACCCCGCCTTCGTGGACCGTTCGCGTGACCCTTCGGCGACCGCGTCGAGGGCGGCCGCGAAGCTCTAGCTCCCGACCGGTCTTGGCGGGGAGCCCGCCCAACCTTGCGGGTACAAATGTCAGTGCCGGGTGAAAATGTGACACATGTGGCGGCCGAAAATGTGACACATCCGTCGTTCCCGTAGGCGGGGCGGAGCGGCGCCTCCGTCCAACGACGCAGAGCTTGGCGTCTTCCACCTGGAGATGGGAGGCGCCGGTGATCGGATGGGAGCGACGCGTGCTTCTGAGACACTACCTGGATGAAGGTCTGACGGTGACGGAGATCTCCCGCGGACTGGGGATCAGCCGTCAGACGATCTATCGCTGGATCAACGACGGGGAACTGGACCGGGACCTCGAGGAGGTCCGCTATGGTCCGCGGCCCCCGGTGCCCACGAAGCTGGATCCGTACAAGGCGATCGTGCGGGAGCGGCTGGAGGAGTATCCGGAGCTGACGGCGCTCCGGCTGCTGGCGGAGATCCGCGCGGCGGGGCATCCCGGCGGCTACACGCAGTTCCGGGAGTACGTCCGAGAAGGTGCGGCCCCGCCCTCCGGCCGACCCTACCGTGCGGTTCGAGACGGATGGGGGCGTGCAGGGCCAGATCGACTTCGCCCACTTCCGCTTCCCGTGGGGCCGCCGCTACGCGCTTCCTGGTCGTGCTCGGCTACTCGCGGCTGTTGTGGCTCAGGTTCTACCGGCGGCAGGACATGCCGACGCTGCTCGGGGGTCTGGAGGCGGCCTTCGGCTTCTTCGGCGGCGTGCCGCGGGAGCTGCTGTTCGATCAGATGAAGAGCGTGATCGTGCGGGATCTGAGGGGCGAGGGCGGCCGCGTCACGGAGAACGCCGAGTTCCTCCGCTTCGCCGCTCACTGGGGCTTCAGGCCGAGGGCCTGCCGGCCCTACCGGGCGAAGACCAAGGGGAAGGTCGAGCGCCCCATCGGCTACGTGCGAAAGAGCTTCACCTACGGCCGCAGCTTCGCCGGCGACGCGGACCTCGACGCGCAGGCCGAGTGGTGGCTCGGAACCGCCGCCAACGTCCGCATCCACGGCACCACCCGTGAGCGGCCCGCCGATCGCTTCGAGCGCGACGAGAGAGCCGTCCTGCAGCCGCTGGCAGCCCGTCCCTACCCTCGCTCGCGCTGCCGGTCCGGCGGGATCCGGAGAAGATCCACCGGCTCTCCTCGGTGCCCAGGGTCACGATCCAACGGCGCCCGCTCGCCGAGTACGCCCGGATCGTCCAGGGGGCCTCGTGACGCCCGCACGACGGCCCGGCCGCCGCGACCGGATCCGCGCCCAACTCGCCGACCTCAAGCTGCCCGGCGCACTCGAGGCGCTCGACCCCATCCTCTCCGGCGTGGACGGGGGCCGCTTCACCGCCGCCGAGGCGATCGAGAAGCTCCTCGGAGCCCAGATCGCGCTGCGCAACAACCGCAGGCTCCAGGCCGCCATGCGCGCCTCCCGGCTGCCCGCCGTGAAGACCCTGGCCGACTTCGACTTCAGCTTCCAGCCCTCGATCAAGCGCGAGCAGATCGACTCCCTGCACGAACTCTCCTTCCTCGACCGCAAGGAGAACGTGGTCTTCCTCGGCCCCCCGGGCGTCGGGAAGACCCATCTGGCCATCTCGCTCGCCGTCGCCACCGCCGAGCGCGGAAGGCGCATCTACTACGGCGCCCTGGCCGACCTCATCACCTCCCTCGAGGAGGCACAGGCCGCCGGACGCCTCCAGCACCGGCTCAAGGTCCTCACCCACCCGGCGCTGTTGATCGTCGACGAGATCGGCTACGTCCCCATCACGCGCACCGGAGCCACGCTCTTCTTCCAGCTCGTCAACCGGCGCTACGATGTCGGCTCCACCATCCTCACCTCCAACCAGAGCTTCGAGGAGTGGGGCCGCATCTTCGGCGACGAGGTCATGGCCACCGCACTGATCGACCGGCTGCTCCACCACTGCCACATCGTCAACATCCGCGGTAACAGCTACCGCATGAGGCAGCACGCCGATGTCTTCAACACCCTCCGCAACAACCCCTCGACCACGGAGGCCGAGACGTCACCCTGAGGCTCGTCCCCTCCGGCCGGGTGTCACATTTTCACCCGCCGCATGTGTCACTTTTTCGCGCGCCGTTGACATACAAAGGGGCTGGCGAGGGGCTTTGCCCCTCGACCCCCGCCAGGTTCCGCGCCGAAGCCCGCAAGACATCGCGGGCGACGGGTTCGGCGCGATGGGCCATCGCCCGGTTCTCCGACTGACGCCGGTAGGCCATCGGCACGAACGGGCAGCCGGTTCTAGAGATGGCTCTTCCCTACGCCGTGCCGACATCGGCGCGGAAACCCCGGGGGTCAAAGGGGGGCGCAGCCCTCACTTGCCAGGCCGTAGTGTTCAACAGGGGTAGGCTGTATGTGGACGCCCCCAGGTGAGCAAGCGCAGATTCGGAACCGAGTTGGTGGCAGTTGGCCAGGTACTGTCGTATGTCCGTCTATGGACGCCCCCGATAACGCAAGCTTTTCTTTGAACGGCTCGGTGCCTGTGGTCAGGTGCTGTCGTCTATCCGGCCTGTTGGTGCAGCCTGTCGTGTCTGAGGCTGCTGGCCCGTATGGAGATCCGCGGAACGGGTCCAAATCAGCCTCGCAGGCTTGAGAGCCTTCGGACATACCCTGGTTTTCCCGATCCCGTCTCATTGACCGTGCCCTTACCCGTTCGTTCGTCCTGCCCACATCATTTCCCCACTGCTTCTCTCCTTTCGCTGCCCGGTCAGGCGGCGGCGCGAGCCCGGTAGATCTCCTTCCTCGTGGTCAGCGCCCAGACGACCCGTGCCGTCGTGTTGGCCAACGCCACCGCTACCAGCATCTTGGGCTTGCGTACCAACATCCTGGCCAGCAATGGGTCCGATGCCTCGACGCGTCGACTCTCGTGGTGGAAAACCGCCATGGCTCCCGTGATCAAGAGTCGCCTTAGTTAGGTCGCGCTGACCCATCTTCGATATCCTGCCCAGCCTCGGCTTCCCCCCGGTCGTGTGTTGCCGCGGCACGAGGCCGAGCCAGGCCGAAAAGTCGCGCCCGCGTCGGAAGCTCTCCATCGGCGGTGCGAAGGCTTGGATGGCCAGCGCGGTGCTCGGTCCGATTCCAGGGATCGTCATCAGACGTGCCGTCTCCTCGTCGGCCCCCGCGCTCTTCCGGAGCTCGCGACCGAGTCCGTCGATCTTCTCATCGAGCCCATCGATCTGCCGGAGCAGCAACCAGCCCAGCTCGACAACCGCCCCCGGCAGGCCACAGTCCCCGGCCTCGATCTCCCCGACCAGCTGCCGGATCCGGACCCTGCCCTGCGGAGCCACAACGCCGTACTCGGCCAGGTGGCCCCGAAGCGCGTTGATCGTCTGCGTGCGCTGGCGCACCAGGAGGTCACGCGTGCGAAAGAGCATCCCCTGCGTGTTCTGATACGGTAATCACCTGACAACTGCCCCCGAAAAGGGGGACGGTGGCCACCCGGCTTCCGCCGACGGCGGTCTCAAGTGGTCGACGCAACGGTCTCGGCGAAGACTTCGCATGGTTTCATCCAGTCGATGGTTTGTCGAGGGTGGCCATTGAGCTGCCGTGCGACGGCATCGAGGTCGGCCTGCGAGTGGGCGGAGAGATCGGTGCCCTTGGGGAAGTATTGGCGGAGGAGACCGTTGGTGTTTTCGCTGGTCCCGCGTTGCCAGGGGCACCTCGGATCGCAGAAGTAGACCGACACGCCGCTCTCGATGCTGAAGCGGACGTGCTCGGCCATTTCCTTGCCCTGGTCCCAGGTGAGCGAGCGCCTGAGCTGGTCGGGCAGCGTGGTCATCCGCTCGACCAGCGCGCGCCGCACGTGTGGGGCCGTCCGCCCGCCCGGAAGGTGGAGGAGGAGCGCGTAGCGGCTGCGGCGCTCGACGAGGACCCCGATGGCCGAGCGTCCCAGCTTGCCCAGGATCAGGTCTCCTTCCCAGTGGCCCGGTACGGCTCGGTCCGCGGCCTCGGCGGGCCGCTCGGAGATGGGAACCATGTCCTTCAGGCGCCCCTCTCCGGGTCTGTGCCTCGGTGACCGCCGTCGCGTCCGGCCCGTGCGCAGGTACGCCGTGAGCTCCTTTCTGAGCGCGCCCCGCGTCTGCACGTACAGCGACTGATAGATCGTCTCGTGAGACACGCGCATCTGAGGATCCGAGGGGTGGTCGAGCCGAAGACGATGGGCAATCTGCTGCAGAGACCAGCGCTCGGCGAGCAGGCGCTCCACCTTCCGCCGCAACCGGGGGTGCCCGGCGAGCTTCGCCACCTTCGGGCGCCGAGCCTTCCCGGCCGCCCGCTCTTCCGCCCTTCACGCCCTGTATCGTTCTATCGAGCCGTTGGCGGCGACCTCGCGCGCGATCGTCGAGGGCGCCCTGCCCAGACGCCCGGCGATCGCCCGGTACGAATCCCCCGCCTTCAAGCCGCGCGAGATCTCCTCCCGCTCGGCGATGGTAAGGTGCAACGGTGAACGATTTCGACCCCGCGTGTTCTGATACGGTAATCACCTGACAGCTGCCCCTCAAAAGGGGGACGGTGGCCACCCGGCCTCCGCCGAGGTTTTTTTCTGTGAAACACCGGGGTTGGGGTAGCGGGGGTCAGGCGGCGGACTCGATGACTTTCACTTCGACACCGATCTTCCGCAGGCGCTGGAGCAGGTGGCGCTTGGTGCGGTCCCTGTCATGGGCCCGGAAGTGATCCTGCCCGAGATCCTCATGGAGGGTACCGCGTGACAGCATGTGCCAGATGGCGACCAGCAGCGCGTGCTGCACGACGACGATGGCCCGTTTGGGACCCCCCCGTGCCTTGTGGCGGAAGTACAGGCCGCGATAGTAGCTGCCACGGACCCGGGCCGCAGCCCAGGCGACCTGTGACAAGGCGTCCCGCAGCCACGCGTTCCCCTTACCCGTCCTCGCAGACTTTCGCTTGCCCGCGCTCTCATGGTTGCCGGGGCACACCCGGGCCCACGAGGCGAAGTCCCCCGGCGTGGGGAACTTCGACATGTCGTCACCGATCTCGGCCAGGATCGCTTCGGCCGACCGGCGCCCGACGCCCGGCACGCTCTCGAGCAGCAGGAGGGCCGCGTTGAGAGGGCGGGTCACCCCCTCGATGCGGTCATCCAGTTCCTCGATCTGTCCCGACAACTCGTCGATCAGTCTGAGGTGCCGCTGAAGCAGGAACCTGTGGTGGTCCCGGATCAGCCCGGATATCACTTCGGCGAGCTTGTCCCGCTTGCAGCGGAGTGTGCCGCGGGCCAGCCCGGCCAACACCCACGGGTCTTCCTCACCCTCGATCATGGCGTCCAGGACCGCCCGGCCGGTCTTGCCCATGATGTCCGAGACGACCGAGCCAGGTTTGATGTTGGCCAGTTCCAGAACCTTCGCCACCCGGTTGACCTGTCTGCTCCTGTCACGGATCAACGACTTCCGAAGCCGGGTCAGGTCGCGCAGATCGCGGATCGCGGGCGGCGGCACGAAGCTGCCCTTCAGCAACCCGCACTCGAGCAACTGGGCGATCCACTCCGAATCCTTGACGTCCGTCTTGCGTCCCGGCACGTGCTTGACGTGCCGAGCATTGACCAACAGCAGATCGAAGTCTCCCTCGAGCACCGCCCAGACCGGACGCCAGTACACCCCCGTCGACTCCATGGCGACATGCGTCACTCCGCACGAGACCAGCCACTCCCTCAGCCCTTCCAGTCCCGGATTCGTGGTCGTGAAGGTCCGCACCCTTCGCCCCCGCTCCCCACCGCCCCGTGACGGCGTCCGCACGCAGGCCGTCACCGTCTTCTTGTGCACGTCGAGGCCCGCGCACCGTTCGATCACCACATCCATTCCATCCTCCCTGAGTCGAGGTCCATGGAGCGGGGCGGGCGCTTGCGTTCCTGATTTTTCTGTCCGTGATGACGGCCTCGCCGGCCGCCTCAACACTGCGGGCTTCCTCGAAGCGCCGTGGGTCATGTTAGTTATCGGGCTCTTGGGCACCATTACCAATGACGACCTCTGCCCCCTCCCATATGGCCCCCATCCTCCGTCCCCGTCCAGCCTGCTCCACCGCGCGGCTACCATCGCGGCAAAACTGTTTCAGTCCGGCGGGGTGAGCCCACCGGGATCATGAACTGTTAGTCGAGAAGTGCTCTAAACGACTCAACAACCACGGAGGAGAGAAGAATGACCACCGTCCAGGCCGAGAAGATAGCTCGGCGGAAGCTGTCATTGCTAGAACTCGCCCAGGAGCTGGGCAACGTCTCGAAGGCGTGCCGGATCGCGGGCTACAGCCGGCAGCAGTTCTACGAGATCCGAAGGAACTTCCAGATGTACGGGGCCGAGGGGCTGCTGGACCGCATGCCGGGGGCTCGGGGTCCTCACCCGAACCGTGTCGCCTCGGAGGTGGAGGCGGCGATCCTGGCCCACGCGCTCGCGCACCCGACGCACGGAGCGCAGCGGGTGGCCGACGAGCTCATGCTGAGGGGTGTTCAGGTGAGCTCCGGAGGCGTACGAGGGGTATGGATCCGAGGGCGGGCTGAGGAGGCGTCACGAGCGGCTCCTGCGGCTGGAGAAGACGGTCCGGCAGAGCGACTTGAGTTGACCGAGGAACAGATCCTGGCGCTGGAGCGCTTCGACCCGGAGTACCGGGAGCGTCAAATCGAAGTGAAGAAGACGGGTGGACTCGTGGCCGTTGGGTAAGACCACTTGGCGTTGGGACGTCGTGGGGGTTGACATTCGAGCCCGGTCCAACGATCGTCCAGCCTCCTCAAGTACCCGTCCCGCGCGAACCGGCGCGAGCACGGCCCTACCTAGCAGTCCGTGGTAAAAGTCGGGATGTTCCGCGCCGGCATTGATGGTTAGATTGTGGCCGGGACAGGAGTGGCCAGTCAGTCGGAGGTGGGCGATGGCGATGGGGCGGCGGAGGGGCGGGCGGCAGAAGGCGCTGTTCGTGGCTGCGGCGGGGATCCGGGCTCCGGGGCACCCGTTCTACCGGGCGCTGGACGGGATGCTGGCGGAGGCGGGCTTCGACGGGTTGTGCGAGGAGACGTGCGCGGCGTACTACGCGGAGCGGCTGGGCCGTCCGAGCGTGGCGCCGGGGGTGTACTTCCGGATGCTTGTGGTGGGGTATCTGGAGGGGATCGGATCTGAGCGGGGGATCGCGTGGCGGTGCGCGGAGTCTCTGTCGCTGCGGGAGTTCCTTGGCTACGAGCTGGACGAGAACCCGCCGGACCACTCGACGGTGTCGCGGACGCGGCGGCGCCTGTCGGCGGAGGCGCACGAGGCAGTGTTCGCCCGGGTGCTGGAGCTCCTGGAGGAGAGCGGGCTGTTGAGCGGCAAGACGCTGGGGATCGACTCGACGACGCTGGAGGGGAACGCGGCGATGCGGTCGATCGTGCGGCGGGACACGGGGGAGGGATACCAGCTGTTCCTGGAGGGTCTGGCGGAGGCGTCGGGGATCGAGACGCCGACGAGGGCGGACCTGGCGAAGCTGGACCGGAAGCGGCCGAGGAAGGGGAGCAACGAGGACTGGGAGCACCCGCACGACCCGGACGCGCGGATCACGAAGATGAAGGACGGGCGGACGCGCATGGGCCATAAGCTGGAGCATGCGGTGGACATGAGCTCGGGGGCGGTGTGCGGGCTGACGGTGCAGCCGACGACGGGTGGCGACTGCGCCTCGCTGCCGAAGACGCTGGGGGAGGCGCGCGGGCAGCTGGAGCGGGTGGGGGCGGAGGTTCGGGAGCTGGTGTGCGACAAGGGCTACCACTCGAACGCGACGATGAAGCGCCTGGCGGGGCTCGGAGTGCGGAGCTACGTGAGCGAGCCGAACCGGGGTCGTCGGAGCTGGAAGCGGGACCGGGCCGCGCAGAAGCCCACCTACGCCAACCGGCGCCGGATCCGAGGCGCTCGTGGCAAGGGCCTGCTGAGGGCGCGGGGCGAGAAGCTGGAGCGCGCCTTCGCCCACATGCTCACCACCGGCGGCATGCGCCGGACGCACCTGCGCGGGCACGAGAACATCCGCAAGCGGATGCTGGTGCACGCGGCCGGGTTCAACCTCGGGCTCCTGATGCGGCACCGGTACGGCTACGGCACGCCGAGGAGTCTTCAGGGCAGACGTGCGTCCACGCTTCAAACGGGAGGCCTCCGGGTCGCTTTTTCGGCCCTTTTCCGGCCGAAATCGCGCGTTTTCGGCCACCCGGGACCCGTCGAGGCCCGGATATCACTCCGACGACGCCCCGGCCGCGTCGGCGCAACAGTCCGCCGACACTTTGCCGAGGTCATATTCCGTGGCCCGCAGCGCGCTTTTGCCACGGCCTGCTAGAGACCCATTTCAATGGAGGAACATCATGATGAAGACCGCTATCCGGACCGCCCTCACCTTCACGGTGGCATGCTTCTTGTTGTTGGGCGTCACCGCAGCGTCCCCGGTTCCCGGTGAGTTCACGACGCCCGCACCCGTCGCTGCGGACCTGTCTGTTCCTGACATCGAGGCGGCTTCGCACCCCTGCTCCACCGGATTGATGGGGACCTGCCAAGATGTCGACGACGAAGACATGACCTGCGTACTCTTCAATCCGTACCTCCCCTCACAGCCGTACGTAAGGGAAGGAGCTTGCGACACTGCCAGCGAGGGTTGTGGCGTACAGTAGTAGCCCTATGCTTAAAACCCTCAACTACAGAGAAGACCGCTTCTCGAACGCCGCTGTCGCCGGGGTCGCTTTGGGGATCATGTTCCTCACCGCGTCCCCGGCGACAGCTCAGTGGAGGTTGGGTCCGCCGGACTTGACTGTCGGGCAAGACTCCTTGGGCTTCTTCGGGACCGTCAATGGCGTCCTCGTCCGCGATGATCGGATCTACGTAGCGGACTCACGTCTACGAAGAATCGTTGCGTTCGATACGACCGGCCAACTGACTGCCACTGCCGGACGCAGGGGTGATGGTCCAGGCGAGTTTCGATTTCTGAGTTGGATCGATGACTGTGGCGAAGATACCATATATGCCTCGGACAGCGGCCATGACCGCGTGTCCCTGTTCACTCGGAACCTAGAGCACATACGGACATTCCGCGTGACGGGGGCCGACTTGAGGTTGACGGCGATTCAGTGTGCTGGTGCCGGTACATTGGTTGGGATCACCCGCAACAACGATCCCGCGCTGAGTCTCGGTCATGCTATACCCATGGACGCCCCGTGGCGTGCCACTCATGACATAGCTCTTTTTGAGCCGGACGGGTCCCTCCGACAGGTGCTGGGAACGGTCCTCGGGCAGGAGCGATATCGTGAAGCGAACCCGAGTGGTGCTGCCTATAGCGATTATGCCCGGACATGGGGCTTGGACGTAGTCTTCGCATCTTCACCACAGGGTTTCGTCGTGGGGACCGGCGAACGATCATCATTGGTACGCTTCGACATGGATGGCAACGTACTTGATACGTTAGCGCTGGGGGAAGACCGGATCGCCATTTCTCGCGCGCATATCGACGCACACATACAGAATAGGGTCGAAAGGACCGAACGCCTCGGGCGAGACACCCGCAGGACTCGGTCCTTTTGGACAGAATACCCGTACCCTTCCCATTTTCCTGCGTACTCCAAGGCTCTCATGACAGCCAGTGGCCTCGTTTGGGTTGAGCGGTTCCCGGAGCCGTACACGGAGCAACCTCGCCACTGGAGAGTCTTCACGCCTGATGGCGTTTTCGCAGATAGTGTCGAGGTGCCGAGCCGTTTTCAGGTCATGTGGGTCGGCGAAACGCATGTTGCCGGGGTCGTCACGGACGTGTTGGGGGTCCAGACTGTGGAAGTGCGTCCCATCCTACGCGATTAGGGACGCGCGGTGCTGGAACACCCACTTGAGATGAGTTCCGGCGAGCAGGCTGGGAGGTGAATGAGAGCTACTCACCAACCAGTCACCGGAGGCTCCAGGTGAACAATGCACCGGAATGCGAGGCTGACGCCTGCGGGCCCAGCCCTGCTTGTACGCCGTGTACGCGAGGAAAGGCGAGCCCCCCCGTGGAGGTGGGCCGGGCGCGGGCGCTGGGGCGGTGAGCTGCCGCCGGGTGTACAAGTGGATCGGTCGTTAGGAGACTACAAAGAAGCGTGTACAACTTCTGCACACACTTCATTCTCTTAGACAATACAAAGCTCCATCATGGCTTCTGCCGCAATTCCAAATCGGCCTTCGCTACTCGCGCCGGAAGTGCCCTCCTCTCACTGTCTCTCAACAGCCAACCAATCTGGAGGTAGGACCAAAAGGTGTGTAAAAGCGAGGCGACGTACCTTTCAGCTGACCGTTTACCAGCGATCCGGGGTGAGGCCCGGAGAAAGGACGTCGCCTCATGGGCAACGATACGCGGGAGAGGTTCGCCGGGCCAGCGTGGGAGACGCTGGAGGCGTGGGTGCGGGAGCAGGCGCGGGACATGATCCAGCAGGCGCTGGAGGAGGAGGTCACGGAACTCCTGGGCCGGATGAAGTCGGAGCGGCGGGCGGCGGTGGACGCGCCTCCGGGCTACCGCAACGGATACGGCAAGCCGCGCCGTCTGGCGATGAGTTCGGGGACGATCGAGGTGAGGCGGCCCCGGGTGCGGGGTCTGGAGGAACGGTTTGAGAGCCGGGTGCTGCCGCTGTTCCAGCGCCGGACCAGGGAGGTGGGGGAGTTGATCCCGGAGCTGTACCTGCACGGGCTGGCCGAGGGCGACTTCGAGCTGGCCTTGAGGGGGCTGTTGGGCGACGGGGCGCCGCTGTCGAAGTCCTCGGTGGGGCGGCTCAGGGCGAAGTGGACGGTGGAGCACGAGGCGTGGAGCCGCCGGCCGCTGGAAGGCCGTGAGCTCGTGTACGCGTGGGCGGACGGGATCTACGTGAAGGCGGGTCTCGAGAAGGACAAGGCGGCCCTGCTGGTCGTCATCGGCGCCATGAGCGACGGGACGAAGGAGGTGCTGGCGGTCACGCCCGGCTACCGGGAGTCGACGGAGTCGTGGGCGGCGGTGCTGAGGGATCTGAAGGCTCGGGGGCTCGGGACGCCGAAGCTTCTGGTCGCCGACGGGAACCTGGGGATCTGGGGCGCGGCGCGGGCGGTGTGGCCGGAGGCGGCCGAGCAGCGGTGCTGGAACCACAAGACGGCCAACGTGCTGGACCGGCTGCCCAAGAGAGAGCAGGCCGTGGCGAGGGAGATGCTGCGCGCGGCAGCGTACGCGCCCTCGCGGGCGGCGGCGAAGGAGGCGCGCAAGGCGTTCAGGACCCGCTATGGGGCCACTCAGCCCGACGCCGTGTCGGTGCTGGAGGACGACTGGGAGCGCATGACGGCCTTCTACGGCTTCCCCGAGAAGCACTGGCGGCACCTGCGGACGACCAACGTGGTGGAGAGTCCGTTCGCCTCGGTCCGGCTCCGCACGACCGCGGCGAAGCGGTTCAAGCGCGTCGAGCGGGCCACGGCGCTCATCTGGCGGCTGCTGATAGTGGCCGAGAAGAGGTTCAGGAAGCTCAACGCTCCCGAGCTGCTGCGGGACGTGTACGAGGGAAGAAGGTTCGAGGACGGAAAGCCCGTCCCCGAGGGTCAGGAGAGGATCGCCGCCTGATGACGTTTACACACCTATTGACCCGACCTCACCAATCTTGCGCTCCCAGTAAAGGCCAAACGACGTGTGTCGCACCGCGAGCGCAGTGATCTTCCGCCGAAGCATCGAAATCGCCCTTCTCTAACAGATCAGCAATCTCCCGTGTCGACAGTGTGGTCTGATACGGTAAGCGTGACCCCCCGCGGCTTTCCCGCCAATCGGTACGGATTTCCCGCTGTTTCGGTACAGCCAAAGCAGATGTGAGCTCACAGCAGGAATGGCCGATCGTGCAGTCCTGTATGACTTTAGACGATTGCCTGCTGTGATCTTCGCGACCTGCGACTTGCCATTTTGCCATCCGGCGTGGGTCGGTCCCTATCACTTCTCGAACGCCCTGCGGTGGCGCCGCAAGAGTGGCGTCGGAGCCCAGACGGCGGCGACCGTTGTGGCGGGGCAGATGTTTGTTGCTGTGGGGTAGCGCGGATGCCGACGGCGCGCTGACGCTGGATCCTACCTTCCTTTTCGACGGACTGCCGTCGCTTCCGGACAGCGCCGGGGACTGGAGCGTAAACGGAGAGGCCGCGGACGGCTCCGAGCTCTTCGCGCTGGACTTCCACATGGCCGAAACAGCCGACGGCGCCGGACGCCGCGCTTTCGGTGTTCGCAATCCCGGCCGATCCCTCCTGGGACGGCCGCTTGGCCCGCATCGTCCTAGCCGGGCCGGGACGGCAAGTCAGCGTCGAAAGTGACACGGGACCGGCCCTGGCGATCCTGCGCGACGTGTCCACGGGCCCGGATACAAGGATTCCTGCGTGACCCACCCGACGCGGAGGCATTAGCTGGCGGCGAACAGCCCGCTCTGGCGGCGCTCCGCGTTGACCTCGAAGGGATCGAGGTGACCGTTAGCCGAGGCGTGTCGCGCGCATCCGACTGGCGGAGGTAGGGACACTGTCTCGGGCGGCCGTTTTCTCAACTGGGATGGAGAATGGTGACGGCTGGAACTGGGCGGGCCTGTAGCCGTGAGGCATCTGGAGATAATCGTCCTGGCGGCGGCCACGCTGGGGGGACGCTCGGGTTCCCGCCATTCGATTCGGTTTTCCCGTTGTCTCAGCACGTTGAAGTCAGTCATGGCCTGCCGGCAAGAAACGCAGATCATGCAGTCCTGTAATACTTTAGACGATTTGTTGCCGGGATACAGGCCCCAGGCGATCCGCCGTTCCCGCGGGAACGTCTCCGGCTTGGCCGCTAGCCTTCCGGGTCGCGTTCCCCGCGCCGACGATGGCGGGCGCTGCGGGCTCCGGCGCGCTGGAAGAGGAGCGGGCTCACGAGGCCCGACGTCGTGCCTCCGATGAGAGCGAGGATGCCGACGGGACCGGGGTTCGAGAACATCGGGGCGCCAATCTGCGTGTTCATCCACATCCCGAGCACCGCGAACACGAGCGCCCCGACGACGAAGCCGAGCCAGGTGAGCCGGATCACGAAGCGACGCGCCGGGCGGCTAGGGGCTGCCCGGGAGGCCGACGGTCGCGATGCACTCGATCTCGACGCGCGCGTCCAGCACGAGGGCGCCCACCGCGACCGCGCTGCGCGCCGGCCGGTGGTTCGGGAAGAAGCCCATGTACGTGCTGCTCATGTCCCGGAAGTCGGCGATGTCGGCCAGAAAGACGGTGCACTTGACGACCTCGTCCATCGACGAGCCGTAGCGCTCGAGCGCGTCGGCGATGTTCCGCAGCGTCTGCTCCGTCTCGGGGACGATGCCGCCCTCGACCAGTCCCTCCCCCGGCATGGTGCCGAGCTTCCCGGAGAGGTAGAGCACGTTCCCGACCCGCACGGCCTCGGAGAACGGCGAGTTGGGCCGCCCGCCGAGGTATTCGACGGAGTGCATCATCTCGGCCATCTCGTCGTGTTCCTGCGCCGCGAGCGGTGTTGGGAGCGCCACGGCACCGCCGAGCGCCAGCGCCGGTCCGAGCGCCAGGGTCGCCACCAGAAGCTGTTTCCGCGTCATACGTCCTCCTCTGCAGCAGACGATTCGGTGATTCGGGTCATGGGGTGATACGGGTCATCATTCGGGGAAAGGCGATCGTCTCACGCAGGTGATCGATCCCGCACATCCAGGTCACGGTGCGCTCGATCCCGAGCCCGAACCCGCTGTGCGTGAAGGTCCCGTATTTCCGGAGATCCAGATACCAGTCGTAGGACGCCTCCGGGAGCTTCTCCTCCCGGATCCGCGCGAGAAGCCTGTCGTGGTCGTCCTCGCGCTGGCTTCCGCCGATGACCTCGCCGTACCCCTCAGGGGCCAGCAGGTCATTGCACTTCACGGTGCGGGGATCCTCCGGGTTCTCCTTCATATAGAAGGCCTTCACGCCCTTCGGATAGTCGAACACGAAGAGCGGCTTCTCGCGGCCCTCCACCAGCCGGGTCTCGTCCGTCGCCCCCAGATCCGCCCCCCACTCGATATCGCTGCCGCGCGCCTGCAGCCACGCGACGGCGTCGGTGTAGCTGATGCGGTCGAAGGGCGGGGCGATCGCCTCGAGCTTCGAGATGTCGCGGCCCAGAATCTCGAGTTGCTCGCGCTGGTTGTAGAGGACGCGCATCACGATCCAGCAGATGAACCGCTCCTGGAGCGCCATGTTGCCCTCGGAGTCGAGCCACGCGGCCTCGGGCTCCACCATCCAGAACTCGGTCAGGTGCCGGCGCGTCTTCGATTTCTCCGCGCGGAAGGTGGGTCCGAAGCAGTACACCTTGCCCAGCGCCGCGGCCGCCGCCTCGACGTAGAGCTGTCCGGTCTGCGCGAGGTAGGCCGTGCCGAGGTCGAAGTACTCGGTCTCGAACAGGGTCCCCGCGGACTCGCCGATCGCCCCGGTGAGGATCGGCGTGTCGACGTGCACGAAGCCCTCGTGATGCAGGAAGGCGTGGATGGCGCGGATCACCTCGTCGCGGACCCGCATGATCGCGATCTGCCGGGGGCTGCGCAGCCACAGGTGGCGGTTCTCGAGCAGGAATTCGACCCCGTGCTCCTTGGGCTGGATCGGAAAATCCTCCGACGGCCCGAGCACCTCGATGTCGGAGGCGGTGAGTTCGACGCCGGACGGCGACCGGTCGTCGGCGCGCACGGTGCCGGTGACGGCGACGCAGGCCTCGTGTCCGGCCTCGGCCAGCCGCTCCCACGCCTCGGGCGAAACCTCGTTCTTCACGAACACGCACTGGACCTCGCCCGTCCCGTCCCTCAGCACGAGAAAGGAGATCTTGCCGCTGGAGCGGAAACGCCGGACCCACCCGCGGAGCCGTACCTCGTGGCCGACCCGCGCGGGCAACCCGCGAATGGCGCTGGAGTATTCTCCCATGAATGATTCCGTTGAGGGATGATCGAGGGATGGGGTTCGAGCCGGCGACAAGTTGCGTCCCCTCCCCCGGACGGAGCAATCTCCCTCGCCGGGATCCGGACCACGACTTCGCGGGCCTCAGGCTCCCGGACGGGTCGGGGAAGCCCGTGACGAAGCCTGTGCACATGGCGGCTTCCAGCCTGGCCACGAGTTCGGCCTCTTCCTAGCCCACGTGATAGAGCGCCTCGCGCTGGGCGTAGCGGGCGTCGAGTGCGTGCCTGAGCGCGCGGTGGGCGGGCTTCGTGAGCCCGGGGTCGTCGGCGACGATGGCGCGGGCCCGCCGCCGGGCGTCCTCGAGCAGATCGTGGTCGCGGTCCAGCTGGGCGAACCTGAGCAGCGGGGTGCCGTGCTGCTCCTTGCCGAACAGGTCGCCCTGCCCGCGGATCCGCAGATCGTCCTCCGCGAGCTTGAAGCCGTCCGACGTCTTCTCGAAGGCGCGCAGGCGCTCGGACGGCTCCGCCGCGGCGTGAAACACGATGCAGTACGACTGCTCCGCGCCGCGGCCGACGCGCCCCCGGAGCTGGTGCAGCTGCGCGAGGCCGAAGCGCTCGGCGTCCTCGACGAGCATCACGGTCGCGTTGGGCACGTCGATCCCCACCTCGATGACCGTCGTCGCGACGAGCAACTGCGTTTCGCCGGCGAGGAAGCCGCGCATCGCCTCTTCCTTCTCGCCGGAGGAGAGCCGGCCGTGCAGCAGCCGCACGTTGAAGTCCGCGAAGCGGGTCTGGAGACTCTCGAACATCACGGTCGCGGCGCGTGCCTCGAGGGTCTCCGACTCCTCGACGAGCGGGTAGACGACGTACGCCTGGCGGCCCGCGGCCATCTGGTCTCCCACGAAGTCGAACGCGGCCTCCCGGCTCCCGGGGCCGCGGACGGCGGTCCTGATCGTGCGGCGGCCCGGTGGGAGTTCGTCGATGACGGAGAGGTCGAGGTCGCCGTAGAGTACGAGGGCGAGGCTGCGCGGGATCGGCGTGGCCGACATGACGAGCGCGTCGGAGGCCTGACCGCTCTCGCGCAGGCGGCGGCGCTGCTCGACGCCGAAACGGTGCTGTTCGTCGATGACGACGAGGCCGGGAGACGCGAACTCGACGGCGTCCTGGATGAGGGCGTGGGTGCCGACGACGAAGCGGGCCCGGCCGTCCGCGATGCGCTCCAGCGCGTCCTGCCGGGCCTTGCCGGTGACGGATCCGGTGAGGAGGACGGGCTCCACGCCGAGCGGGCCCAGCATGTCGACGAAGGTGCGCTGATGCTGTTCCGCCAGCAGTTCGGTCGGCGCCATGATCGCGGCCTGGCGGCCTCCCTCGATCGCCTTGAGCATCGCGAGCGCGGCCACGACGGTCTTGCCGCTCCCGACGTCGCCCTGGAGGAGGCGGTTCATGGGCGTGGGCCGGCGCATGTCGGCTTCGATGTCGGCCCACACGCGCCGCTGGGCGCGGGTGAGCTCGAAGGGGAGCGCGCGCGGCAGGGCCTGGGTCAGCGTGGGAGGAGCGTCGAAGGCGATTCCCTCGCTCTCGTGCCGCAGCCGGGCCCGCGCGCGGGCGTGCAGGAGCTGCAGAAAGAACAGTTCCTCGAAGGCGAGGCGGCGCTGCGATGGCGTGACCCGGTCCACGGCGGGCGGGCGGTGGAGCGTATGCAGCGCCTCGGCGAGGGGCGGGAGCGACAGCTCCGCCAGCCAGGCGCGCGGGATCGGGTCGTCATCCCCGAGTTCGGCGAGCAGGCGCGACAGGTTGAGCCGGACGACCGCTCGAACCTGCCGGTGCGTGAGCCCCTTCGTGGCCCCGTAGACCGGGAAGACGCGGCCCGCCGCGGGCCGTTCGTCGGCCGCCACGCCATCGTCGGACGCCGCGGCATCGTCGGACCTTCGGGCCAGCACCGTGTGCTCGCGCGGCTGGAGCTGCCGGCCGTGGTAGAAGCGCACCGGCCCGGCCGCGAGGAGCAGGTCGCCCTTGTCGATCGTGCGGTCGAGCCACGGCCGCCCCGGCCAGGCCAACTCGATGTGCCCGCTGTCGTCGCGGATCACCGCCCGGAACACCCGCAGGCGCTGGCGGGTGGGGATGACGCCCTTCGAGACCACGCGCCCGATGACGGTCGCGTCCTGGCCGACCTGCAGCCCCGCGATCGCGTCCACGGTCGTCGCGTCCTCGTAGCGGTACGGCAGGTGGTAGAGGAGGTCGCGCCCGGTGTGCACGCCGAGTTGCGCGAACCGCTCCGACCGCCTTGGGCCCACGCCCTTCAGGTACTGCACCGGCCCCCGCAGGAGGGATCGCGCGGGAGTCACGGCATCACGGGTCCGCGACGAGGATCTTGTCCAGGTAGCGGCCGGGCGAGAAGGCCTCGAGGTCCTCGGGGGATTCTCCCACCCCGAGGAAGCGGACGGGCACGGAGAGGTCGCGCACCACGGACACGACGGTGCCTGCACGCGCCGTGGAGTCGAACTTGGCGAGCACGAGCCCGGTGAGATCGAGGAACTCGCCGAACCGCCGGGCCTGCTGCACCACGTTCTGCCCGGAGGTGGCGTCGACGACGAGGAGCCGTTCGTGCGGCGCCCCCTCCACCTGCCGGCCGAGGACGCGGTCGATCTTCCCGAGTTCCCGCATCAGGTCGTCCTGCGTGTGCAGGCGGCCGGCCGTGTCGACGAGGACCCACGCCGCGCCCCGCGCCCGCGCCGCCCTCACGGCGTCGAACGCCACCGACGCCGGGTCGGCCCCGGGCGGGCCGCCCACGAAGTCAACCTCCAGTCGCTCTGCCCACGTCCGCAGCTGCGCCTGCGCCCCGGCCCGGAAGGTGTCGGCGGCCGCGAGGAGCACGCGTTGGCCCTCCCCCCGCAGGCGGGCCGCAAGTTTCGCGACGGTCGTCGTCTTCCCCACGCCGTTGACGCCGAGGACGAGGACGACGCCGGGCCCCTCCTCTCCTCCGCACAGTCCGGCCCGCCCCGCGGGCGCTGCGCCGGATCTGCGGCCGCAAGAACCTCCGTGAGGCGGGCGCGCAGCACGTCGCGCAGATCGTCCTCCGTGGTGATGGCGCCGCGACTCGCCGCCCTCTCGAGCTCCTCCACCAGCTCCAGCGTCATGTCGACCCCGAAGTCCGCTTCGAGCAGCACCTGCTCGAGACCTTCGATCGCGGCGTCGTTCAGCCCCCCGTCGACGAGCGTGTTCACATCGGTGAGGGCGAAGTCGACGATCCGGCGCCACAGGCCGCGTTTGCGGCGGCGCACGGCGGGGGTCATCGGAGTCCGATCCGGTGACGCCAGACCCACTCCCCGCAGAGGAGGAGCACGGCGAAGAGGAACGGCCACACCGGCCTGGGCGGGCGAACCTCCATCGGCGGCCGCGGCGGCGCCTGCGCCGCGATGGCGAGGGGCTCGGCTGCGGGGCCGGGCAGGAACTCCGCCGGATCCGCCGTGACGTCGATGGGCCGCCGCAGTTCGACGGGACCATCCGGGCCCGTGGCCGTCACCACGGCTTCGAAGCTCCCCATCGGCAGCGCGGGCCCGATGACCTCCGGGGGCGGATCGGCGGCGGACTCGCTCCACACTTCCGCGCCCTCCCCGTCGAGAAGGCGGATCGACAGGTCGGTGGAGCCGGGGCGGATGCGCCACACCGGCGGCCGCCCGACCGCCGGCGGCCGGATGAGTGAAGCGAGACGCGGCGTGGCGTCTTCGACCAGCCACCCGACGATCCCGCTGAACACGCCCTCGTAGACGCGTCTCGGGTCGCCGCCGCGCAGCGACCAGCGCCACCAGTCCGAGGCCGCCGAGAGCGCCCACCGGCGCGCGCCGTCTTCTCCCGCCGTGAGCAGAGGCCGCCCCTCGCCGCGGCGGTTCCGGTTCGCGTTGAGCACGGACCAGCGGCCCGGCGGTTCGACGGCGTAGAGTTCGCGCACCGGCGGCAGGAGGTCGAGATCGGCCTCCGCGAGCAGCGCGGAGGAAGGGCTCGCGGGCACGGGGCCGGCGGCGTACCACTCGCCGGGCAGCGGCCCGGTCAGCCGCGAGCCCACGCCCGGCACATCGCCCGCCCCCTCCGCGAAGAAGAGCGTCCGCGGGTGCGCGGCGAGCGCTCCGGCCAGCCAGGCCGGCATCTCCCCGGGGACGGCTTGCACCGCGAGCAGACGGGAGCCCCGGACCGCGGCTCGCACCCCGGATTCCTCGACGACCCTGGGCGTCGCGCCCATCTCCAGGAAGCGCCCGTCCGAGAGCCGCAGGTAGCCGCGCGCCCCGCCCAGCACGAGCCGGTCCAGCGCGGGGACGAGGAAGCGCGCCTCCCAGTCGGGGGCGGTCGAGACGAGCACCGCGCCGGCGGCGGCCTCGGAGACTTCGATCCAGGCTCCGATCCGGCCGGAGACGCCGAAGGGATCGGGGGGGTCGGCGAGCACGGCCTCGTAGCGCCGCCAGGCCGGTCCGCCGCCTTCGTCCCGCGGGACGAAGGCGAGTTCGGCGCGGCCGGTTCGCCCCGGAGCGGGACGCGGGGCCCGCGAGGAGGCGACGACCTCGCCCTCGCGTTCCAGCTGGAGGCTCACGCTGTCGGGCAGCTCACCCCCGCCTCCGCCCGACCGAAACTCCAGCGTGACGCGGACCGTGTCGCCGGCCCGGGCCCGTTCCGGCGCACGCAGCGCAGCCAAACCGACGCGGGGCGCCGGGGTGGCGACCCGGATCTCGCGCACCCCGAGGCCGAGGCCTTCCGCCGTCTCGATGGCGGCCGCCCGGTCGGAGAGGTCGCCGTCGGTGAGCACCCGGACGCTGTCGGCCCCACCCAGCCGCGCCGCCTGCAGGGCCGGTTCGAGGCGGCTCGCGTCGTGTCCGGCGATGAGCGCGGTCAGCGAGTCGAGCGGCGCGGGCACGGGGTTCTCGCCGAACAGGTACACCCGGTCCGGCGCGAAGGAGGACAGCACCGCCAGGGCCGAGTCCAGCCGTGTCCGCGCTGAGGGGTCGCCCGGCCGGACGGGAAGCGTCATGCTCCGCGAGAGGTCGAGCAGCAGGACTCGTTCGGGAGCGCCCAGGCCGGTCCCGCGCAGCGCGGGGAGGGCGAGGCCACCGAGGATCAGGAAGATCGCCACCGCCCGAACCGCGGCCGGGCCGCCTCGCCCCGCCACGCGCTCCTCGCGCGTGCCATAGGCCCAGCCGGCGATCGCGACCGCGCCGAGCGCGACCAGAACCCAGAGGCCGGGGGTCAATCCTGTGTGCGGCGAAGGCGCAGCTCGGTGTAGAGCGGCATCGGAACCCGTCGCAGGCGTGAGAGGACATCGTCGCGCACGGTCCCGAAGAGGGCGCGCAGCTCATCCGGCACGGGTTCGGCGCGCGGCAGCTGCAGCCGGGCCGGATTCACCTGCGCCCCGTTGCGGAGGAATTCGTAGTGCAGGTGAGACCCGGTGGCGAGGCCGGTGGCGCCCACGTACCCGACCACCTGCCCCTGTTCCACCTGAGTCCCGCTCCCGATGCCGCGCGCGATCCCGCTCAGGTGCGCGTACCGGGTGCGGATGCCGTTCGCGTGGCGAATCTCGATCGCCGTACCGTAGCTGCCCCACGAGCCCGCGCGGCTCACGCGGCCGGCTCCCGTCGCCCGCACGGGCGTGCCCCTAGGGGCGCCGTAGTCGACCCCGAGGTGCGGTCGCGTACGCCTCAGAACGGGATGGAAGCGTCGCTGGTTGAAGCGGCTCGTGACTCGGACGATGTCGAGCGGCGCGAGCAGGAACTGCCCCCGCATCGCCTCCCCCGAAGCGTCGTAGTACTCCACGCCGGCGAGCCCGCCCGCGAGCCCGCCCTTTAGCCCTCCGGGCTGGAACCCGACCGCGGTGAGGGTACGCCGGTCGTTGCGGAAGTCGGCCGCGAGCACCGTGGCGTTGCGCACGGAACCATCCGGCCGCACCTCGCGCGCGATGAGGATCCGGTAGGCGTCGTTCTTCCGCAGGTCGCGCCAGAAGTCGATCTGCCAGGCGAAGACCTGCGAGAGCCGGTGCGCCACCTCGAAACGCTCTCCGTCGCCCAGCCGGTCCACGTCACCCGACAGCTCGGCATCGAACAGGTTCGTCTCGATGAGTCCCGCGAGGAGGATGGTGTCGCGGGTGACCGCGACCGAGTCGAGCCGCGCCGCCCAGTTCCGCGCGGTCTCACCCTCGGACCAGATGTGGAGCATGCGGTCCGGGTCGAGCTTGATCCGGATCCGGGCGGGAGTCTCACCGGGCCGTCGGACGAAGTGGATTTCGGTGCCCGGGCGCAACCGGCGAGGGTTCTCGAAGGCGCCCATGGCCTCGACGATCCCGTGCGTCTGGCCGCGATCCAGCCCGTACTTCTCGAACACGCCGCCGAGTGTCTCGCCCCACGCCAGACGGTGTACGAGCGCGACCGGGGCGGGGGGCGTCGGGACCTCGACGACCCTGACCTCGTCGGCGGGGCCCGCGCGGAAACGGAGCGCGGTCCACCCCATGGCGGAAAGGCACGCGAAGGCCGTTCCGGCCGCTATGAGACGTCTCGTGTTCAACCGCGCTAGTCCATCTGCCGTCGAATGAAGGTCGGGATCTCCAGATCCTCGAAATGGGGGCGGGCGCCGACCCACGACTCTTCCGCGGCGTCCTCGGTCGCCACGTCCTCGGTCGCCACTTCTTCGGTCGTTACTTCCCCGGTCGCCACGTCCTCGGTCGCCACTTCCCCGGCCACCTCGGCGGCCCGGGGCGCGACCTTCGCCACCTCGTCATCAAAGAGGCGCGGCCCCTTGTACATCGACCCGATCACGATCCGGCCGTTCGGCGGCGCCGACGCGACCGTCGCCGCCGCGCGGGGCTCCTCGTGCTCCTCCTCCGTCTCCCCGAATCCGGTCGCGATCACGGTCACGCGCAGCGTACCCTCGAGTTGAGGATCGTGCACGACGCCGAAGATCAACTCACCCTCTTCACCGGCCGCCTCGTGGACGATCGAGTTGATGGTCGTCACCTCGTCGATCGTCATGTCGGGGCCGCCGCTGATGTTGATGAGGACGCCCGTCGCACCGTTGATGGATACGTTGTCGAGCAGAGGGGAGCAAATGGCCTGCTGCGCCGCCTCGACGGCCCGCTCTTCTCCGCTCACCGTCGCCGTCCCCATCAGCGCGGCGCCGCGGTTCGACATCACGGTCCTCACATCGGCGAAGTCGACGTTGACTTCGCCCGTGACCGAGATGAGGTCGGAGACCCCCCGCGTCGCCTGCAGGAGCACTTCATCCGCCTTCTTCAGCGCCTGGCCGAACGTCGTGTCCTTGCCGACCACGGCGAGCAGGCGCTCGTTCGGCACGACGATCATCGTATCCACGGCGCGGCGGAGTTCCCGGAGGCCAAGCTGGGCCTGCCGCATCCGCTTCTTGCCCTCGAAGTGGAAGGGCCGCGAGACGATCGCGATGCAGAGCGCGCCCATTTCGCGCGCCATGCGGCCAATCGCGGGAGCGGCCCCCGTACCGGTGCCTCCACCCATCCCCGCCGTCACGAAGACAAGGTCCGCCCCGGCGATCGCCGCGCGCGTTTCCTCCTCGCTCTCCGCGATCGCCTGCCGTCCGATCTCGGGTCGCGCCCCGGCTCCGAGACCGCGCGTGAGCGCCTTCCCGATCTGGACCTTGAGGTGGGCCTCGGACCCGTTGAGCGCCTGGGCATCGGTGTTGATCGCGATGAACTCGACACCCTCGAGTTCCTCGTCGATCATTCGGTTGACGGCGTTGCCGCCGGCGCCACCCACGCCCACCACCTTCATCCGCGCGTTGCGCGGGATCCCGTCGTCGAATTCGAACACCATGTGTCCTCCCCCTCCCATCAGAAGAATCCTCTGATCCATCCTCCAACCCTTGCGAACGCCCGTGTCGCTCCCGCGAGGCCACGAACCGGAACCCGCGCCGCGCCGTAGAGGACCAGCCCCACCGCCGTGCTGTAGGACGGGCGCGCGACGCTTTCGACCATGCCGGTGATGCCCTGCGACGGAACGCCGATGCGCACCGGCAGGTTGAACACCGACCTGGCCAGGTCATCCATGTGGGGGAGCGAGACCGTGCCGCCGCTCAGGACGATCCCCGCCTCGAGGCGGTGGAGCGTCCCGCTCCCTTCCAGTTCCTCGTACACGAGCCCCAGGATTTCGTCCAGCCGCTGTTCTATGATGTGCGCCAGCAACTCGCGCGATACGCGCCGGGCGCCGCCGTGGCGCGCCCCCGACACGTCGAGCATTTCCCTGGCATCGACCGCGTCCCGCCGGGCCGCGCCGAAGATTTCCTTGAGCTGCGCCGCCTCATCCTCGTGAACCCCGAGGCCGCGCGCGATATCCCGAGTCACGGTCGACCCTCCCCAGGGCAGCGTGGCCGCGTGGAGTATCCGGCGGTCGCGGTACACGAGAACGTCCGTGGTCGCCCCGCCGATCTCGATCAGCGCGACGCCCGCGTCCCGCTCCCGCTCGTCGAGCACCGCCAGCGCCGTGGCCAGCGGCCCCATGACGAGTTCGTCGGCACGGTATCCCGCCCGGTCGACGATCTTCGAGAGGTCGCGCAGGATCGCGACCTCGGCGGTCACGATGCAGAGGTCCGCCTCGATACGGGCGGCGGTCATCCCGACCGGGTTGCGTACGGCATCGCGACCGTCGACCGCGTATTGCCGGCACAGCGCGTGGATCAACTCGTGGCCGGACGGGACCGGGACGGCGCGGCCGACTTCCTGCACGCGCTTCACGTCCGTGGCGGTGACCTCCGAGCCGGAGATGGGGAGCACGCCCTTCGACCGCGCGGTCCGCACGCAGGCGTTGGGCACGCTCACGTAGGCGACCTCCACCTCGCGGCCGGCGACCGCCTCCGCCTGCCCCACGGCGGCGCGAACGGCCCGCGTGGCGGCCTCCAGATGGGTGACGGACGTCCCGCTCAGGCCCTCCGATCGCGTGACGCCGAGCCCGAGGATCTCGAGCGGGTCCGTGGATTCGCGGCCGGGAGGCACGGAGGCGACGACCGCGACGGTCTTCGTCGATCCCACGTCCACCCCGACAATGCTCCCCACCCCCTGGATCATCTCGCCTCCGCCCGTGTCATGACAACTTGGCCCGTGAAGCGCGCGTCCGCACGTGCGATGCGTCGATCCTCGATCTGACCGAGCGCGATCGAGACCCGGTCGAGCGCGCCGAGGGGGTCCTCCCGCGGCAGCAGCACGACATCCGCCCCGGCGCCGGGTAGCAGGAGGAATCGGTAGCCGCCTTCGTCGGCCGGCCCGACCTCGGAGACGAGGGAGATGAAGTCGCGACGGGTTCGATCCATCCGTTCGAGGGTGGCGATGAGTTCGCGCATGCGGGGATCGGCCACGAAGTCTCCGTCTGTCTCCACGGGGCCGGGGATGATCGGGAGATCGAGTCCCGCGGACGATGGATCGAGCGGGAGCAGCCGGCCGTCACGGGTCGCGGGACGCAACTCGGGCGTGGCGACCAGCGCGACCGGGCGCTCCTCCACCACGGAGATCTCGAGGGCCCGGAAGCCGCTGCGCCGGGCGGTCGCCTCGCGGACCAGCGGGTGTTCGCGAACCCGCGACTCCCAGATTCGGGGGTCGTCCCACACTGACGCGTCGGGGGCGATGGCGGCGAGCATCCTCACCTGGTCGGGCCGCGCGTGGTTCGTCCCGACGACCCGGACCTCTTCAATTCGGAACGCCGGGAGGGTGGCCAGGATGCGCGGGACCCAGATGGGGACCGAGAACCCCGTCGCGACGGCGATGAGGACGACGAGGAGTTGCCGACGTCCCCGGCGGGTCATCCGCCGCGAGCGCGGCGCCCTGCGCTCTCCGTCCTCATCGGCCGCCGGACGGGCGAGATCATCCGGGTCCCACACGGGAGGAATCACGCGGCCCCCACGCGGGCGCGCTCCTCGGGCGCGAACCCCCACAGGTGGATCTCGGGCTCGAGCGCGACGGCGAACCGCGTCAGCGCGCGGCGGCGCGTCTCGGCCATGAGCGCGAGCACATCCCCGGCCCGCGCCCCGCCCAGATTCACGATGAAGTTGGCGTGGCGTTCCGCGACCTGGGCTCCGCCGACCCTGACCCCCCGCATCCCCACCTCTTCGATGATCCTCCAGGCGGCGGGGTGCGGCGGGCCGGGATTCTTCCACGTCGACCCGACCGAGGGGAGTTCGTACACCTGATCCCTCACCTTGCGCTCACGGAAGGTCAGGTGCGCATGGCGGATGGCCTCGGCGTCACCGGGGGTCGCGGTGAAGAGGGCGCGGACGAAGACCCAGTCGGTCGGCACCTCGACATGGCGGTAGGCGGGCGCCGCTTCCTCGGGGCGCAGCCGCACGAGTTCACCCTCGGGGGTCACGGCCTCCGCCCAGCGGACCCGGTCCCAGAGCCAGTCCTCCCGGGATCCGGCGTTCATGCGCAGACCGCCGCCGACCGTGCCGGGCACGGCCTCGAGAAAGTGGAAGCCGTCCCGGCCGGCGCGA
This sequence comes from Candidatus Palauibacter sp., assembly GCF_965216145.1. Classification (GTDB taxonomy): domain Bacteria; phylum Gemmatimonadota; class Gemmatimonadetes; order Palauibacterales; family Palauibacteraceae; genus Palauibacter. The sequence goes on from NZ_OZ244149.1 coordinate 161,986, forward strand.
CGCGCGGCGCCGGCCAGAGCGGGGAGACGGGCGGCGGCCCCGGCTTCGATCGTGCCGTCGTCGACCCGCAGGGAGGCGAACTCGCCATCGAGGACGAGGACGGGCTCCGCGGACCCCGCGTCGCCGATGAGGACGTTGGCGCCGGTCCCGAGTACGCGGTGTTCCCGTCCGGCCGCGTCCCGCAGAGCCGCGGCGAGTTCCCCGATGGATCGGGGCCGGGCGAGCCGCGCGGCGGGCCCGCCGATGCGGTACCGGGCGAGTGGCCCCAGCGGGACATCACGCTCCCACCGCATCGCCCGTCCGTCGTCGAATGGCCGCGTGCGCGAGGTCGGTGACATCGCCGGCGCCCATGAAAACCAGGACCGCCTCCCCATCGCCGGCCGTGCGCTCCCGCGAGACGAGTTCGAGGGCGGCCTCGCGGTCGATCGCCTCGGCCGCGGGGGCCGCGCCGGTGATCAATCCGGAGCCGACGCCCGGGATCGGCGCCTCCCTGGCGGGATACACGGGGAGGACGCGCGCTTCGTCCGCCGCGGAGAGGGCGTCGGCGAACGCCCCCGCGAAGTCGCGCGTTCGCGTGAACAGGTGCGGCTGGAAGACGACCGTGAGACGGGCATCGGGGTGCGCCTCCCTGAGCGCCGCGATGGACGCCGCGACCTCCGTCGGATGGTGCGCGTAGTCGTCGAACACCTTCAGACCCGGCCAGTCGGCGATGCGTTCGAGCCGGCGGGCGACGCCCCGGAAGCTCGCCAGCCCGCACGCCGCCCGGCCGGGATCGCCCCCGAGCCTCAGGACGGAAAGGAAGGCCGCCGCGGCGTTGAGCCGGTTGTGGCGTCCCGGAACCCGGAGCCGGATCTCCGCGACGCCGTCCGGCCATCTCAGGCGGCACGCGCGCGGCCCCGCCGTCTCGATTCGGCACCAGGCGCCCGGCCCGAACCCGTACCCGAAGCCGAACCCCGTGGACTCGGCCAGTGCACGGGCGCCGTCGTCGTCGTGACAGTAGATGAGGCCGTCGGCGTGGCGCGCGCGCTCGACGAACTCGGAGAAGGCCGAGCGGAGGCTGGCGAGGTCTCCGTAGGTGTCGAGGTGCTCCGCTTCGAGGGAGCTGACCACGGCGACGGTCGGACGGAGTTCGAGGAACGAGCGATCGTACTCGTCGGCCTCCACGATGGCGGGCCCCTCCCCGAGGCGGCCGAAGCCGTCCCAGGCGGAGACGCGGCCTCCAACGAGGACCAGCGGGTCGAGGCCCGCCGCCGCCGCGGCGTGGCCGGTCATGGCCGTGATCGTCGTCTTCCCGTGTGTCCCGGCGACGCCGACCACGGTGCGGTCGCCGAGGAGGGCGCCGAGGGCGCGGGCCCGGCGCATGACGGGCACGCCCGCCGCCGCGGCGCAGGCGACTTCCGCGAGGTCGGTGGGGACGGCGGAACTGCGCACGAGCAGCTCCGTTCCGGCAATGTGCGCCGCGTCGTGCGAGCCTTCGATGCGGATGCCGCGCGACGTGAGATCGCGCAACGCGTCGCCGGGGGCCCGGTCGCAGCCGCTGACGCGGTAGCCGGCGTCCTGCAGCAGCACGGCCAGACCCCGCATGCCGGCGCCCCCGATACCCATGAGGTGCACGCGGGCCCCGGGCCCCGGGAGGTCCGCCCTGCCCGCCGGACGACGCGCGTCCGCCGTCGCCCCGATCATGCCGCGGCCCGGTCGAGAAGGTTCAGCATCTCGCGCGCGATCGCGAGCGCCGCGTCCGGCCGGCCGCGGCTCGCGGCAGCCGCGGACATGCCGCCGAGACGGGCGTCGTCGGCCAGGATCGCGCGGCACGTCGACCACAGGTCGCCGGGCTCCAGCGCCGTCTCCTCGCGAAGCTCGGCAGCGCCCGCGCGCGCCAGCGCCCGCGCGTTCGTCAGCTGGTGGCCGCCGACCGAGGTGGGCAGCGGCACGAGCACGGCCGGCCGCCCGACGGCGCACAGTTCGGCCAGGGACATCGCGCCCGCCCGGCACAGCGCCAGGGCCACGCCGTCCAGTTGCCGCCCGAGGTCGTCGATATAGGGGACGACACGCACCCGGTGCGCGAAGGGCAGCGCCGAGACGCGCGCGGAGACGCGATCCGCATGCGCCGGACCCGCGATCCACACCACCGACACGCCGTCCGGCCACGCCTCGGAGCGCTGAGCGGCCCATTCGAGATCGCGCAGGAAGGCCCGGTTGAGCCCGAGCGCCCCCTGGCTCCCCCCGAAGACGAGCAGGTTCCGGCCCGGAGGCCAATCGAAGCCGACGGCGGCGCCCCCGCCTCCGCCCGGAGCGACGGGGTTCCCGAGCGCACGCAGCCGCTTCCGGTCCCGCACGCGCAGCCGGGCCTCGGCCTCCGGATATCCGAGATGGATCTGATCGACCCCGGGCGCGAAGAGGCGCGTCACGAGCCCGGGGGCCGCGTTCTGCTCCTGGATCGCCGAGGGGACGCGCCGGAGCCGGGCGCCGGCGAGCGCCGGGGCCGCGACATAACCTCCCGTCCCCACGACGAGCGCCGGATCGAAGTCACGAAACGCCCGCCGGACTCCCGCCAGGACGGCCGGGGCGGAGGCGAACAGACGCCAGTTTCGCCACGGGCGATGGCGGTACAGCGGCTGCAGCGGCAAGAGCCGGAACCGGTACCCGGCGTCCGGCAGCACACGCGCCTCCAGGCCCCTCCGGCCACCCAGAAACACGCACTCGAGGTCCGGCGCCAGCCGCCCGAACGCGTCGGCCAGGTTGAGCGCGGGATACAGATGGCCTCCCGTGCCGCCGCCCGCGAGCAGGATGCGCGTCGCCGCCACCGTCAGCGCCTCCGCCGCGAAGCCACGTTGAGCAGCACACCCGTGATCCCGAGCGCCGTGACGAGGCCCGTGCCGCCCGCGCTGATGAAGGGCAGGCTGACCCCCGTCGTGGGCAGGAGCCCCAGCGTGACCCCGATGTGGCCGAACGCCCCGATCGCCACGATCGCGGTCAGCCCGATCGCGATCAGCCGCCCGAACAGGTCCGGCGCCGACTGGGCGATCCGGAGGCCGAGGTGTGTCCAGACGAGGAAAAGCGCGAGGACCGCGACGGCGCCCACGAACCCCCATTCCTCCGCGATGATGGGGTAGATGAAGTCGTTCTGCGCCTCGGGCAGGTAATGGAGCTTCTGTGTGCTCTCGCCGTATCCGGCGCCCGTCACGCCGCCCGAGCCGATCGCGATCTCCGCTTGCTGGAGCTGGTAGCCGATGCCGGAGGTGTCCTTCCCGGGGTCGAGAAACGCGAGGATGCGCGCGAGCTGGTAGCTGTTGGAGCTCACCAGCCACCACAGGGCGGGGACGACCGGCAGCGCGAGGAGCAGGAAGTGCCGGATGCGCATCCCCGCCGCGAACAGCACCGTGGCCAGCAGCCCGCCCGTGATGAGCGTCGCGGAGAGGTGGGGTTCCGCGGCGATGAGCACGAGCACCGGCCCGAGGATGAGGAGGAACGGAAGCACCCCGCCGCGGAAGCGGTCGAACGCCTCCTGCTTGCGCACGGCGAGCGCCGCCGTCCAGATGACCACGGCCACCTTGGCCAGCTCCGAGGGCTGGAAGGTCACCGGCCCCAACTCCAGCCAGCGGCGCGACCCGTTCCGGACGGGCGCGATCTCCGTCGTGCCGGGCAGGATGAGGACGAGGAGCAGCGCCGCGGCGACCGCGAGAATGAGCCAGGCCAGCCGTTCGTACACGCGGTAGTCGACGAACGCCGCCACGATCAGCGCCACGACGCCGACGCCGGCGCGCGCCAGCTGGCTCAGCAGCACGTAGTTGCCGGACCGTCCGCTCTGCTGCGCCGCGAACGCGCTGGCCGAATAGACGGACAGGAGCCCGAACACGACGAGGACGAGCGTGATCGCGAGGAGTGCGTTTCGCACCCAGGCGGGCGATCCCGCGGTCCGCTGGACGCGCGGAAGCTCCCAGTCGAGGGTGTGATCCGTCACCCTTCCCCCCCTTCCGCTTCGAGCGCCCCGTACGACTCGAGCACGCAGCGCTCGAAGGCCTTACCCCGGACCCGGTAGTCCGGGAACATGTCGTAGCTGGAGCACGCCGGTGAAAAGAGCACCACATCGCCGGGTTCGGCGGCCTCGCGCGCGCGGCGGACGAGTTGCCGGACGCTGCCGGCGACGTCGATCGGCGCCGCGTCACCGAGTTCCCGCACGATCTGCGGCGCGGCCTCGCCGTACGCGATCACGGCCCGCGCGTTCTCCCGCAGCGCGGGGATGAGCGATCGATACGACTCCCCCTTGTGCCGGCCTCCGAGAAGGGCCACGAGGGGCCTCTGGAAGGCGTTGAGGGCGACCTTGGTCGCGGAGACGTTCGTCCCCTTGGAATCGTTGATCCACTCCACGCCGTCGAACTCACCCACCCGCTGCAGACGGTGCGACAGTCCCCGAAAGGAGGTGAGGGCGGCGCCGATCGAGGCCGCATCGCACCCGGCGAGCGCCGCGGCCAGCCCGGCCAGGAGCGCGTTCATCACGTTGTGCGCGCCGACGAGCGGGAGATCCGCGGCCGCGATCCACGTCTCCGGGACCGCCCCCGCTTCGAGGCGCTGGACGAGGTTCCCCGCCTCGTCGAGCCAGGCCCCGGGTTCCTCGTGCGCCTCGCTCGAGGCCAGGTATCGTCGTCCCGCGGCGGGGCGCGCCATCGAAAGCACCCCGGCGTCGTCCCCGTTGAGAACCCAGCGGCTATCGCCGTCCGCGTTCGCGAACAGACGGGCCTTGTCCTCGTAGTAGCGCTCGAGGCTCGAGTACCAGTCGAGGTGGTCCGCGGCGAGGTTGAGCAGGACTCCGATCGTGGGCCGGAAGGCCCGGAGATCGGCGAGCTGGAACGAACTCAGTTCGACGACGACCCAGTCCGGCTGCCGCTTCATCATCGAGACGTCGGAGAGAGGCCGTCCGATGTTGCCGGCCGTCATGGCGTCGATCCCGGCCTGCTGCAGGAGATGACCGCAGAGCGCCGTGGTCGTGGTCTTTCCGTTCGTGCCCGTGATGCCGATGACGCGGGACGTGAGGTGCCGGTACGCGACCTCGATCTCGGCCACGGTGGGAACACCGGCCTGGGCGACGGTCCGCCGGATCTCCGCGCTCGGCGCGATCCCGGGGCTGGTGACGACGAGGCGCGCGTCCAGAATGCGGTCGATGTCGTGCCGCCCCACTTCCGCCTCAATACCCTCGGCGGAGAGGGCTTCCGCGGCCTCCTGTTGCCGGGGTCCCTCGAACGCATCGCTGGCATAGACCTCCGCTCCCAGAGAATGGATCAGACGGGCCGCCGCGGTGCCCGACACGCCGAGACCGAGGACGGCGACGGGGTCGCCGGGAGCGAAGAGCGGAGGTCGGCCGTTGCGCGCCATCAGCGGATCTTGAGCGTCGCGAGGCCGACGAGGGCAAAGATGATCCCGAGGATGTAGAAGCGCGTGACGACGCGCGGCTCGGGCCAGCCCAGCTTCTCGAAGTGGTGATGCAGCGGAGCCATGCGGAGAAGGCGGCGACCCTCTCCCCAGCGCCAGCGGCTGAACTTGAACCAGCCGACCTGGGCCATCACCGAGAGCCCCTCGAGCACGAACACACCGCCGACGATGAGGAGGAGGAACTCCGACTTGAGGAGGACGGCCACGGCGCCGATCGCACCCCCGAGGGCCAGGGAGCCGGTGTCGCCCATGATGACGTCCGCGGGGTGGGCGTTGAACCAGAGAAAGCCGATCGCCGCCCCCGCCAGCGCGGCGCAGAAGACGGACAACTCGCCGGCTCCGTTCAGGTACAGGACTCCGAGGTAGGCCGAAGTGTCCACGCGCCCGATCGCGTAGGCGAAGGCGCCGAAGGTGAGCGCGGCGATGGCCGCCAGCCCCGTGGCGAGTCCGTCGAGCCCGTCCGTCAGGTTCACGGTATTCGCCGTCCCCGCCACCACGACCGCCACGAAGAGGGGGAAGACGGCGGGCGCCAGAACGACGGTCAGGTCCTTGAAGAAAGGCAGCATGGTCTGGGTCGCGCCGTAGGCCGATGGGGGCTGCCAGAGGAGGAAACCGCCGAGCGCGAGACCGAGCACGAACTGCCAGATGAGCTTGTACCGCGCGATGAGGCCGCGCGAGTGATGACGCACGATCTTGAGATAGTCGTCCATGAACCCGATCGCGCCCATCCACGCGGTGACGCCGAAGGCGATCCATACGTAGGTGTTGTCGAGGCGGGCCCAGAGGAGCGTGGGAACGAGACAGGCCGCGAGGATGATGAGACCGCCCATCGTCGGCGTGCCTGCCTTCTTGAGGTGCGTGGCGGGCCCGTCGGCCCGGACCACCTGGCCGATTCCGTGTCGGCGAAGCCGCGAGATGACGCCCGGGCCCACGAGGAACGCGGTGAGGAGGGCCGTCACCATCGCTCCAGCGGCGCGGAACGAAATGTACTGGAAGACGTTGAACAGGATATGCTGGTCCGCGAGCGGGAACAGGAGGTGATAGAGCATCAGGCGCGCCCTCCGAAACGGGCCTCCAGCTCGTCGATGACCCGCTCCAGCCGCGCGCCGCGCGAGCCCTTTACGAGCACGACCTCATCGCCCCTGAGGGCGTCGCCGAACGCCGCGATGGCCGCGGCGGGATCCTCCTCCCGGATGATCGAGGGGGCCTCTGCGCCGTCGAACGGAGCGTCGAGGAAGAGTCCGGTCGCGGCGATGACGTCGAACCCCGCCGCGAGCAGTTCGTCCCCGATCTCCCGGTGCGCCCGGGCCTCCTCCGAACCGAGTTCGAGCATGGAGCCGGCGAAAGCGGCGCGGCGGCGGCCGGGGAGCAGACGCCGGGCCTGGTCGATCGCCGCCCGAAACGAGTCCGGGTTGGCGTTGTAGCAGTCGGCCAGCACGGTGAGTCCGCCGATGCGCCGGATCGCACCACGCATGCCGAGCGGCTCGTAGCGCGACAGTCCCCGGGCGGCCGCGGCCGCCGGCACCTCCAGCACTTCGGCCACGGCGGCGGCGATCAGGGCGTCACGGAGGTGATGCTCGCCGCCGACACCGAGCACGAAGCGCTCGCCGCGGCGGCGGAACTCGATGCGATCCGGCCCGGTCGCATACGCGTCGGGGGTGAAGTCGGCCCCGGGTCCGATGCCGGCCACGATGGCGTCGGGGCGGTATGCTCGCGCGGCGGCCGGAAGCACGCCGGGCTCCTCGCCCACGACGAGCACGCCGCGCCCGGAGGCGCCGTGCGCCAGCTGCATCTTCTCGCGCAGCACCCCGGCCACGTCGCCGAAGAACTCGAGGTGCGCGGCCCCGACGGTCGTGATGACGACGTGGTCGGGCCTCGCGATCTCCGCGAGGCGGCCGATCTCGCCCGGCTCGCTGGCGCCGACCTCCAGCACCCAGGCATCGGCGGCGGCGGGCGCGCGCAGGATGGTGAGCGGGAGACCGACCTGGCTGTTGAGATTGCCTTGGGTCCGGTACACGCGCCGCGATTCAGAGAGCGCGCAGGCGAGCATCTCCTTGACGGTCGTCTTGCCCGAACTCCCCGTGATCGCGACGACGGCGGCGGCGGACTCCCGGCGGGCCGCGGCGGCGAGGTCGCCGAGCGCGCGCAGGGGATCGGGCACGGCGAAGTACTCGAGCGGCAGTGCGGGGTCCTCGCGTCCGGCTGGAACGATGGCGCCTCGGGCCCCGCGGGCCGCCGCCTGGGGGAGGAAGTCGGCGGCATCGTGCCGCTCTCCCCTCAGCGCGACAAACAGTTCGCCGGGCCTCAGCGTCCGCGAATCCGACGACACTCCGGTGTAGGCCCGCTCTTCGGGCGCGCCCCCGCCGAGCCCGAGCGCCGACCGGATCTCCCCGGACCTCAACGCCGGGGCCTGGGTCGTCGCACTCATGCGGGGCCACCGTTCGCGTCGGCCCTGACGGAGCCCGCGACGATCTCGGCCACGATCTGACGTTCGTCGAACGGGAGCCTCTCGTCCCCGATGATCTGGGTCGTCTCATGCCCCTTGCCGAGGAGCGCGACCGCGTCGGCGGGCCCGGCCTGAGCGATCGCGCGGGCGATCGCTTCCCGGCGGTCGATGACGATCTCGCAAGCGTCGGCCGGGAGGCCGGCGACCATGTCGCGGCAGATCTCCGCCGGGTCTTCGGATCGCGGATTGTCGCTGGTAACGATGGGGACGTCGGCCAGTCGAGCCAGGATCCGGCCCATCAGCGGCCGTTTTCCGCGGTCGCGGTCGCCGCCGCAGCCGAGGAGGGCGATGACCCGCCCGGGCACGATCGCACGCAGCGTGGAGAGCGCCCGTTCGCAGGAGTCGGGGTTGTGCGCGAAGTCCCGGATCACGAGGACGGGTTCCCGCGAGAGTACCTCCATCCGCCCCGGAACGGGCGGGGCCGAGGACAGTCGGGCCGCGACGCGCTCGAGCGGGAGGCCGAGGCCGCACGCGATGGCCGCGGCCGCGAGCGCGTTCTGAACGTTGAAGTCGGCCGGGAGCGGAAGCGAGACCTCCGCCCTTTCCCCCCGGGCCCGAAGCCGGAAGCGGGAACTGTCCGCGGAAAGGACCAGCCGGTCCGCGCCGATGTCCGCCGTGGGCTCGAAGCCGTAGCGGAGGGTCTTCGCGCCGTCGGGTCCGATGCCTCTCCAGGCCTCTTCGTCGTCATTGACTGCACAGACCCCGCCGGGTGCGAGAAGTTCGAGCAGCCGGAGCTTGGCGGCCCGGTAGGCCTCGAGATCCGGGTGGTACTCGAGGTGCTCGCGGCTGAAGCTCGTGAAGGCGACCGCATCGAAGGAGAAGCCGTCCGCGCGCCGCTGGTCGAGGGCGTGCGAGGAGACCTCGAGCGCGACGGCTTCCGCCCCGCCCGCCCTGAGTTCGGCGAGTTCCCGCGCGAGGTCGATGGGATCGGGAGTCGTCAGCCTCGGCGTTCCGACCTCGCCATCGACCGAGACCGGGCCCAGCGTGCCCAGGGCCGCCGCGGGGATCGCGTCCGCGAGGATCCACCGCGTGAGCCACGCCGTCGTCGACTTGCCGTTCGTACCGGTGATGCCGATCAGGCGAAGCGAGGCGCCGGGGTCTCCCGCGAAGAGCGCGGCGAGGTGCGATACGGCCGCGCGGGCATCACGGACCACCAGCTGCGGGATCTCCGCCTCGACGACCCGTTCGACGACCGCGGCCGTCGCCCCGGCGCGCGCGGCGGCCCCGACGAAGGTGTGACCGTCCACCCGGACTCCCGGGATGGCGCAGAACAGATCGCCGACCCCGACCTGCCGGGAGTCGGAGCGAAGGCCCGGAAAGACCGCCGGCGGGAGGCCCCGCCATCGCGGCGCCTGACCCGCGCGGGCCAGTCGGCGTTCGACCTGTTCATTTGTGATGATCTGCTGCGGCAATGGCCGATTCTTCCACCGTGCCGGCCGCCGGGCCGGCCGATCCGTTCACTTCAGCACGACGGTTTCGCCGCGAGCCAATTCGCTGCCCGGCGGCGGGCTCTGCGACGCGACCACGCCCCTTCCCTGCCACGCCACCCGCAGGCCGAGTCCGTGCAGCTGCGCCGCAGCCGCCCGTACGGACAGGCCCGTCAGGTCCGGAAGGGGGACGAGGCCTTCGGTCCCGAGATCCCCTCCCCACGGCTCCTCCGGGCCGCCAGCGCCGCTGGCGGCGAAGATGGCCCGCTCCGCCCCCTCCGCCGCGCGCGACGGGTCCGACCACGGCCGGGGGCGCGGGTCCGAGACCACGAGGCGCGGATCGAGCTGCACGCCATCGGCCGCCAGCGCCGCTTCGAGCGCGGCCTGACTCGTAGGCGCCGCGATCGCGCCGCCGTAGTAGACCCCGCCCTTCGGATCCTCGAGCCGCGTGAGGATCACGATCCTCGGGTCGTCCGCCGGCGCAAAGCCCACGAACGAGGCCCGGTAGCGGCCCAGCGCGTAGCGGCCGTCGACCGCGAGACGGGCGGTCCCGGTCTTGCCCGCCACGGCGAAGCGCGCCATCCGGGCCAGCGTGCCGGTCCCGTCGCGGACCACTTCTTCCAGCACGTCGCGAACCTGGGCCGCCACGTGTTCGGGGATCACGCGCCGCACGGCCTGAGGCTCGAAGCGCTCGACGACGCGTCCCGATGCGTCCCGCACTTCTCGTACCAGGCTCGGCTTCAGCAGGATCCCGCCGTTGGCGATCGCCCCGTAGGCGGCCGCGAGTTGCAGCGACGTGGCCGACATCTCGTAGCCGATCGCGTGGGAAGCCGGGCTGAGCGAAGTCCACGATTCCGGTCGGCTCAGGCGCCCGGGGGATTCGGCGAGGTACCCGACCTGCGTTCGCATTCCGAATCCGAAGTCGCGCAGATAGCGGTGCTGAACGGCCGACGGCAGACGCGCGGACAGTTTGGCTGCCCCCACGTTGCTCGACTTCGAGATGATCTCGCGGACCCGGAGCGTGTCATAGCCGTGGACATCGCGGATCACCCTGGACCCGATCCGCAGCTCGCCGCCCTCCACATCAACAACTTCGTCCAGATCGACGACGCCTTCGCTCAGGAGCGAGGCGAGCAGGAACGGCTTGGCCGTGGAACCCGGCTCGTAGGGATCGGAGAGCGCCGAGATCTGATCGGGCGCCCCGTCGGCGCGTTCGCTGGCCAGCGCCAGGACCTCTCCCGTGCGCGGATCGAGAAGGACCATGTCCCCCCCGCTGGCCCCGGTCTTCGTCAGGGCCCGGGCGAGTTCGTTCTCCGCGATCCGTTGCAGTTCCGCGTCGATGGTGAGGACGACATCGTGTCCGGGGACCGGCTCGATGACCTTCCCGCCGGACGGACGGTAGGTGTTCCGGCGGCCGTCGAACCGCACTTCCGCCTGGCCGGCCCGGCCGGCCAGCCACTCGTCGAGGGCGGCCTCGAGCCCCGTACCCCCTCGCCCGCTCGCGCCCACGGCGCCGATGAGCCGGCGGCCCATGCTTCGCGGATAGTCCCTCGCGGCGCGGCTCTCGAAGTATATGCCGTGCCCGATCGTGCGCTGCATGCGAACGCGTTCCTCGTCGCTGATGTCGCTCGCGACGAGCGACCATCCGCCCTCGGCCTCGGTGACGGCCCGTCGGCGGTCCGACGGCACGGGGACGACGGCCGCGACCGCCTCGACGGCGGCACTCCGCTCGAGCCTCAGTTCGTCTACGGCGAGGAAGGCCTGGTAGCGTGTATCGGGCGCCGCGAGCACGCGGCCGCGCCGATCCATGATTCTGCCCCGTGGAGCCGGCAGCGCCTCCCACTCGGCGCTCTGCTCCAGCTGGGCCCTGCGGTGCTCGTCCGCCTCGACGATCTGGAGTTCTCCCAGTCGTACGGCGTATCCGAGCGCGACGAGGGTGATCGCGACGCCGAGTACCCGATGCCTGATACGGTGCGTGCGGGAGAGGGCCGCCTCTCGCGCGTCGCCGGCGACTTCCGCGACCTCCGTGGTGCCGTGAATGCCGAACCGCGTCACCTGTCCCCTCCCTCCTCATCCCGTGAGCTCGTCGCATCGACCTGAAGCAGCTGCTCTTCCACCGCTGGCTGCAGTCCCAGCGCGCCCGCCGCGCGTTCGATCCGGGCCGGCGTCGTCAGGGAGTCCACCCTGGTGCGTGCCACATCGATCCGATCCGCGACGATTCGCGCCTCGGCTTCGAGGCCGCGAAGCTCCGCGGTCAGCCGCCGCCCTTCTTCTCCGCGACCAACCACCGTCACGAGAGAGGCGGCCAGCGCCAGAACCGCGAGGCTTGTGCCGGACCACCGGAGCAGGATCCGTCGCCGGACCGTCCGGGCGCCTCCCCTTTCGTCACCCATCCGCCAGCCGCTTCTCCCACGCTCTCAGTCGCGCGCTCCGCGCCCGGGGGTTCCGGGCCACCTCCTCCTCCGCGGGCCGCAGCGGCCGGCGCGTCAGCACTCGACCCAGCGACTCTCCCCGACACCGACACTCCGGCAGACCCGGCGGGCAGACGCACTCCGCGGACCACTCGCGGAACGCCCGCTTGACCACACGGTCCTCCAGCGAGTGGTACGAGAGAACCACGAGCCGTCCGCCCGGGGCGAGGCGGCCGCGGATTCCATCGAGCCCCTCGCCGAGCGCGGCCAACTCGTCGTTGACCGCGATTCGCAGGGCCTGGAACAACCTGGCCTTCCGCTTCTCCTGCACCGGACGACCCAGCACCGCGGACAACGCGGCCACCAGGTCGTTGCTCATGCTGAAGGACCGGATCTTCCTCCGCCGCACCACCTCACGTGAGAGCACCCGCCACCTGCGCTCTTCCCCATCACGGAAGACCCGGCCCAACTCGTGTTCGTCCGCCCGATTCAGCAGGTCGGCGGCAGACCTTTCGCGCCTCGTCTCATCCATCCGCATCCCGAGCGGAGTACCCGGACGAAACGAGAAGCCGCGCGCCTTCGTGTCGATCTGGTGCGACGAGACGCCCAGGTCCATCAGGGCCCCCGCCACGCCGTCCACTTCTGCCGCGAATTCCGGGCGTCCGAGGTCCCTGAAATTCGCCCGTATCAGCCTCACCCGTTTGCTCAGCGGCGCGAGCCGCCTCCTCGCGGCCTCGATCGCCTCCCCGTCCTGGTCGATTCCGATCACTCGCACGGCCGACCCGGTCTCCAACAGCCGGATCGCATGCCCCGCACCGCCGATCGTCGCGTCGAGGAAGACGCCCCCCCGTTCGGGGCGAAGTAACCGCGTTACTTCGTCCGGCATGACCGGCGTATGCCGGAACGTCTCCTCCGTCACTCCGTCAGCCTATCCTCGACTGCCCCCACCGTGCGGTGATCGGGTGACCCGTCAGGCGAACACTTTCTCTATCTGCCGCTCGAACTCCTCATCACTCGCGCTCGTCACGTTCTCGAACGTCTCCGGATCCCAGATCTGAACGTGGTTGATCGCGCCGACCACCAACGCTTCCGTCTCCAGCGCGACCGCCTTCCGCATCCTCTCCGGGATCAGGATCCGCCCCTGCGCGTCCGGCGAAACCTGGACTGCGCTCGCCGTGACCCGCAGCACATGGTGGCGGAAACGCGGCTGCCGACTCGACATCTCCCGCAGGTCGTCCTGCACGTCCCGCCACGCCTGCTCGGGATAGAGAGACAGCGCCTCGGGTTCGGTCTGGAGGAGGACGAACGGCTCGCCTTCCCGGCCCTTTCGAAAGGGCGCCGGTAGACTGACCCGACCCTGCGAGTCGAGCTGATGTCGATAACTCCCCAGAAAGCCCGGCAAATCGTGCCTTCGACATTCGTTTGGGTGTTCCTCCCAGAACGACCCCGTTTCCACCCACCGAGTGCCACTCTAGGCCCCTAGACGATGGGTGTCAACCCCTATTTACCCCATCTGATACCATCAGGAGGGGAAAAAAGTGCCCGGCCCGCGGAGAACGCGAGCCGGGCACCGGGCTGCGGAGCGCCTCCTTACGGGCGCTGCCTTGTCCTAACGGCTGCAGGAGGACTCGATGATCTGCTCCTGGCGATACAGCTGTACGTCGATCGCGTCGCGGATCTGCTGCTGGCTGGCCGCCTGATAGCTGCCCGACTGGTTCAGGTGCGATGTCACTCTCTGGAACGCGGTCAGCGCGTTCCGGGCCGGACCGCACGCCTCGTCGGCTTCGTTGCGCCCGTCGTAGGCGATTCCCTGCATGTAGTAGCCGAAAGCGAGGAAGAAGTGGATCTGATCCGAAGTCTGGGGCGTCTGGGCAAACTCGGCGGCGGCGGCGAAGAGTTCGATCGCCTTTGCGACCTCCCCCACGTCGATCGCCACAGGATTCGTATAGACCCCCATCTGAGCCTCGAAGTGTGTCACATGGGCCTGGGAGAAGATGGCGTTGGCCACCTGATCCGGGTCGGCGCCCGCGGCCACCGCGGCCTGAAAGTCCTCCACGGCCCCGGCGGTATCTCCCGCCTTTAGCTTCAGCGTGGCGAGCTGCTGGCGCCCATTCTCCACATCCGGGTTGTACTCGAGCGCCTGCTCGAGTTCCGCCACGCCGGTCGCGGGGTCCTCCAGGCGATCGTAGATCCTGGCGCGCGACGAGTGGACCTGGGCCATGAGGTCTTCTCTGGACATCTCGCCTTCGCCGTTCGCGCCGTCCGACCCCGCGATCGCCTCGAGGGCTCGATCGGAGAACGCGAGCGCGTTGTCGTACTCCTCGATGAGCATGTAGGCGTTCGTGGCGTTCGACAGCGTGGTGGGACTCACGGCGTCGCCCTGGAGCTCGACGAGTTTGCCGGACGCGTCGACGGCCTCCCGGATCATATCGGCATCCGTGACCTCACCCGCCGTCTGCCCCGCCTGGAGGGCCGCGCCGGCCAGGTACTCGAGCAGGTCCTCGTTGTCGGGGGCCCGCTCCACGCCGTCCTTGAGGAGCTGCACGGCCTCTCCCCAGCGCCCCGCCTGCGTGAGGTCGTAGGCGATCCGCATGCGCACTTCGACCCTGTCCGGCTGGAACCCGAGAAACTCCTGATAGTAGCGAAGCGACTCGGCGCCGTTGCCCAGCTGGGCGTGCGTGAACGCGAGAGCTTCGAGCGCTTCCGTACTCGACGGGTTCTCGTCCACGACCCACTGGAGGTCGGCCGCCGCGTCCGCCCACGCCTCGCTCAGCATGTGCGCCCGGCCGCGCAGATAATGGGCCCGTTCGCTCTCCGGGCTCAGCCTCAGCGCCGCGTTGCAGTTGCTGATCGCGTCGTTCGGCTGCTCCGAGGCGAGGTAATCCGCGCAGAACGCCAGCGACCGCGCGTACTCGACGGCGGTCCCGAGCTGCTCCATCGCATGCGCCGCCGCTTCCTCGTGGGAGTCGTCGTCCGCCACGACGAACGACCGCATCGGCAACTCGTCCCCGCTCGACGGCTCCGTGAATGTGATGTCCACCTCGACGACGCCGCCGGCCTGGGCCGCGGTCCCGAGCATGACGAGGCTGGCGTTCATCTGGATCGCCAGCTGCCGCCAGTCGATGGGGGTCATGGCTCTCTCGTCGAGGTCGAACTGGTCGATCAGATCCCGCGCATCGTCGCGTTCGATCGCCATGTAGCCGGGGAAGGTCTGGAGCGCCTCCCGGATCTCTTCGGCGATCCGCTCGCCGAAACGACGGTTGACCGGCTCGGTCACGGCCACGGTGGCGACCAGGATGGTGAGGTTGCCCGTCTGAGCCTCGAGGGCGCGAGGCGCCGTCGGGGCGGAGAGGACGGCGACCCCGGCTGCCACCCAGGACAGGATGTTGCGTGTGCTTCTCATCGAGTACCTCTGACCGTTCGTACGGAACACAGCGCACGGACCGGAATGCCGTGCAACACAACCAATCTAGCGACACCTCGTAACAGGAGGATCAAGGTCGATTAACGTGAGTCGGCGCTGTGCGCAAGACGCAGCCACACCTGCTTGGCTACCCCGCAGCGTCGCCGGGGTTCATGTGCCGCCGCCGCCGCTCCTGACACCGGGTGCCTAGCCAACTCTCATTGCGCCAGCTTCCGCTGGAGGCACCCCGTAAAGCGGCTGAACATAACATTCGCGACGGACTGAATCACCCCCCCGCGCCCGAACGAGGCCAGCCGCCCGGTGAGCGCGATCGACTGTGAGACCCGGATGCGGGTCCCTCCCTGCTCACGCTCCCGGAGATCGCTCTCCATCTTCATCCGCACGTTACCGCTCCCGCGTCTGTCCCTTCCCTCACCCGTCATCACCATGTGATGGCGCTCGGCGTCGAGTTCCTCGAAGTGGATCCGGCCCATGAAACGCATCCCGATCGGCCCCAGCGTGAGGCCGATCTCGCCCCGGAAGGTGCGCTCGTCAACGGCTTCGATCAGCCTCGCGCCCGGGAGGCACTCCACGATCCGCTCGGGATCCGTCAGGAACCCCCAGACTTTGTCGACGGGCTGAGGGACGTCGAAGCTGTTTTCGATCTCGATCGCCATCGCGTATGCCTCGGGAAGGGGCGGCGCCGATCGGCGCGCCGGTCCCGTCAGGTGTGCGGGGGAGCGCTTATATTGCCGCGCACGGGCGGCGCGCGGGCCGGAGACCCGAGCAAGCTGAGTTTGCGGCCGAGCGTCCGCAACCGGCGACGCACCTCCGACGGCCTTCGGCATCCCGCCCGGCCCTGTGAACGCGAGATGGAGGACGGAGCTTTGCGACCCGATATCGCGAGGATCGTCGAGGGACTCGAGTCGGTCGGCTATGTCGCGGACCGGACCATCGCCACGGCCGTGCATCTCGCCCTCGTGATGGAGAAGCCCCTCCTTGTCGAGGGCGCGGCGGGTGTCGGGAAGACCGAAATCGCGAAGGCCGTGGCTTCCTGGCTCGGCACGGAACTCATACGCCTCCAGTGCTACGAGGGGCTCGACCTTCCCACGGCCGTCTACGAATGGAACTACCAGAAGCAACTCCTTCACATACGCCTTCAGGGCCGTGACGGGGACGCGGACGCGGTGCAGCGGACGATCTTCGGGCCCGGCTTCCTGCTCGAACGCCCCCTCCTGCGAGCGATCCGCTGCGAGGAGCGGCCGGTCCTGCTGATCGACGAGGTGGATCGGGCGGATGAAGAGTTCGAGGCGTTCCTGCTCGAACTCCTGTCGGATTTTCAGGTGTCGATCCCGGAGCTGGGCACGATCGCGGCACGCACGCGGCCCGTCGTCCTCCTGACCTCCAACGGTACGCGCGAACTGTCCGACGCCCTGCGGCGACGTTGTCTCTACCTGTGGATCGACTATCCCGAGCCGGAGCGCGAGGTGGCAATCCTCAGGCGACGGCGGCCGGAGATCGGACGAACTCGCGCGCACGAGGCGGTGGGGCTGGCCCAGCGGCTGCGGCGGGAGCGGCTGGCCAAGCCGCCCGGCGTGGCGGAGACCCTCGACTTCGCCGCTGCCCTCGAGGCGCTCGGAGCGGATGGGCTGGGGCCCGAAACGGCCCGCGACGCGATCGGGGCGCTCGTCAAGGACCCGAACGATCTCGCCGGGCTCACGGTGGAGCGCCTCGAGGCGTTGCTCGCCCCCTCGCGAGACGCGGAGAGGTGACGCCGGAGCGGGTCGCCGAGCTGGGCCGGCGGCTGCGCGGCGAGGGCGTCGACTGCGCGCTCTCCGAATCCACCTCCGCGCTCGCCGCGCTCGAGTACCTCGACGGCGGCGATGCCGAGGACGTGCGGGTCGGGCTCGGGGCCGCGTTCTGCTCGAGCCCCGCCGACCTGGCGATCTTCGAGCGGTGCTTCTGGCCCTGGTGGCGGAGGGAGCGCGCGCCCACGCCGGCCGATGACCTCCTGTCGAAGGCCCGTTCGGCGCCGAGGCCCCCGCCGCCCGTCGGCGGGCTCTCGTCGCCGGATCGCCCGGGCGCCGCGGCCCGGGACGAAGAGGCCGGATCGGACCCGGACGACCCGGATTCGAGCCCGCGGCCGATCGGCGCGGCGTACAGCGCGTCCGACTCGCTCGCCCGGCGCTCGTTCGCGTCGATCGGCAGGGACGAACTCCGCGAGGTCGATGCCTGGCTCGACCGGCTGATGGTCCGGCTGTCGACCCGACGCAGCCGGCGTCTCGAGCCCGGCGGCCGGCGCGGCCCCATCGACGTCCGCAGGACGCTCCGTTCGGTCGTGGCGCACGAGGGCGAACTCGTCCGCCTCGCGAGACGGCGCCGGCGCCACGTCCCGCCGCTGCTCGTCGTCCTCTGCGACGTGAGCGGCTCCATGGAGCGCTACAGCCGCTTCCTGTTGCGCTTCCTGCTGGGGTGTGGTCGCGCACGGGACATCCAGACCTTCGCGTTCAGCACCCGCCTCACGCACCTCACGCCCTGGCTGGCGGGCGAGAGCATCGACCCGGCCCTGGACCGCCTGCGCGCGCGGGGCTGGTCGAGCGGGACCCGGATCGGGGAGTGTCTGGAGACGTTCGTGACCCGGCACGGCCAGCGCATGCTGGGGCGGCGAACCCTGGTGCTCATCCTCTCGGACGGACTCGACCAGGGCGAGACCGAGCCGCTCGAACGCGCCATGCGGCGGATCCAGCGCGGGGCCCGGCGCGTGATCTGGCTGAACCCGCTCCTCGAAAGCTCACGCTACGCACCCGAGGCGCGCGGCATGAGCGCCGCCCTCCCCTACGTGGATCACTTCCAGTCGGGACACAGCCTCGAAGCGCTGCGAGCGCTCCCGGAACTGCTGAGGTTGTAGGGGTAAGGCTGCGATTGGGGGGGGGCAGCGAGGCCCGAGCAGGAGGGCCCCGCCGCCCTCGCGGGCCTCAGACCCGGACGCGGTCCTTCAGCCCCTTGCCCGCCTTGAAGGTGGGAACGTTCATGGCGGCAATCTGGATCGACTCGCCCGTCTGCGGGTTGCGGCCCATGCGCGCCTTGCGGTGACGCGTCCCGAACGTGCCGAAACCGGTGAGCGTGAAATCGCGGCCGGCGTCGAGTTCGACTGCGATGATGCCCTTCCCGGGGTCGGTCGAAAAAATGCAGTCGATGACATCGCGTGCCCCGGCTTTGCTGAGCCCTGCTTGCGAGGCGAGCTTCGCCGCGAAATCGTCCTTGGTCATCCTGTTTTCTCCTGTAAAGAGTTTCTCCGGCGAGCGAACGAAGCGCCCATAATTCTCGCTGTGACCATATCGTGCAAGTCCCGGGCAGGCGGCCGCCTGCTCGCAACCCGGGCGCGGTGCGGCGCGGCTAGTGCATGTCGGCCGAGAACACCTTCCGCGCCATCGTCACCCCGACCAGCCCGAAGACGAGCCTGCCGATCCGCCCGATGAGCATGGTCGGGATGGCGGTCGGAAGGATTGTGCCCCACACCGTGCTCAGGAAGCCGCTCTCCCCTCCGAGCCCGAAGAGCCCGACGAGGGCGAATCGCAAGAGGGCGAAGATGCCGAGGAAGACGGCGAAGTTCAGCAGCAGGCCGAGCGCCTGCCGGCCGGCGGAGCCGGTCTCCGCATCGTACACGCCGCCGAAGAAGACGGCGCCCACGAGCCAGAAGACGCAGATCGCGAAGAGCCAGTGGATCAATGGAGCCTCCGTGTCGGGAAACGGGATGGAATCGCCGCACGATAAGATACGGCGTTTCCGGCGATCGTCGAAAGTCCGCCGAGGGTGTCGACGGCCGGAGACGCGACGTTTATCTTCGCGACGCTCCGCCGGCCACCGACGCATGAATCTCTCCACTCGAGAGGCTCGCCATGAAAGCCCCTTCCCTCACGCTCGGCGTTGAAGAGGAATACCAGATCGTTCACCCGGAGACCGGCGAACTCACGTCGTTCATCACGGAGATCCTCGAGGGGGACGACGAGGCTCGCGAGGAGATCCATCCGGAGCTGCACCAGGCCTGCGTGGAGACGGCGAGCCGCGTCTGCCGGGACGTCGGCGAGGTCCGCGCCGAGGTCGTGCGCATGCGCCGACTCGTCACCGAGAGGGTCGCCGTGAAGGGACTCCGGATCGTGGCCTCCGGCACCCACCCGTTCTCGAACTGGGAGCAGCAGGACATCACGCCGCTCGACCGGTACGCCGGACTGAGGGAGGACCTTCAACAGGTCGCCGAACGCAATCTCATCTTCGGCACCCACATCCACGTCGGGATCGAGGACCGCGACTTCCTGATCGACACCATGAACGTGTCACGATACTTCCTCCCGCACGTGCTCGCGCTCTCGACGAGTTCGCCCTTCTGGGAGGGGTCGAAGACCGGACTCCACTCGTACCGGAGCATCATCTGGCGCAATTTCCCGCGCACCGGCATCCCCATGCGCTTCGGGAGCTGGAGCGAATACAACCACTTCATCGAAACCATGGTCCGCTCGAACACGATCCAGGATTCGAGCAAGATCTGGTGGGATGTGCGCCCGAATCACAGCTTCCCGACGCTGGAGTTCCGCGTGTGCGACATGTGCACGCGCGTGGAGGAAGTCGTCTGCATCGCCGCGATCTTCCAGGCCATCGTCGCGAAACTGTGGAAGCTGCGGCGCGACAACCTCACGTTCCGCCTCTATCCCGAAGTCCTCGTGGCCGAGAACAAGTGGCGCGCGGCCCGATACGGGCTCACGGGAAAGCTCATCGACTTCGGCCGTCAGAGCGAACACCCGGCCGCCGACCTCATCATAGAGATACTCGAGTGGTTCCTCGACGACGTGATCGACGAACTGGGCAGCCGGGCGGAAGTGGAATACGCGCTCCACATCCTGAAGGAGGGGTCGAGTTCGGCCCGGCAGCTCGCCGTGTTCGAAGAGACGGGCGACATCCGCGACGTCGTCACGCACCTCATCGGGGAGACGGTCGAGGGGGTCTGATCAGGGGAGGCGGAACTCCGTCTCGGCGAGGATCCAACTGCAGCGGGAACGCCTCGGCGACGGCGCGAGGTGCTCGGCGACGATCTCGCCCTCCATGCGGATTTCGGCACGGACGGGCCGGGGCGGGCAGCCTCCAGCCCCGGCGCGAAGCCACAGGCGTGTGCCCGGGTCGGCGCCGAAGTCCATGTCCCATTCGCCGACGATGTCCCGGGCCCGGAGCACA
This sequence comes from Candidatus Palauibacter sp., assembly GCF_965216145.1. Taxonomy (GTDB): domain Bacteria; phylum Gemmatimonadota; class Gemmatimonadetes; order Palauibacterales; family Palauibacteraceae; genus Palauibacter. The sequence continues at coordinate 182,386 of NZ_OZ244149.1, forward strand.
CCCTCCTCGTCGATGTACTGGACGCGGCACTCATCGCTCACGCTGCACGAGACGTAGTACTGGACCCGGTAGGCGTATTCAGGGGCTTCCGCTCCCGGAGTGACCCCCGGACCCGCGTCGCGGGGCGCCGTCGCGCAGGCGGCGGCGCTCGCGCCGAGAGCCGCCGCGAGGGCCACCCGCCGTGCGGGGGGTCGGCCGGCCCCCATCACATCATGCCGAGGTCCCGGGCCGTGCGGTCGATCCCCGCCCGGGCCTTCGTGACCAGTTCGTCGATCTCTTCCCCGGTGATCGTGAGCGGCGGACTCGTGCACATCACGTCCCGCATGGACCGGAAGATGACGCCCTCGTCGTAGAGGTGTTCGTGGCAGAGCGCGCCCACCTGGCCGACAGGGTCGAACAGCTCCCGCGACGCCTTGTCCTTCGACAGCTCGAGGCTCCCGAGGAGTCCGACGCCCCGCACCTCCCCGACGAGAGGGTGGTCCGCCAGTTCCCGCAGCCGGGCCTGGAAGTAGGGCCCGGTGTCCTCCCGGACCCGTTCCACGACCCCTTCCTCCTTCATGAGCCGGATGTTCTCGAGCGCGACGGCGGCCGCCGCGGGGTGTCCGGAATAGGTGTAGCCGTGCGGGATCACGCCTCCCCCGGACAGGACGTCGAACACCGCGTCGGTCATGAGGACGGCGGACATCGGCAGGTAGCCGGATGTGAGCCCCTTGGCGATCGTCATGAGATCGGCATCGATCCCGAACTTCTGAGCGCCGAACCACTCGCCGGTGCGGCCGAAGCCCGTGATCACCTCGTCACACACGAGGAGGACGTCGTTCGCTCGGCAGATGCGCTGAATCTCGGGCCAGTAGTTGTCGGGCGGCACGATGACGCCGCCCGCGCCGATGACCGGCTCCCCGATGAAGGCGGCCACCCGGTCCGCGCCGAGTTCGGCGATCCTGTCCTCGAGCGCCTTCGCGGCCCGCGCCCCCGTCTCTTTCGGGGTTTCTCCAGCCTCCCCCATCGCGAACCAGTACGGCGGCATGATGTGCTCGAACCCGGGCAGGGGGAGGTCTCCCACCGCGTGCATGGCCTCGAATCCGCCCAGGCTGGCGGCGGCCATGGTGCTCCCGTGGTACGCGTACGTGCGGCTGATGAACGTCTTCTTGGCGGGCTTCCCCTGGAGGTCCCAGTACCGGCGCACGAGGCGGACGATGGTGTCGTTGGCCTCGGAGCCGGAACTCGAGAAGAAGGCGTGCGCGATCCTGCCCGGCGTGAGTTCCGCGAGCACGCGCGACAACTCGATCGTCGGGGGAGACGCCGTCCGGAAGAAGGTGTTGTAGTAGGGCAGCTCGACCATCTGGTCGTAGGCCGCGCGGGCCAGTTCCTCGCGCCCGTAACCGAGATTGACGCACCACAGGCCCGCCATGGCGTCGAGGATGCGGCGACCCTCGGAGTCGATCAGGTGACGGCCCTCGGCCCCGACGATGACCCGCGTCCCCTTCTCCGCGAGGATGCGGGGGTCGACGAAGGGATGGACGTGGTGGCGCCGATCGATTTCCTGCCAGGTCGCGGTGTCGGTCGAAGCCGTGTTCGTGATCGCGGTCACGCGCTGCCTCCGGGGCTGGTGTTGGACGCGGGGTAAGATATGGGACGGCGGCGCTGGCCGCCCGCCAGGCGAAGGGCCGCGTGGAGGAGCACGTTCGCCCCCGCTTCCGCCTGGGCCGGGGTGATCCGCTCCGCCTCGTTGTGGCTCACGCCGCCCTCGCAGGGGACGAAGATCATGCCCGTCGGCGCGATGTCGCTCGTGTGTACGGAGTCGTGGCCGGCCCCGGCCATGAGCGGCATCGAACGGTAGCCGCAGTGCTCGGCGGCGGCGCGCACGGCCTCGATGCAGCGATCGGAGAAGCGGACCGCGGGTGACCGCCATACCGCGTCGAGACGCCATTCGGCGCCGCGTTCGGCGCAGGCGCTCGCCGCCTCCTCCCGCAGGCAGTGTTCCATGTCGTCGAGCGCGCGGTCTTCGGGATGACGGATGTCCACGCTGACGCGGACCTGGCCGGGCACCGTGTTGCGCGAGGCCGGCGTCGCCGCCAGGACGCCGAAGGTCAGCCGTCCGTGCGGCGCGAACTCGCTCTCGACCCGGCGATACAGCTCGACCAGCGCCCGGCCGAGGGCCGCCACGGGGTCCGTCCGGCTCGGCATCGGGGTGGGTCCGGCGTGTGCTTCCTCGCCGATCAGCGTGAGGTCGAACCAGCGGGTCCCCTGAACGCCCGTCACGATGCCGATCTCGCAGCCGCGCTCCTCGAGGATCGGACCCTGCTCAATGTGCAGCTCGAGGTACGCCGCCAGGGGGCGTCCGCCGACGGGCGTCGGCCCGCGGTAGCCGATCCGATCGATGGCATCGGCCACCGTGACCCCATCGGGGTCGCTCGTCCTCAGGGCGTCGGCCAATTCGAACCGGCCCGAGAATACGCCCGACCCCATCATGGCCGGCGCGAAACGCGCGCCCTCCTCGTTCGTCCAGTTCGCGACCTCGATGGGGACCGCCGTCGCGATGCCGTGCTCCTCGAGGGTCTGCACGACCTCGAGCGCCGCGAGGACGCCGAGCGGGCCGTCGAACCGCCCCCCCGTGGGCTGGCTGTCGAGGTGGCTCCCCAGAACGACCGGCGGACGCGCATCGTCCGTGCCCGCGCGGCGGGCGAACATGTTGCCGATTCCGTCGATCGAGACGGCGAGACCCAGCGACACCGCCCAGGCGCGGAACCGATCGCGCGCCCGGCGGTCGTCGTCGCTCAGCGCGAGGCGGTGGACGCCACCGGCCGCGGTCGCGCCGATGCGCGCCATCTCCTCGAGTCGCCGCCAGAGCCGTCCGCCGTCGACGCGAAGTTCAGACACCGGCGCCACCCGTCACTCGTGTGCGGGCGGCGGGGTCACGGTCAGCACCGCCGTGACGAGGAGGAGAGCGAGCGCGGCTCCCAGTTCCAGAGCGACGGTCGGCGGAAGACGAGCCGGCTGTTCGGACGCCCGAACCCGGTCCCGGGACCGTTTCCAGTTGTACGCGCCGCCACCGATGACCACGAGCAGGACGAGGAGCTTGAGGCTCAGACGCCGGCCGTAGGGTTCCGTCCACAGCGACGAGACCGCCCCCAGATGCAACCAGGCCGCGAACAGGCCGGTGGCCCCGATGACCGCCGCGGAGCCCAGGGCGAGCGGCGAGAACGCCGTGATCCAGTCCACGATCCGCGTTCGGGAGATCACCGCGCCGTGCCGTCGGCCCAGGTGCAGCACACCCGCCATGACGGCGAGCGTACCGAGCCAGACGCCGCCCGCCGCGACATGGAATACGTCGGCCGAGATCGCGGCCGTGACGTAGTGTTCGGCGCCCGTCGCGTGCCCGGAGAGCGCCGGCGTGTAGGCGAGGAGAACGACCCCGGCGGTGGCCAGCACCCAGCCGGGTTCCGCCACGCGACCGGGCTTGGAGGCGAGCGTGAACGCGAACGCCGAGATCGCGGTCGCGGTGATCTGGGCGATCCAGGCCCGGCCCCACGAGGTGCGGGTCACGAGCAGACGGATCTCCGCCCAGAGCGGCTCGAAGGGATCGCGAAATACGGCGACCTCCGCCGCGAGCCGGCCCAGCGCCCCGAGCGCGACGGCGAGAAGCGCCAGGCGGCCGATCCGGGCCGCGAGTCCCGCCGGGTCGACGGACGCGTCACCCTCGCTCGGCGGGCCGAACCCGGGGAACCGCCTGAGGACCACGAGCCGGAAGGTCACCGCCCCCACCGCCGCGAGGAGGCCGGCGAACAGCGCCCAGCGCGATACCGTTCCGATCAACGACCACATGTCGGGCCCGGGCCTTCTTTCTGGCGGATGGGCGAAGAGGGATTCGAACCCCCGACCTCCTGCTTGTAAGGCAGGCGCTCTGAACCGGCTGAGCTATTCGCCCCCTGGGTTTCCCGCCGGCGGGCTGCTAGCCGAGTCGCCGCCAGCCGAGAATCAGTCCGGCGGGGAGGAGCACTGCGTAGCCGAGCATGAGGAGGAGCGGCGCGGCGGTCACGGATCCGCCATCGAGCAGCACGTACCCCAGCACGATCGATGCCAGGCCCAGGGCGAACGCCGCGTAGTTGGCAGGCCCGAACTGGAGCCCGCGGGCGGGGGTCCGTCCCGTCTTCCGGTCGCGTCGTCCCTGTGTCATGCGCGCACCCTAGATGCCCTTCCCGGACTCGTCAACCGCGTCACGAAGTGGAACGGGCCCATTCCACGACCTCCAGCAGGGGCGATGGCAGGGGCGATGCGAACGATAGTTCCTCTCCCGTGACGGGGTGCTCGAAGGCCAGATGCGCTGCGTGCAGGAAGAGTCGCGCCGCCCGGCGCCGGAACTCCTCCGCCCAGCGGCCGCCCGCGCCGCCGAACCCCCGTTCCCAACCCGGCGCGTAGATCGGATCCGCCACGACCGGGTGTCCGACGGACTTCAGGTGTACGCGCACCTGATGGGTCCGTCCCGTCCCGAGTCGTACCGCGACGAGGTCGGCCGCGTTCCACCGCTCCAGTCGCCGGAAGTGGGTCGTCGCGGGGCGACCGGCCTCCCGCACGGCCATCCGCTTCCGGTCGCGGCGGTCGCGGCCGATGGGCCGGTCGACCGTGAACCGGTCTCGTTCCAGGTGCCCCCAGGCCGCCGCCAGGTATCCCCGTTCGATCTCGCGGCGCCGGAGGGCGGCCGCGAGTCGACGATGCGCCCCATCCCGCCTGGCCACCAGCATGAGCCCGCTCGTGTCCCGGTCCAGACGGTGCACGATCCCCGGTCTGCGGTCGCCCCCGATGTTCGAGAGGCCGTCCAGATGGAAGAGGAGCGCGTTCACGAGCGTGCCGCGCGGGTGCCCGGGCGCCGGGTGGACGACGAGCCCGGCCGGCTTTTCCACCACCGCCAGATGCTCGTCCTCGTACCGGATCTCGACGGGGATGTCTTCGGGCTCGAGGCGGGTGGGGACGGCGGGCGGCAGATGGACTTCGATGCGATCGCCGGCCCGGGGCAGGTATCCCTTTCTCGTGGCGCGGCCGTTCACCGTCACGTGGCCATCGGCGATGAGCTGGGCGACCCGGGTGCGACTCAGCGCCAGAGGCTCGCACAGAAACCGGTCGAGCCGCTCGGCCGACGCGTCTTCGATCTCGATGAATCGCCGGTCGCCGGCCCCTGTCGCGCCGGAGTCGGCCGGACTCACCTCACCCGTGGTCCGTCCCCGCCGCCTCGGCCGCTTCGCGCGCTTCCCGGCGACCCTCGAGCCAGAACGAGATGAGGAGGAGCACCGCACCGACGGTGACGCCGGAGTCCGCGATGTTGAAGACGGGGAAGCGATGGGTACCGATCCCGAAATCGAGGAAATCCACCACACCCTGCTCGAGCCGGATGCGGTCCCAGATGTTGCCGAGGGCGCCGGCCGCAACCAGCGAGATCGCCAGGACCCGCAGCCGGTCCGAAGACGGCGTGCCGCGATAGATGAAGCCCAGCACGCCGAGCGCGATCAGCGAGAGGAGGAGAAAGAAGATCCGGGAATGCTCGCCGATGTCGAGACCGAACGCCGCGCCCCGGTTGTGGGTGTAGGTGAAGCGGAAGAAGTCGCCGATCACCGGCGCCTGTCCGTAGAGCTCGAACGTGTTCATGACCCACGCCTTGGTCATGACGTCGAGCGTGAGCACGACCGCGATCGGGACCAGCGTCAACCAGAGTCTGACGGCGATTCCCCTGCCGGGGGCGCCCGGCAGGCCGGGATCCGGGGTGGGGCCATCCGCCCTTTCGGAGGGGTCAGCCGGCACTCGTTTCTTCCTCCTCCTTGCAGCGGATGCAGAGCCTCGCATGCGGCAGGGCATCGAGGCGCTCGAAGCTGATCTCCTCACCGCAGTGCTCGCACGTCCCGAACGCCTCGGGGGCCCGATAGAGTCGCCTCAACGCCTCGTCGATGTGGTAGAGGTGCCGACCCTCCTTGCTGGCGAAGAGGAACGCCTTCTCCCGCTCCATGGCATCGGTTCCCTGGTCCGCCATGTGGAAGCTGTAGGCGGCCAGATCGCTGTCACCACCCTGAAGCGCGCTCGTGAAGGAATCGTCGTACTGCCCGATCTCCCTCGTCGCGCGCGAGCGTGCCTTCAGCAGCCTCTTCTCCAGGTGCTTCCGCTGTTCCCTGTTCATCCCCAGCCATCGATGTCGCGGCTGTCGCCGCGGGTACGTTCGACTCCGATGCCGACCTCGAACTCGCCGATCTTCACCCATCTCGTTTCCAGGCCGCCCAGGCTATCCGCCCCGATCCTCACCTCCACCGCCAGCGTCTCGCCGGCGATGTATCCGGAATGCGTCGCGGCCGCACCCTCCAACGCCTCCGGGCCCGCGATCGCGAGCCGGATGCGATCGGCGACTTCGAGCGCCGCCTCACGCCGCAGCCGCTGCACACGGTTCACGATCTCCCGTGCGTAGCCCTCGGCGCGCAGGCCGTCGTCGATCTCCGTGTCCAGCGCCGCGAGATACCCGCCGTCGCTCGCCACGGCCAGATCCGTGCGCGTCTCCTCGAGGATCGCGACATCTTCGGGCTCGACCCGCACCCGATCTCCGCCGAGTTCGATCTCGATCGTCCGACCCGTCTTCAGTCGCCGCAGCACCGGCGTCTCGAGCTCGCCGATCGCTCTGGCCACGGCCGGCGTGCGCACCCCGTGTTTCGGACCCAGCATCCCGAACCGGGGTTTTGCGTACAGCCGGGTAAGATCTTCGCTTTCCCCGAACCACACAACCTGTTTGACGTTCAGTTCCTCTCGCACGAGCGCCGCCATCGAGTCGGGGAGCCTCCGCCCCCCCGGGAGGACGGCCTGGAGCGCGCGCAGCGGCTGCCGGGTGTGGATCCCCGCCTTGTCCCGGGCGGCCCGGCCCAGTGCCACGAGGCGGCGGACGTCCCCCATCGCCTGCTCGAGTTCCGGCTCGCCCCGGCCCTCCGCCTTCGGGAAGTCGGCCAGGTGCACCGACCGGTCGTCCGCGAGGGCGCGGTGCAGCCAGTCCGACATGAACGGAGCAAAGGGGGCGAGCAGCCGCGCCGCGGTGACCAGGCATTCGTGGAGCGTCGCGAAGGCGTCCGCGCTCGCGGCGGAAGCGTCCGGCCGCGTCGCCCAGAACCGGTCGCGGCTGCGGCGGACGTACCAGTTCGACACGTCGTCCAGCACGAACTCCTGGATCGCGCGAGCGCCCGCGGTCAGATCGAACCCGGCCAGCGCTTCGTCCACCGTCCTCACGACGCCGTCGAGGCGGGCCAGCACCCAGCGGTCCAGTTCGTTCCGCCCGGCGACCGGCGCCGCCCGCGGCGTGGCGTGGGACCAACCCTCCTCGTTCGCGTACAGGGCGAAGAACCGGTACGTGTGCCGGAGCGTCGCGAACAGCTTGCGGTCGGTCTCGCGAAGCGCCGACGGATCCCACCGCTTCGACACCCACGGGTTGGAGGAGGAGAGGAAGTAGAAGCGGGTGACGTCCGCACCGTACGTATCGAGCGCGTCCCGGGGGTCGACCGCGTTCCCCCTGGACTTCGACATCTTGCGTCCCTTCGCGTCGAGGACCTGGTCGTTGACGATGACCGCCCTGAACGGCGCCCGGTCGAAGAGGATCGTGGACAGGGCGAGCAGCGAATAGAACCAGCCGCGCGTCTGGTCGATCCCCTCCGCGATATAGTCCGCCGGAAAATACCGGTCGAAGGTGTCGCGGTTCTCGAACGGGTAGTGCCACTGGGCGTACGGCATCGACCCCGAGTCGAACCATGCGTCGGCGACCTCTGGGACGCGGCGCATGCGTCCGGCACAGCCATCGAACTCGCAGTTCCATTCGTAGCCGTCGATGCCCGGCCGGTGGGGATCGAAGTCGTCGGGCAGCCCGCCCGTCCGCCGACCGAGTTCGGCGAACGATCCGAGCACGGTCCGGTGTTCCTCATCCTCCGAGCAGAGCCAGATGGGCAGCGGCGTGCCCCAGTAGCGTTCGCGGGAGAGGGCCCAGTCGACGTTGTTCTCCAGCCACTCGCCCATGCGCCCGGATCCGGTCTCGGGCGGGTGCCAGTCGATCGCCGCGTTGTACTCGAGGAGCCGGTCCTTCACCGCGGTCGTGCGGATGTACCAGGAGTCGCGGGCCATGTAGAGGAGCGCGCTGTCGCAGCGCCAGCAGTGCGGATAGCTGTGCTCGTACATCTCGCGCAGGTATAGCTGGTCGTGGGCCACGGCCCACTCGCGGATCGCGCGCTCCGTCTCCGTGTCCTTGACGTGCCGCCCGGCGAGCCCGCCCGGCACGCTTTCAAGGAACCGGCCGTCCCCCCCCACGGTGTGCTGCATGGGAAGCCCGACGCGCTGTCCGAGCCGGAAATCGTCCTCCCCGTACATCACGGCCGTATGGACGACCCCGGTGCCTTCGTCCACCGTCACGAAGTCCGCCTCGACCACCGTCCACGCGGCCTCGTGCCCGTCGCCGTCGACCGCGCCCGGGAAGAGCGGCCGATAGCGCAGCCCGGCCAGTTCCGCGGCGCGCACCTCCCGCACGATCTCGTACGGGTGTCGCAGGACCGCCTCGATCCGGTCGCGCGCGAGGATGAGGACCTCGCCCGGCGCGGCACCCCCGGGTCCGTCGTGAGCCCGGAGGGCGGCGGTACCGGCCTCGGGGTCGGCGAGGACGCGCACCCGGGCGTACGCGATGTCGGGACCGATGGCGAGCCCGAGGTTCCCCGGCAGCGTCCACGGCGTCGTGGTCCAGCTCAGGATCCGGGCGTCATCGGGGTCGTCCACGAGGTGGAACTTCATGTAGACGGCGGGCTCGTTCACGTCCTGGTAGCCCTGCGCGACCTCGTGGCTCGAGAGTCCGGTTCCACACCGCGGACAGGTCGGGATGACGCGATAGCCGCGGTACAGCAGGCCGCGCTTCTCGATCTCGGACAGCGCCCACCAGCCCGACTCGATGAAGTCCGACGAATACGTGACGTACGGGTCGCCGTAGTCCAGCCAGTAGCCGATGTCCCGCGACAGCCGTTCCCATTCGTCCTGGTATCGGAACACGTTGCGGCGACACGCGTCGTTGAATTTCCGGATCCCGAAGCGCTCGATGTCCGGTTTTCCGGACATCCCGAGCGAGCGTTCGACTTCGAGTTCCACCGGCAGCCCGTGGGTATCCCAGCCGGCTTTCCGCAGAACGTGGCGGCCCGTCATGGTCCGGTACCGCAGGACGGCGTCCTTGATCGTACGCGCGAGGATGTGATGGACGCCGGGATCGGCGTTCGCCGTGGGCGGACCCTCGTAGAACACGAAGTCCTTCGCGTCGGCGCGCGCCGCGAGGGTCCGCTCGAACGTCTTCTCTTCGTCCCAGCGTCCGAGTATTTCGGCTTCGAGCCCGCGTACGGACTCCGGTATTGGCCGGTAGGCCATCGGGGTGCTCCATCGAATCTGCAAAGGTGGTCCAGGGAACGGCGGGCGTGGCGATCCCGCGAACTGCGGTCAGGTCGACGCCGCGCCCGAACCGCCGGCGTCGACCCGGGTAATCGACGGGTTCTGGATGGGGGGGTCCGCGGAGGACGCGGCGCGCGATCCGACATCCCCCGCCGCGGTCGAACCCCGCCCCGTCGACACCTCATCCGGATCGGACCGCAGCCGTTCAACCAGATGGCCGAGATCTTCTTTCCCGCTTCCGAACCGGGCGTCCTCGAAATCGAGGTATTCGTCGAATCGCTCGAACAACTTCCGCAGCGATCCGAGGAACTGGCCGCGCGTCGCCCGCAGGTCCTCGATCTTGTCCTGACAGAGACGGACCGCCTGTTCCGCGTCGTGGAGGACGGCGCGCGCGCGCGCCTCCGCCTCGTGGAGCCGCGCGGTGGCTTCCCGCTCCGCCTGAAGTCTGGTCTCCTCACGCAACTCCTGCGCGGCCAGCAACGCGTCGTTCAGGGCTCGTTCGCGCGTACGGTAGGTCTTGAGCTGCTGCTCCAGTTCCTCGACCCGGGCGCCAGACGTGGCGCTCTCCCGCATGTGGCGCTCCAGGGCGTCGGCCACGACGGTGAGAAAAGCGTCGACCTTCCGCGGGTCGTACCCCCGCAGGGTGCGCCTGAAGTCGTCCTTCTTGTTGCGGACATCGAGCGGTGTCAGGTCGATCATCGCTCCCCCAGTAACACGGTCCCCAGCCGCAGCCGGGTGCTTCCCTCCTCGACCGCGATCTCGAAGTCGTTGCTCATCCCCATCGAGAGCACATCGCCCCCGAACTCCGGAATCTCGTCCCGGCAGCGGGCCAGCAGGCTCGCCGCACCCCGGAAGACCGGCCGCAGCACCGCCTCGTCGTTCGTGAACGGCGCCATGGCCATGAGGCCCCGGACGCGCAGCCCGGGCAGAGCGCAGATCTCGCGCACGGCGTCGACCGCGCTCTCGCCGGCGAACCCCGCCTTCATGGCCTCACCGGACGGGTTGACCTGAACGAGCACCTCCGCCGGACCGAGCCGCTCCTCTTCGACGATGCGGCTGAGTGTCCTCGCCAGCATGACGCTGTCCACCGACTCGACCACGTCGAACAACCTGAGGGCCCGCCGCGCCTTGTTGCGCTGCAGCCGACCGATCAGGTGCCAGGCGACACCCGGCGTCGCACCCAGCGCCGACCGCTTCGCTTCGGCTTCCGGCACCCGGTTCTCGCCGATCCGGGCCAGGCCGAGTTCCCCCACGATCTCGATCGCGCGGGCCGGGTGGCCCTTCGTGACCGGCAGGATCTCGACATCGTCGGGGCGCCGTCCCGCTCTCCCGGCCGCCGCCTCGATCCGCTGCAACACCCGCGCCAGCCGGGCCTCGACGTCGTCTCTCGTCACGCCGGCACAGTCTACGCGCGCGCGCGCGCCGATGCGAGCGGGCCCGCCGGGAGCCAGCGTCCGCAGCAACAAGAAAAAGCGCCCGGCGCCGCGGGAGCGACGCCGGGCGCGAAGCCGAGCCGGTGAGCCGACCCTGGTGTGGGGAGCGTTATACCACCTGGAACGTCACCCACTGCGAAACCCAGACCGCCGTAACCTTGTCGCGGTTCTTGGCCGGCGTGAACCGCATCGCCTGGACCACCTTCCCCGACGCCTCGTCGAGCAACTGATTACCGGATGAGGTCTTGACCTCGAAGTTCCCGACGGTGCCGTCCTCGGTCACGTACAGCCACAGTTCGACGCGCCCGCCGATCCCCAGGTCCTTCAGCGTCCGCGGGTATTCGCGCTCGAGGATCCGTTGTACTTCCGGCTGGTTCGTCATCACGGGGTCCGTGTCGAACGGGATGAACGAGGGCCGGTCCGCGGGGCTGCTCCCGGCGGGAGGCGGGGGCAGGTTCTCGGTCTGGACCGACTCGAAGGTCGTCGGCGCGATCGTGATGTCCTCGGAGATGTCGACCGAGGCGACCCTCGGAGTGGCCGGACGGGCGATCGCCTCCGGCGGAGGCGGAATCTTGACCTCCGGCGGGAAATTCACCGCCTCGATCTCGGTGGAGACGGTGCCCAGATCCGCGGCCTCGAAGGGCCGGACGAGGACGAACAAGCCGAAGTGGAGCCCGACCGCGGCCAGCAGGCCGAAGTGTGTCCAGTTCGCGCTGGCATGCTTGAACTGGTCGTTCGCGGTGAGCCGAATGCCGGTGTCTTCCATCGAATTTTCTCCCGGTCGTTTGGCAGCTGTGGCAAGCGCCGTGCTGCGTTCCCTAGCGCCGAGCCCGCATGGCGCGCTGCTCGAGTCGAGTGGCGAACGTCACGCGAACCGCGCCCGCCGCCTGCAATTCCTCGGTGATCGTGTTGATCTGGTGGTACGGGACTTCCGAGTCGCCCCGAATCGCCACCACGACTTCACGATTCTCGGCGTAGATGGGGCGAACCACCTCCGAGATCTCCTCGAAAGGCGTCAGGACGTCGTTGATCCAGACGGAGCCCTCGCGCTGGATCCAGATATGGAGGATGTTTTTCCGCTTCTCGTCGATCTTCTCGGTGGCCTCCGCGTTCGTCCACTCGATGTCGCGGTTGCGTTCCTTCCGGAAGACGGTCGTGACCATGAAAAAGATGAGAAGCAGGAACGCGATGTCGGCCATCGAAGAGGTGGGGATCGTGCTGTCCGATCCCGACTTTTTCTTGAACCCGCTGTCCTTGATGGCCATCTAGTTCTCCATTTCCTGAAGCGAGATTCGCTCGGCGCCCGAAAGCTTGACCTCGTCGAGCACATTGACCATGTGCCGGTACGCGGCATCCGGATGCGTCTGGATCGCGGCGATGAGGTTGGCGTTGCCGGCCAGTTCGGTGCGGAGGATGTTCGCCACCTGCGTGTGCGCGACGACCTGCTCCTGCTCGCTCTCTCCCCGTCGCACGACCACGCGCCCATCGGGCTGCACGATGAAGAAGATCAGGTTCCTCCCGGAGACATCCACTTCCTCGGACTGCTCCGGAAGCACGATCGGGAGCCCCCGTTCCTCGTTGAAGACGGTCGTCGTGAGAAAGAAGACCAGAAGCAGGAACGCGATGTCGGCCATCGAAGAGGTCGGAATCTCGTCCGACACCTTCTGCTTGCGCTTCATGATCGCCATGTGGTCGTCTCTTTTTTCGGTGGTCTCGTGTCTCAGGCCGTGTGCCGATGGCCGCGGTCTTCGAGGTCCCAGATGAGCCCCAGCACTTCCTGCGCGCCCTCCTCCATGTCGAGGATGAGGCGGTCGATCCGGGTCACGAAATAGTTGTAGCCGATGTTGACCGGGATCGCGATCGAGAGGCCGGTGGCCGTCGTGATCAGCGCCACCTTGATGCCGCCGGCGACGAGACCGGGCTCGACCTGACCCGCGATCTCGATGGCCTGGAAGGCGAGGATCATGCCGATCACGGTCCCGAGGAAACCGAGCATGGGGGCGACGTTGGCGATCGTGCCGAGAACGGTGAGACCGCGCTCGAGGAAGTCGAGTTCGATCACGCCCGTCGTGGCGATGGCCTTCTGGATATCCTTCCCGTCCGCCCGGGCGCCGGCGCGCCGATCGCGGAGCCGGCGAAGCCCGGCGAGGAGGATCGCGGCGACCGGCCCGCGCGTCTCCTCGGCCGTCGCGATCGCCTCGCCCAGCCGGCCGCTCATGCCCAGTGTCTCGATCTCGCGAAGGAGCTTCCGCGAGTCGCGATGGGCGACCGTGAGCGTCCACGCCTTGGCCAGCATCACGCCGATCGCGATAAGGGAGCAGAGGATCAGCGGGTACATCATGAATCCGCCGTCCGTGAACAGTGTCAGCAGTTCGTACTGATTGTCCATGTGACCTGCCCGTGGAGGTGGGGTGGCCTTGCCGTAACACGCAAGTTTAGGGATGAGGCCGACCGGCGTCAAACGATCTGCGGCGCCTCCTCCTCGCGGGCCGTGACCACGTCCCCGTCCGCTCCCGGCAGGGCGGAAGTCTCGGACTCCGCCTCCGGCGCGGCGGGGCCCGGTTCCGTCGCCGCCACGCCGGCCGCGAGGTGATCCCGCAACTGCCCGGGCGTCAGGTTCCGGCGCAGGACGCCGCGCCGCGCGAGGGAGATCTGGCTCGTCTCCTCCGACACGACGACGACATACGCGTCCGTCTCTTCCGACAGCCCGAGCGTCGCCCGGTGGCGCGTGCCCAGCGTCTTGTCGCTCAGGGGATACTGCGTGAGCGGCAGGTGCACGCCGGCCGCGACGATCTCTCCGCCGCGCACGACCACGGCCCCGTCGTGCAGGGGAGACTGCGGCGTGAAGAGCGAGACGAGCAGGCTGGCCGAGACGTCGGCCCGGAGGCGCGTGCCCGTCTTCTCGATGTACTCCTCCAGCGACAGTTCCCGCTCGATCGCGATGATGGCCCCGGTCCCGGCGCGGGACAGTTCCGCCGAGGCCTTCGCGATCTCGTCGGCCACCGCCTGGCTGCGTTCCTCGAGCCGGGTGAGGACGCTGAGAACGGGGCTGCGACCGATGCGGGCGAGCGCACTCCGCAGTTCCGGATGGAAGACGACGATGAGCGCGAAGGCGCCGTACGTGAACGCCTGGGAGAGGATGGATTCGATGAGACTGAGGCGAAGCCAGCCCGCCGTCGCGTAGACCGCGACGAGGAGAACCAGGCCGAACAGCATCTGGAACGCGCGCGTCCCGGACCACAGGATGAGCACGCGGTACATGAGCACCGCGACGACCGTGATCTCGAAGAGATCCAGCAGGTCGATCTGCAGGAGCCGGACATAGTTCCAGATCGCGCCCATCAGCCCTGTCCTCCCGCCGCACGCGCACGGCTCGGCCCGGGAGCCTTCCGCGCGGCGATCGCGGCCTCGACGGTCAGCGCCTCGCGGGTCTCCCGAACATCGTGGACCCGCAGCACATCCGCACCTCCGCGCGCGGCGGCCAGGCAGGCGGCGACCGAGCCCGCGACCCGGTCGCGCGGCCGGACAGCGAGCAGCGCGCCGAGGAAGGACTTCCGCGAAGGTCCGATCCACACCGGCGCGTCGATCGCGGCGATCTCATCGAGCCGGGCCAGCAGTTCGAGGTTACCCTCGACCGACTTGCCGAACCCGAGGCCCGGGTCGACCGCGACCTGCCGGGGGGCGCAGCCGGCCTCGAGCGCCGCACGCCGGGCGGCGACGAGAGCGGCCCGGACCTCGCACACGACATCGCCGTACCGCGTATCCCGCTGCATGGTCCTCGGCGTCCCCCGCATGTGCATGAGGACGAGGCCCGCCCCCGTCCGCGCGGCGAGCGCGGCGAGTCCCGGATCCCGCCGCAGAGCCGTCACATCGTTGATCGCGGCCGCTCCCGCGTCGAGTGCCCGTTCCGCCACCGCGAGCCTTGACGTGTCCACGGAGATGGGGATCGGCAGGTCCCGCAGCCCCCCGAGGACGGGTTCCAGCCGGGCCCACTCCTCACGGGCGGGTATCGAAGCCGCTCCGGGCCGCGTCGACTCGGCTCCGATGTCGAGAACGGCCGCTCCCTCCTCCACGATCTCCCAGGCTCGCGCGACCGCCGCGCCCGGGTCCACGAAACACCCTCCATCGGAGAACGAATCGGGCGTCACGTTGAGGACTCCCGCGATCGCGGGTCTGTCGAGCGGGATCTCGCGATCCAGCAGTCGCCAACTGCGCGCCGGCCCGGTCGCCGAGAGCACGGTCCGCGCCCGACGGTCAGGCCGGGGCCGGGGCGGGCTCGCCTCCGGCGCCCTCGAGCGGACGCTCGCGCCGCGGGACCGGTTCGGCGGCGAGTTCCGGGGCCGGCGGAGCGGGTGCCACCGCCGGAGCCCGTAACTCCCTGCCCTCCGCGAGGCGCGTCGTGTCCTCCGAGTCGAGCGTCTCCCGCTCCAGCAGGGCCTCCGCGATTCGCTCGAGCAGGTCCTGGTTCTCCTCGAGCACCGTCCTCGTCGCCGCGTAGGCCTCATCGAGGATCCGCTTGATCTCGCTGTCCACCAGTTCGGCCGTCTTCTCGCTCACTTCCCGGCGCTGTGAGAGATCGCGCCCCAGGAACACTGCGTGTTCACGGTCGCCCACCGTCATGGCGCCCACGGCGGGCGACATGCCGAACTGGGTGACCATGCGGCGGGCGAGATCCGTCACGCGTTCGATGTCGTTGCCCGCGCCCGTCGTGATCTTGCTGTTGCCGAACTTCATCTCCTCGGCCACGCGACCGCCGAACAGCATCTTCAGCTGGCCCTCGAGCCACCCCTTGGTGTAGTTGTGGCGATCCTCCTCGGGCAGGGACGCCGTGAGCCCCATGGCCCGCCCTCTCGGGATGATCGTGACCTTGTGCAGCGGGTCCAGTCCGGGAACGCGAAGCGCAACCACCGCGTGCCCCGCCTCGTGGTAGGCGGTGACCTTCCGCTCCTCATCGGAGATGACCATGCTTCGCCGCTCGGTGCCGAGCATGACCTTGTCCTTGGCCCGCTCGAACTCCTCCATGTACACGCGGTCCTTGTCGTCCCTCGCGGCGAGGAGCGCCGCCTCGTTGACGACGTTCTCGATGTCCGCGCCCGAGAGTCCGGGCGTCCCCTTGGCCAGGACCGAGAGGTCGACGTCCTCGGCGAGCGGGATCTCCTGCGTGTGGACGCGGAAGATCCCCTCGCGCCCCCTGATGTCCGGGTTGTCCACCACGATCTGGCGGTCGAAGCGGCCCGGACGCAGGAGCGCGGGATCCAGCACATCGGGTCGGTTCGTGGCCGCCAGCAGGATCACCCCCTCGTTCGACGCGAACCCGTCCATCTCCACGAGCAGCTGGTTGAGCGTCTGCTCACGCTCGTCGTGCCCGCCGCCGAGCCCGGCGCCTCGGTGGCGACCCACCGCGTCGATCTCATCGATGAAGATGATGCAGGGGGCCTGCGCCTTCCCCTGCTCGAACAGGTCCCGGACGCGCGAGGCGCCCACGCCGACGAACATCTCCACGAAATCGGACCCCGACATCGAGAAGAACGGCCGCGCGGCCTCGCCCGCCACCGCCCGCGCGAGGAGGGTCTTCCCCGTTCCCGGCGGTCCCACGAGGAGGGCCCCCTTCGGGAGACGTCCTCCGAGCCGCGAGAACTTCCGGGGGTCCTTGAGGAACTCGATGATCTCCTGGAGTTCCTCCTTCGCCTCGTCACATCCCGCCACGTCGGCGAAGGTGATCTTCGGCGTGTCGCCGCTCAGCAGCCGCGCCTTCGACTTCCCGAAGCTGAAGGCCCTCGAGCCCCCCGCCTGCATCTGCCGGAAGACGAAGAGCCAGAGGCCGATGATGAGGAGCCAGGGCAGGATGGAGATGAGGATGCCGACCCAGTTGCTGCCGGCCGGCAGCGTCTCGATCGTCACGTCGGCCGCGAGGAGTTCGGCCATCAGTTCATCGCCGATCTCCCTCGTCGGGAGCAGGAGGTGGAACGCATCGATCCGCGCCTCGTCGGAACCGATCGGCTGCCTGAGCCGGCCCGCCACTTCTCCGGTGCCGAGGCGGACCTCGATCGACGCCACGTTCCCCTGCGTCGCCTGCTCGCGGAACGCCGTGTAGCTGAGCTGCTCCCGCGCTTCCCGTCCGGCCCCCATGAACTGGAGGATGGCGACGGGGATGAGGATGATGAGGGCCCAGAACGACGCGGTCCTGAGCAGGCGGTTCATCCGCCCCGAGGGATCTTTCCTCTCCGGGCGCTGCGGTTCGTCTTGTCGCATCTCGATCTATCCCGACTCCGGCGGATCCGAACGCGTCCTCACGCGCCGGGACTCGCTATGAACGGCAGGTGGCGGAAATCCTCCGCGTAATCCAGTCCATACCCCACAAGGAAGTCATTGGGTGCATCGAAGCCAACCCATCGCGGTTCCCAGGCCAGGTCCTTCGCGACCCGCTTGTGCAGAAGGGCGCAGATCTCGAGCGAGGCGGGGCCTCTCTCGGCGACGCCGCCGCACAACTGATTCAGCGTGGTCCCGCTGTCCACGATGTCTTCCACGATGATGACGTGCCGACCTTCCATCGGCGCCCTGGGATCGTAGAGCAGTTCCACCGCGCCCGAGGACTCCGTGCCGGCGCCGTAGCTCGACGCCACCAGGAAGTCTACCTGAAGAGGCCGCCGGATGCGGCGGACGAGGTCGCCCATGAAGACGAACGAACCCTTGAGCAGCCCCAGGAGCAGCACATCGGACTCCGGTGGATACGCGGCTGTGATCTCGGCTCCTATTTCGGCGACACGCTCGGCGATTTCGGACGCGGAGTATACCACCCGCCCCAGGGGACGGCCCCCCGCGCAGGCGAGGAACTGTCGCTCCGCATCCTCCGGTGCATCCGGACGGGCCGGATCAGCGCTCGATGACGCCAATGGCGAACCATGTTCTTTCGGGGTCGGGGGACTCGACGGCCCTTGTGGCGTGGCCCACGACCCACAGGACTTTCTGGTCGGCGCCGACGACGACCGGGACTCCCGGCCGCTCCGATGCGGGCACGCGCCGCTCATTCAGGAGCTTCGTGAGTTTTCGGGAGCCGACCGGCATCCGGATCCGGTCCCCGGGACGCGGTCCCCGTACGCGCAGCGGGAACCGGATCGCGCTGCCGGGCAGCGCCGTCGCCCAGCGTTCCGTTCCCTCGAGCGTCCCCCACCGGACCTCGTAACGGCTGCCGCCGATCCGCGCCCCTTCGCGTCCCGAGCCCGTCTCGCCGATCTCCACCTCCAGGTCGGGCCGCGGGTCCCGGCGCTGCCGCACCCGGAGCCGATCGAACTCCCGCTCCAGGCGAAGGCCGGCCGCGATGTCCACGCCGTGCCCGCTCGTACCGCCGCTCATGAACGCGACCCCGGCCCGGGTCCCGCGCCGCGAGAGACGAAAACCCGCGTCGCGCGCGACCTTCCGCAGCATGCGCGCGCGCGCCGCTCGATCATACCGGAGCAACCCGAAGCGGGCAATTTGAGCCCCGAGGGGAGTCTTCCGGTATCCGGCGGTCGCGAGCTGACGCCGGGCGCGCGACTCCAGACCCTCGTCGGCCTCGAGCGCGTGGCGGGCGAGTTCGGCCACCAGCGGCCGAAGGGCCTCCCCGGCGTACTCGGACAGCGCGGGCACGAGGCCATGGCGAACCCTCGAGCGGCGATAGCGGGCATCCAGGTTGGCCGGGTCTTCGATCCACTCGCGGCCCTCGGCCCGAAGGTAGTCCCGGAGTTCTTCGCTCCCGAACCCGAGCAGCGGGCGTACGAACGCGCCGCGGCGGGCCGGGATGCCGGCCAGACCCCGAAAGCCGGTCCCCCGCAGCAGGTTCAGCAGCACGGTCTCGACGTGGTCGTCGCGCTGGTGCCCCAGCGCGACCCGCGCCGCCCCCGCGCGACGCCGTGCAGCGGCGAGAAAGGCGTAACGCGCGGCCCGGTAGTCCGCCTGCCCCCCCCGCAGCGCGTGAGCCCGGCCGATCCGGCACGGCACTCCGGCGCTTCGGCAGAGTTCGGCGGCCCGCGCCGCCCGCTCCGCGCTCCCGGCCCGCAACCCGTGGTCGAAGTGGGCGGCCGCCAACCGCAGACGCCGGGACTCGCGGATCCCGCACAGCAGGTGGAGCAGAGCCAGCGAGTCGGGGCCGCCGGAGAACGCGACGAGGACCGAAGAGCCCCCGGGCAGGAGATCCGGCGCGGCCAGCAGGGCGCGTCGAAACCGCGCCTCCACGTCGCGGCCGACGTCGCCCGCGGTCCGCGGGGCGCTAGGACTTCGTGGGCGGGCCACGATCCCGCCAGGCCGCCGGGCCGCGGCGGAAGTCCAGCTCCTCGGCCACCGCGACTCCGAACTTCGGCGGCTCGGGCAGGCGCCCGAACTCGATCTCCGACGGGGGTCTCCCGGCAGCCCCCCGCTTGCGCGCGTGTTCCCACACGCGGTCGCGCCCCTGAACGTAGGCGCGGAGGGCCCCGGCGACGTTGCGCGCTCTTCTCAAACCTCCATCACCTCCGCTTCCTTCCGGGCCAGGAGTTCGTCGATCTTCTTCACGTACTCGTCGGTGAACTCCTGCACGTCGCCCATCGTGCGCCGGCAGATGTCCTCGCCGACATCCCCCTCCCGCTGCATCCGGAGGAGTTGCTCCCGCGCCTCGTGCCTCGCGCGGCGGATCGACACTCTGCCCTCCTCCGCCATCCGGTGCAGAACCTTCACGAATTCGCGGCGGCGCTCCTCGGTCAGAGGCGGGATGGGCACGCGCACGCGAGGCCCATCCACGGAGGGGTTGAGTCCGAGGTCACCGCTCTGGATCGCCTTGGCGACCTGTTTCGCGATGTTCGGATCGTAGGGCTGCACCACGAGCATCGTCGGCTCGGGGGCGCTCACGTTGGCCACCTGCCTGAGCTGGACCAGCCCCCCGTACGCATCGACGCGCACACCGTCGAGAATCGCCGGCGTGGCCTTGCCGGTACGGACCGTGGCGAATTCCCTCCCGATGGCGTCGATCGCGTTGTCCATCGCCTCGAGGGCGTTCTCGAGCGTCTCCTCCGGCACCGTCCCCTCCGATCTTTCGCGCGCCCCGGACACGGGTCGCGTTCCGGCTACTCGACGAGCGTCCCGATCCTGTCGCCCTGCAACGCAGCCAGGATTGCACCCGGCCGCTTGATGTTCAAGACGACGATGGGCAGGCCGTTGTCCTTGCACAGCGAGATCGCGGCCGAGTCCATGACGCCGAGTTCCCGCGTCATCACCTCCAGATAGCTGATCTCCTCGATCAGATCGGCGCTCGGATCGGTCTCCGGGTCCGCCGTGTACACGCCGTCCACGCGCGTCGCCTTGAGGATCACGTCGGCTTCCATCTCAATGGCCCGGAGCACGGCCGCCGTGTCGGTGGAAAAATACGGATTCCCCGTTCCGCCGGCGAAGATGACGACCCGCCCCTTCTCGATGTGGCGCAGGGCCCGGCGCCGGATGTATGGCTCGGCGAGCGCCTCCATCCGGATCGCCGACATCACCCGCGTCTCGACCCCGGATCGCTCGAGCATGTCCTGGAGCGCCATCGCGTTGATGACCGTCGCCAGCATGCCCATGTAGTCGGCGTTCACGCGGTCCATCCCCCGCTCGCTCGCGACCGTGCCACGAACGATGTTGCCCCCGCCGACGACGAGCCCGAGGCGGACGCCGCTGCGGTGAACCTTCCGGATCTCGCGGGTGAGTTCCTCGATGACGGGCGGATCGATTCCGAACCCGCGCCGCCCCGCGAGCGACTCGCCCGAGAGCTTTACGACGGCGCGACGGTACTTCAGGTCGGGGAGGCTCAGCCGCCCACCTCGAGGCGGACGAAGCGGCGCACGGTGAGATCCCGGCCCGCCTCGGCCAGCAGCTCCTTCACCGTCCGGTCGGGATCGCGCACATAGCTCTGCCAGAGAAGAGCGTTCTCCTCGAAGAACTTGCGCATGCGTCCCGCGACGATCTTCTCGGTGATCGCAGGCGGCTTGCCCTGCTCGAGCGCCTGTTCGGTGAGCAATGCCCGCTCGCGCTCGACCAGCTCCGCCGGGATGTCGTCCGGGGACACGCCACGGGGGTTCGTGGCCGCGGCGTGCATGGCGACCCCGCGGGCGGTCTCCACCGCCGCGTCACCCGAGTCCGAGATTTCGACGAGGACGCCGATCCGGTTGCCGAAATGGACGTACGAGGCGAACGCGCCCCCCTCACCGAGGTCGTACCGCACCGCGCGCCCCAGCTGGATGTTCTCGCCGACCTGCACCCTCAGTTCGTTGAGCCGGCTCTCGACCTCGCCGCCGCCCTCGAGGCGGAGGAGCGCCTCTCCTTCCAGGGTCTCACCGTCGCCGATGGGCAGATCGAACATCCGCTCCGCGAACTCCCTGGCGAAGCTCTCGAACGCCTCGCTGCGGGCCACGAAGTCCGTCTCGCTCAACACCTCGACCATCGAGGCGGACCCGTCGCGCTTCGCGACCCGGATCGTCCCCTCGGATACGGTGCGCGCCACGCGCTTGGCCGCCTTGGCGGCCCCCGTCTTCCGCAGCAGGTCGATCGCGCGCTCCGCGTCGCCCCGCGCCTCGACAAGCGCCTTCTTGCAGTCCATCATCCCGGCGCCTGTCCGGTCCCGGAGCGCTTTCACCGCCCCGGCCGTGATCTGCGTCATGATCCCTTGACTCCTCCTCTCGCGCTCCTCGCTGGCCCCGCACCACCGCGGCGCGTAATGGCAAAAAAAAGGGCCACCGAAGTGGCCCCCGGCTCACTCGCGGCCTGATTCTCCCTCGTCGGCAGCCACCGCCTCCGCGGAGGACGCCACCGGCGCGGGGGCTTCTTCCCCGTTCGCCCCCGACTCACCCTCACCCGCGGCGGGGTCGGCCGATCCCTCATCGGCCTCGGTCACCGGGGGGTGGTGCCGTCGTTGCGCGATGACTTCCGGACGCGGCTTGCGCCTCGGCCGCTTGCGGCGCGAATCGCCCGTCGCGGGCGTGTCGGCCACGCCGCCCGCATCGCTCGAATAGGTGTACGCCTTCGATTCCTTCTCTTTCTGTCCGACATCGGGAATCTCGCGACGCGCCGCTTCGACGACGTCCGCGACCGAACTGGTGATCAGCGAGACCGAGCGGATCGCGTCATCGTTCCCCGCGATCGCGATCGTGAGCAGATCCGGATCGGCGTTCGTGTCGGCGATCGCCACGACGGGAATCCCGAGACGGTTCGCCTCGCGCACCGCGATCTCCTCCCGGTTGGAGTCCACCACGAAGACGAGCCCCGGCAGCCGAGTCATGTCCTTGATCCCGGACAGATAGCGGTCGAGCTTCTCGCGCTCGCGCTCGAGCAGGAGCCGCTCCTTCTTGGTATAGAACTCGAAGGCCCCTTCCTCGGTGCCGCGTTCCAGTTCCTTCAGACGGGTGATGTTCTTCTTGATCGTCTGGAAGTTCGTGAGCATCCCGCCCAGCCAGCGCTCCGTGACGTAGAACGATCCGGACCGTTGGGCCTCTTCCCGCACGACGCGCGCGAGCTGCGGTTTCGTGCAGACGAAGAGGATGGACTTACCGGCCACCACCGTCTCCCTGACGAGTTCGTGCGCCCGCTCGAGCTCGCGCTGCGTCTTCTTGAGGTCGATCAGGTAGATTCCGCCGGATTCAGCAAAGATGTACTTCCGCATCTTCGGGTTCCAGCGATGCGTCTGGTGCCCGAAATGCACTCCGGCCTTCAACAGGTCCTTCAACGCGACACCCATGCGCTCGGCTTTCCGCCTTCCCGCTATCGTTCCGTTTATCGTTTGGAGAACTGGAAGCGCTTGCGCGCCTTCGGACGGCCCGGCTTCTTCCGCTCGACGACCCGCGGATCCCGGGTCAGCATGCCGTGGGCACGCAGGGTGCGTCGCCGGTCCTCGTCCATCGCGAGCAGGGCGCGTGCGATACCCAGACGCGTCGCCTCCGCCTGGCCGGTGACTCCGCCCCCCCGCACCCGAACGGTGATGTCATACAGGCTCGCGGCTTCCGTCACCTCGAGCGGCGCCGAGACGAGGGAACGGTGCCGCGGAATCGTGAAGTACTCGTCGAACGGTCGGCCGTTCACCCTGACCGTCCCCGCGCCCTCCTTCATCAGAACTCGCGAGACCGACGCCTTGCGCCGTCCCACCGACTGAACCTGTTCCGTTGCCGCCAACTCTCTTCTCCCTGATCGTTCCGCGCGAGCCGACTCGTCCGCTAGCCCGCGACCGTCTCGAAGGGCCGCGGACCTTGCGGCGTGTGGGGATGCTCCGCCCCCCCGTAGACCCTCAACTTCCCGAGCATCTTCCGCCCGAGGGTGTTCTTGGGGAGCATGCCCTTCACGGCCAGCCGGATCACCCGCTCGGGATACCGCGCGAGCATGCGCCGGAAGGGGATGAACCGCTCGCCGCCCATGTATCCGGAGTGTCGGAAATACTCTTTCTGGTCGGCCTTGTTTCCGGTCAGCCGCACGCGCCCGGCGTTGATCACGACGACGTAGTCGCCCGTGTCGAGGTGCGGGCTGTAGATCGGCTTGTGCTTTCCGCGAAGGACGGTCGCGACCTGGGTCGCGAGACGACCGAGCACCTGATCCGTGGCGTCGACCACGAACCATTCCCTCTCGATCTCACCCGCCTTTACAGAATACGTCTTCATCCGTTCTGCCTATCGCAAAAAAACCGCCCGGCAGGTTGGTTGCCGAGCGTATGACGACCGCGGAACCCATGCGGGTTGCGCGATAGCCCGTAATGCTACCCCGGCGTTCGTGTGAAGTCAATCACGGCGGACATGGGCACGGATCCGGCGGGGAGCGGCCGCCTCACCTCTCCGGTTTCGTCGCGGGAAACCGCCACGCGCCGCCCGGACCGCCGGAATCCACGAACCCGCGCAGCCCGTGCCTCTCGGCGCCGGCACGGAGCCGGGACAGCGCGCGCTCCTTGAGTTGGCGCGCCCGTTCACGAGAGACGTCGAGTTCGACGGAGATGTCGGAAAGCGATTGGGAATCCTCGAACCCCAGTCCGAAGTACCGGCGCAGGACCTCGCGCTCGCGGGGCGGCAGATCGGTGAGGCTCGCCTCGATCGCGTCGCGAAGCCGGTCTCGCACCACGCCGGCGCCCGGCTCCGGCGTCCGCTCGTCCGGGAGCAGTTCCTCGAGCGTGCAGGCGGCGCCGGGCGCGACGTGATCGAGCGACAGCCGGAGCGGCGCCGGTTCGCCGGGCGAGGGGCGTTCGTCCTGGCCCGCGATGGCCTGCAACATCGCCCGCCGGACCCAGAAATGCGCGTAGCTGACGAAGCGCACGCCGCGATCCGGATCGAACCGGTCGGCCGCGCGGACCAGCCCCAGATTCCCCTCGTTGACGAGGTCCGGGAACGGCACGCCGCGCCCGCGATAGCTTCGCGCGACCGAGACGACGAAGCGAAGGTTGGCGCGGACCAGGCGGCGGCGTGCGGCGAGGTCGCCGGCCCGGATCTTCCGCGCCAGTTCCACCTCGTCCTCCATGTCGAGCAATCGCTCGCGCCCGATGTCGGCCAGGTATCGTTCGAAGCTTCGAACCATTCTCGCTCGCGTCCGCGTTGCCGCCGGCACGGGCGGCGGGAGGTTCAGTCGATGCCGCGCAGGATGCGGCTCCAGCGAATGTCGGTGAGCCAGGACCAGTGGCCCTTCGGCTCGCGCTCGTACGAGTAGTACACCAGCATGGGCCGGCCCCGGATCGCATCTCTCGGGACGAAGCCCCAGTAGCGGGAGTCCTCGGAATTCGACCGGTTGTCGCCCATGACGAAGTAGTGGTCGCCCGGGACGACGAGGGGTCCCCAGTTGTTCCGGGTCGGCAGGTACCCCGCGCGGCGCGCGCGGCCGGTCAGGAAGCG
Source organism: Candidatus Palauibacter sp. (assembly GCF_965216145.1). Lineage (GTDB taxonomy): Bacteria > Gemmatimonadota > Gemmatimonadetes > Palauibacterales > Palauibacteraceae > Palauibacter. The sequence goes on from NZ_OZ244149.1 coordinate 207,080, forward strand.
GCGCTGCCACTCGAACTTCGGACTCGGCGCATCGGGGAAGTTCGACGCTGCCTGTACGTAGGGCTCCTGGAGCGGGAGGCCGTTCACGAACAGCTGCGCCCGCTGCATGCGCAACGTATCCCCGGGCATCCCGACGATGCGTTTCACGTAATTCGTGCGGGGGGGTTGATCGGCGGATTCCGGCGGCTCGAACACGATCACGTCCCCGCGGCCCGGCGTATCGAACGCGGGGAGTTCGAGGGCGGTGCCCGGGATCTCGGCGCCGTACACCATCTTGTTCACAAGCAGGAAGTCGCCGATGAGGAGCGTGCTCTCCATCGACGCGGTCGGGATCTGGAAGGCCTCGACGACGAACGTGCGGATGAAGAGGAAGAGGATGAGCGCGATGAAGATCGACTTCGTCCACTCCCACAACCATCGGCCGACGGACGCGTCGCGGCCCGCGCGGGCGCGGGTCGGGGGCGTCAGGAGCTTCCGCGCCCCGCCCCTGATCGGCTCCGCTTTCTCAGCCGGTCGTTCCTCCATGCCCGCCTCCATGCCCGCCTTCCCTTCTCCACGCTCCGCCGATCGGCTCACCCGTTCCGGTTTCCGCTCCGGCACCTTCTCCCAATGATTTGAGGGAAGGCCTCAACGGGCTCTCACCGGCCACGGTCACCAATCGACATCGATCTGCGCGCGCTGCAGCGTGCCGCTGTAGTCGACGTACGCGACCTTGGTCTCCGTGTAGAATTCGTACACCTCCCACCCGCCTTCGCGGTGCCCGTTGCCCGTGCTCTTCACGCCCCCGAAGGGGAGGTGGGCCTCCGCGCCGATCGTGGGCGCGTTCACGTACGTGATCCCGTTGTCGAGTTCCTCCACGGCGCGGAAGGACGCGTTCACGTCCCGCGTGTAGATCGACGACGACAGCCCGTAGCGCACCTCGTTGTTGATTTCGAACGCTTCCTCGAGGGTATCGAAACGAATCACGGAGAGTACCGGGCCGAAGATCTCCTCGACCGCCGCTCGGTGTCCCCTCGCGACCCCGGTGAGGACCGTCGGCTCGTAGAACCAGCCGTCGCCCAGGCCCCCGTCGGAGGGCCGGCGGCCTCCGGTGGCGACCGTCGCACCCTCCGCTTCGGCGATCGCGACGTACCGCTCGCACTTGTCGCGCGCCGCCTCGTGGACCAGCGGGCCCACGTCGACGCCGGCCTCGAGCCCGTCGCCCAGCCGCAGCGATCGGGCCTCGTAGCACAGCCTTTCCACGAAGTCGTCGTGGATGTCGCTCTGCAGGAGCAGGCGGCTCGTCGCCGTGCAGCGCTGGCCGGTCGTGCCGAAGGCGCCCCACAGCACGCCTTCCAGGGCGAGATCCGGATCCGCGTCGGAGAGGACGATCTGCGCGTTCTTGCCGCCCATCTCGAGCGACAGACGCTTGTGCATGCGCCCGGCGATCTCGCCGATCCGGCTGCCGGTCTCGGTGGAGCCGGTGAAGGAGAGACCCGGCACCCCGGGGTGCTCGACGATCGCCTGCCCGATCGTCTCGCCCCGCCCGTGCAGCAGCTGCACGCACTCGGGCGGGAGGCCGGCCTCGAGCAGGATCTCCACGAACCGGTGCGCGCTGTGGGGCACGTCCTCGGAGGGCTTGTAGATGATGCTGTTCCCGCACAGGAGGGCCGGGAAGATCTTCCAGCTCGGGACCGCGACGGGGAAATTGAAGGGGGTGATGATCCCGAACACGCCGATCGGGCGGCGGAAGGACATGGCCCACTTGTTCCGGAGTTCGGACGGCGCCGTCCGCCCGAACAGCCTGCGTCCCTCGACCGCCGCGTAGTAGGCCGTGTCGATGGCCTCCTGGACATCGCCGCGCGTCTCCTCGAGGACCTTCCCCATCTCGCGGGTCATCGTCCTGGCGAGTTCCTCCTTGTGCCGGGTGAGGAGGTCTCCGGCCCGCTTCAGCGCGAGCCCTCGCTCGGGCGCCGGCGTCCTGGACCAACTTTCGAAGCCGCGCTGCGCCGAAGCGACCGCCGCGTCGAGTTCCGACGGATCGGTGTCGGGGAAGAGCCCGATCAGATCCGACGTACGGGCCGGGTTCCGGTTCTCCATGTACTCGCCGCTGGCGGGCGCCGACCATCCGCCCGCGATGTGGTTCGGGAACTTCTCAGTCATGCCGGGGAGACTCCGCTCTGGGTCCGTGGCTCGGGTGTCCGGCACACGAGGCCGGGTGGAAGGGTCGACAGACCGACCGCCCCGGGGGCCGTTCGTCAGCGATGCAGGAGGAGGATGATCTCCTCGTTCTCCACGCGAACGTCCGCGACGGCAGCCGGGATGTCGAAGAGCAGGGCTTGCCCGTTCATGCGCAACCCCAATTGCTGCCCGGCCATGCCGAGCAGGAGGGGAGGCACGGGGATGACCCCCGCCTGGAGGCTGACGAGATGGATGCGTCCCTCGCCCACTTCGCCCACCTCCAGAAAGACTTCCGCCGCGACGACAGCCGAATCCCCGAACATGCGCCCGAGGCTCGCCGCCGCGTCCCCTGCTATCGTGAGCCGGGTGAAGTCGACCTGGGCGGAGAGGGCCACCGTCGAGTCGCGCAGTTCGATCGCGGGCGCCCCTATGCCGGCGGGCAGCTGCGTAGCGAGGCCGTATTCGACGTAGCTCTGGAGCTCCATCTCGGTGAACCGCGTCTCGGCGGCGCCGCCGCCCGACGCCAGCTCCCGCAGGACGGTCTCGACGCGGGCGGCCGCCTCGGGACTCGGCTCGGGCATGGCGATGTCCTCGCCGTCCACGTTCGCGAGCCACCGCTCGATGTCTTCCCGCAGGATCCAGCCGGTGACCAGCAGGGCCAGCAGGAAGACGAGGAAGCCAAGTCCTGTGAAGAGTCTTCGGAAGATGCCCATCTGGTCGACCGCCTTCGACGTGAATCGGTACAGGGGTGAAACGTAGCACCCGCGCCCGCGGGCCGCGTCAGGCGCCCGTGCCCGCAAGGGGACAGGAGGCCACCTCCGTATGACGAGCACCGCGCGGGAGAAGTTTACTCCGCATGAGGGACACTTCGTGCACCGCCACGGTAGTCTCGAAGCGCACCCGGGCGATCGCATCGGCCAGACCGAGGGGCGCGGGGGGGCGGCGGATGCGTCCCACGGTCACATGTGACCGGAAGGGCCTCGGCTCCGGGGCGATGCCGGCGCGGACGACCGCGGCTTCCACGGAGCCGTGGAGATCGATGAGCGCGGAGGCGTCCTCCACGCCCACCCAGATCACGCGGGCGCGGCGGAGCGACGGGAAGACGCCGGCGGCGCGCAGCCGGAGGTCGAAGCGGGGAAGGTCCGCCGCGGCGGCAGCGATCGCCCGCGCGAGCGGCGCCTCGCGGCTCCGCTCCGTCTCGCCGATGAAGCGCAGCGTGAGGTGCAACTGCTCGACGGGTACGGGGCGGACGCCCTCGAGCGCCCGCAGGGCATCCGTGGCGCGCGCAATGCCCTCGCGCACTCGAGGCGGGAAGCGAAGCGCGACGAAGAGCCTCGACCGCGCCGGGGTGGCCCCGTATCCTGCGGGGCCGGTCAAGACCGCGCCGACCCAGCCGACCCGAAGCCTGCCGTCATGATCCTCCTCATCGACAACTACGACTCGTTCGCGTTCAACCTCGCGCGCTATCTCGAGGAACTGGGCGAGACGGTGCGCGTCCGGCGTAACGACGAGGTCGATCCGGGCGCGCTGCGAGGCGAAGGGCTCTCGCATATCGTGATTTCTCCGGGCCCCTGCACACCGGCCGAGGCCGGGGCTTCGGTCGAGGTGATTCGCGCCGTGGGCGCGGAGATCCCGATCCTCGGCGTCTGTCTCGGGCACCAATGTATCGCCGCCGCGGTCGGCGGACGGGTCATCCGCGCGGGCCGGCCCATGCACGGCCGCCTCTCGAACATCCGCCATTCGGGACGGGGGCTGTTCGCCGGCCTGCCCTCGCCGCTGGAGGTCACCCGGTACCACTCGCTCGTCGTCGACCCCGCCGATCCCGGCCCCGGCCTCCGCGTGACGGCGGAGACGGAGGCGGGCGAGGTGATGGCCATCGAGCACACCGCGTGGCCCGTGTGGGGGGTGCAGTTCCACCCGGAAGCGGTGCTGACCGCCGGGGGACACCGCCTGCTGGGCAACTTTCTCGCGCTCGGGAGGGGCGAGGCCCCGGCCGCGGCGCCGGTCGAGGCCGGGCGCTGCCCGGAACTTCCGCCCGGGGCCCTCGCGAAGTAGCCGCACGCCAGCAGCCCGTGCTAGATCGATCCGCGAAACCGAATCGCTTCAGCGACGTGCCCCTCGGACACCCGCGCCCGCGCATCCAGGTCCGCGATCGTCCGGGCGACGCGGAGCGCCCGGTGGTAGCCGCGCGCGGTCAGGTCGAGGCACGTCACGGCCTTCCGCAGCAGCGCGTGGCCGCCCCGGTCGACGGCGCACACCCGCTCGAGCCGGGCCGGCGGGATGCGCCCGTTCGTGTTCCCCTGGCGGCGGGAGGCAAGGGCGCGCGCCCGCGACACCCGCCGCCGAACGGCCGCGCTCGCCTCGACGGGGCCCTTGCCGGCCAGATCCTCCCAGCGCACCGCGGGCACGTCGACGAGCAGGTCGATCCGGTCCAGGAGCGGCCCGCTGACACGCTGGCGATAGCGCCGCACCGACTCGTCGGGGCAGCGGCAGCGGCCGGAGACGCCCCCGTAGCCGCACGGACAGGGGTTCATCGCGGCCACCAGGGTGAACTCGGCCGGAAAGCTGGCCGATCCGGCCGCGCGGACGATGCGCACCTGCCCCTCCTCGATCGGCTGCCGGAGCGCTTCGAGCGTACGCCGGCCGAACTCCGGCAGTTCGTCCAGGAAGAGCACGCCGTGATGCGCCAGCGAAGCCTCGCCCGGTCGCGGGCGACTTCCGCCTCCGATCAGGCCCGCCTCGCTGATCGAGTGGTGCGGGGCCCGGAACGGGCGCGTCCGCTTCAGCCCCGCCCCCTCGGACAGGAGCCCCGCCACGCTGTGGATCGCCGTCACGTCCACGGCCTCGGGGAGCGCGAGTCGCGGGAGCAGCCCGGGAAGGCAACGGGCCAGACTCGTCTTGCCGGAGCCGGGACAGCCGGACAACAGGAGGTTGTGGCCACCGGCCGCGGCGATCTCGAGCGCCCGCTTGGCGACCGGTTGGCCCTTCACGGCGGAGAGATCGAATTCCCCTGCGGGGGGCGTCTCATCCTGCGGCAGCCGCCGGGCCGGCGACAGCAACCCCGGGGCCAGGCGGCGGCCGCCGTTCTTCAACGCGACGAGGATCCGGCCCAGCGAGTCCGACGCCCCCAGTTCTATGCCCTCCGCCGCCGAGGCCTCCCGCAGGTTGGCGCTCGGCAGGAGGAGCCGGTCGACGTTCGGAGCCGCGGCCGCGTAGAGGGCGATGGGGAGGGCGCCCCGGACCGAGCGCAGCGAACCATCGAGCCCGAGTTCGCCCACCGCCATCGTCCCCCGCAGGGCGTCCTGCGCGAGGTCGCCCTTGGCGCACAGGATCCCGAGCATGATCGGCAGGTCCAGCGCCGCTCCCGTCTTCGGGAGGTCCGCCGGCGCGAGGTTCACCGTGATCCGCAGTCCGGGAACGTGCAGCCCCATCTGCGCCGCGGCGGCCCGGATCCGCTCGCGGCCCTCCCGCACGGCACCCTGCGCGAGACCTACGATCTGTATGATGGGCGTCCCGGTGATGAGGGACACTTCCACGCTCACCGGCCGCACATCGAGCCCCATGACCGCGGCCGACATCACGGACGCCGATCCCATTGATCTCGCCATACGTTCTTCGCTCCCGCCCGGACAGTCTTGTACGTTCTCAGGGGGTCACGATCGACATTCGTCTCAACCGACCCTCAAACGAGGCGGGCGATTGCGGAAAAGAGCCCTGAGATCGAAAGGGCGCGCGCTGGCGGTCTCGGTTCTTCTCCTGAGTCCCCTCCCGGCAGGCGCCCAGGAACTCGACGCGGGCCACCTCCAGATCCATGTGGACGGGCGGCGCGTGGGGAGCGAGCGCTTCCGGGTCTGGCGCGCCGGATCCACCGTCAACGCCGTGGCCAGAATCGAGATCGTGCAAAGGCCGGCGCGGGAGGTGGGGCTGCAGATGGATCCCGACCTGCTCCCGATGCAGTACGAGGTCGAGGAGGGGCGCTCGGTCCTGGTCAGCGGCGAACGGTTCGCGGACCGGGTCCGCTTCCAGTTCGCGACCGCCGGGGGCGAGGGCTGGAAGGAGTACATGGTGCAGGAGGTGGGGGCGATCGTCGAGCCGGGCGTGGCGCACCATTATCTTCTCCTCGTCCGCACCCTGAGGGAGGCGCCGGAGGGGCGTCTGGAGGTGCTGCTCCCGCTCGCGGGGCGATCCGTTCCTGCACGGCTGACGGGTGAGGGTCCGGACAGCGTCGAGATCGGTGAGGGCTCCGTGGCCGCCACGCGCTACGACCTCGAAGTCGATGGCGCCGGGCTGAGCGTCTGGCTGGATGCGGACGACAAGCTCCTGCGCGTGGTCGAACCCGGAGCCCGCCGCGAGGCGATCCGCGCGCCGGTGGAAGGCTGACCGACTCGGGCCGGGAAGCGCCGACGGTTCAACCCGGGACAGAAACCTGGAGATGAAGATGGAACATACGCATGCGTCGTCCGAAGCGCCGACGGAGAAAGTCTCGATTCCCGTCCTTCCCGTCCGCATCCTGCAGGCCTTCGTCTCGCCGGCGAAGCTGTTCGACGCGCTCCGGGAGCGGCCCGCGTGGCTCGGGGCCGTGGTGGGCCTCGTCGTGGTGGGCGCCGCGGTGCAACTCCTGACTCCGATCGTGGTCCCCGAAGACGTGCGGCGGGCGATGTTCGAGAGTCAGATCGGGAGGTTCATCCCGCCGGGGGCGGATCCCGAGTTGCTCGAGCAGCAGGTCGAGGCCGCGATGTCCACGGGTCCGGCGGCCGGGATCGCCACGGTGGTCATCGCCACACCCATCTTTCTCTCACTCATCGCGGGCCTCATCCTCATCGCGTTCAACGTCATCATGGGGGGCGAAGGCCGGTTCAGGCAGCTGTTCAGCGCCGCCGCCCACGCGAGCTACGTGTCCACGGCGGGAGGGATCGTCGGGCTCGCCCTGATGACGCTCGGCTCCCAGACTCCCATCCTGACGCCCGGTCTCTTCCTGCCGGAGGTGGAAGGGTTCATCGGCGGGTTCCTAAACGGAATCAACATCTTCTCTGTTTGGACGTGCGGGGTGCTCGGCGTGGCCGTGAGCCGCATCTACCCGGAGCGGTCCGCGGCGGCGGGCACGACGTATCTACTCGTCCTTTATCTGCTCGTCGTGGCCGTCTTCGCGGCGCTGGCCGGTCTCATGGGCTGATCCGGGGCCCGCCACACCGCGGCTGCGCGGGCGAAACCAAGCGTGTGGCGAGGACGTACCCTTGCACAGTGAATCACGGAATCGTGCGGACAGCCCGCCAGGTCTCGAAATAAAGGTTGTGGTGCAGGATGCTTAAAGCGTTTCTCGCGGTGGTCGTTCTCGGACTGCTCGCGACCATGGGATATCTGGCCACGCAGCGTGAGGCGGGCCGAGTGGTGGAAGTCAGGGTCGACCAGGTGGGGCTTCGCAGTCTCGTGGCCGAGGTCTCCGCCACGGGCCACATCGAGCCCAAGACGCACGTGGACATCACCACCGATGTCGCCGGGCGGATCATCGACCTCCCTGTGGAGGAGGGGCAGGACGTCGAGGAAGGGGACCTTCTTCTCCAGATCGATCCGGCCCTCTTCCGAGCGGCCGTGGACCGGGCCGAGGCCGGCCTCGCTCAGGCGCGCGCCGGCCTCGCCCAGCAGCAGGCCGCCTACGACCAGGCGCAGCGGGACGCGGACCGGCTCACGACGCTGCAGGAGCGCGGCACGGACTTCGTGACCGAAGCCGAGGTCGAACAGGCGGTGACCGGCGCGGTGGTCCAGGAACGGCTCCTCGAGGCCGCGGAACACCAGGTCGAGCAGGCCGTCGCGAGCCTCGATCAGGAACGGGACCGGCTCGGGAAGACGACGATCGAGGCGCCGATGTCGGGCAAGATCACCCGGCTCAACGTGGAGCGGGGCGAGACCGCGATCGTAGGGACGATGAACAACCCCGGGACCGTGCTCCTCACCGTCGCGGATCTGTCGGTGATGGAGGCCGTGATCGAGGTGGACGAGACGGATGTGACCAGCATCGTGATCGGCGATTCCGCCTACATCGAGATCGACGCGTTCCCGAACCAGCGCTTCGTGGGAACCGTGACCGAGATCGGCAACAGTTCGATCGTGCCGCGGAACCCGTCCCAGGCGGGCGGGTCGGCCCAGGCGATCGATTTCGAGGTGAAGATCGAACTGCGCGCACCGCCCGAGGGGATCCGGCCCGACCTGTCGGCCACGGCCGACGTCATCACGGACACCAGGGACAACGTGCCCAGCATCCCGATCACGGCGCTCACCCTGATGGACGCGGACGAGTACGAAGAGATCCCCAACGAGAACCTGCCTGCCCGGCCGCAGTCGGAGACCCTTCGGGACATCGAAGGCGTGTTCGTGGTCGAGGGTGACCGGGTACGCTTCCGGCCCCTCGAGATCGGGATCGCCGGGGAGAGCTACTTCGAGGTGATCTCGGGGATCGAGGTCGGAACGACGATCGTGTCGGGCTCGTTCCAGGCCATCCGCGGACTCGAGGACGGGAGCCGGATCAGAATCGACCGGGCGGCGGGTGCCGCAGCCGCGGCGAACGACAGTGACGGCAGCGGGGAGAACGGACGATGAGCGAAAACGGGCGGGCGCAGGCGATGATCGTCACGCGCGACCTCAGGAAGGACTACGTGATGGGGGCCGAGGTCGTGCACGCGCTCGCGGGCGTCGACATCGAGATCCTGCGCAACGAATACGTCTCGATCATGGGACCCTCGGGCTCCGGCAAGTCGACGCTCATGAACATGATCGGCTGCCTCGATTCACCGAGCGCGGGAGAGTACGTGCTCAACGGGCAGGCGGTGCAGCACCTGAAGGACGACGACCTGGCCCGGATCCGGAACCGCGAGATCGGGTTCGTGTTCCAGACCTTCAACCTGCTTCCGCGCGCGACGGCGCTGCACAACGTGGAGCTGCCGCTCATCTACGCCGGGATATCGAGCAAGGAGCGGCACAGGAGGGCGGCGCACGCACTCGACCTCGTGCAGCTGTCCGACCGCATGGATCACAAGCCCAACGAGCTTTCCGGCGGCCAGCGCCAGCGCGTCGCGATCGCGAGGGCGCTCGTCAACGACCCCTCGATCCTGCTCGCGGACGAGCCGACGGGGAACCTCGACTCCTCGACCTCCGAGGAGATCATGGACGTGTTCGACACGCTGCACGCGAACGGCCAGACGATCATCATGGTCACGCACGAGTACGACATCGCGGCCCGCTCGCAGCGCGTGATCTCGCTCGTCGACGGGAAGGTGGAAGCGGAGATGTCCCCGGACTACTACCTGACGCGGGGCATCGGGCCGTTCGGCGGCGGCCCGGCGCGTGGAGCGCCGGATGCGGAGACCGAGCCGGTACCCTCCGCGGCTGCGACGGCGCACTCCGCGACTCCGGCGGATGCGGGCTCCGCGGGCGCGGGACCCGCCTCGGCGCCCCCCGGGGGCGGGGGGCCCGGCGGTCTCGGGAGGCCATCCCGCAACCCCTGGGCACCTCCCCCCGAGCCACCCTTCAAGAGCGGCAGCGGGCGCTAGCCGGGAGCCGGGGCGATGCGATTCTGGGAGGGCATCCACCTCTCGCTGCAGCAGGTCTGGGCGCAGAAGCTGAAGTCGTTCTTCGCGCTGCTCGGCATCATCATCGGGATCACCTTCCTCATCGCGGTGATCACGATCGTCGAGGGGATGAACCGCTACGTCCGCGAGGACTTCGCGGGTTCGATCTTCGGCGTGAATACATTCTCGGTCGTGCGCCGACCGACGATCGAGACGGGCCGCATCGACGAGGCGCAGCGACGGCGGTGGCGCCGCAACCCTGAACTCGGCATGCAAGAGGTGGAGGTCGTGCGCGCCGCGGTGCCCGAGGCCCGTTATCTGGCGCACTTCGGCCAGACCGGCGTGTCCTCGGTCCGGTACGGCCAGTTCGAGCGGCGCAACGTGCGGGTGGTCGGCGGGTCGCCGGACTACGAGGCGGTCCAGGGGTGGACCGTGGAGGAAGGCCGTGGTCTCACACCGATCGACGACCGGCAGGCGCTCTCCGTGGCCGTCATCGGGGCCCAGATCGCCGAACGGCTCTTCCCGACCACTTCCCCGATCGGCAAGCGGATCCGCGCGGGCGGGCACGGGTTCCAGGTCGTCGGCGTGATGGAGGAGCAGGGCGGTTTGGTGGGCAATATCCGCGATGCCACCGTCCTCATTCCATTCGAGACCTACCAGCGCACGCTCAGCCGACGGCGGCTCGAGGTCGATGGGATCACGGTGAAGATGAACCGCGCTGACGAGCTGAACCCGGCCATCGCCGAGGTGCAGGGCGCGCTGCGCAGCGAACGGCGCCTCCGGCCATTTGAGCCGGACAACTTCGGGATCGAGACGTCCAGCAACCTTCTGCAGGCCTGGGAGACGATCAACCGCATCCTCATGACGGCGCTCCCCGGGCTGGTCGGGATCTCGCTGGTCGTGGGAGGGATCGTGATCATGAACATCATGTTGCTCTCGGTGACCGACCGGACACGGGAGATCGGGCTCCGGAAGTCGCTCGGGGCCCGGCGCCGGGACATCCTCTTCCAGTTCCTCACGGAGGCATCGATGCTCTCGATCGTCGGCGCGGCGCTCGGGATCGGGACGGGCTTCGGCCTCGCCCTGATCATCGAACGTGTTTCGCCCCTGCCGGCGGCCGTTTCCGTTCCGGCGATGATCATCTCCCTCATCCTCGGGCTCGGCGTCGGCATCGCGTCGGGGCTCTATCCGGCCTACCGCGCCGCACGGTTGGACCCGATCGAAGCGCTGAGGTTCGAGTAGCATGAGCGCGCGCGGAGGTGGCGGCATGGGGTTCTTCGCGACGATGGCGGAGGGGATCGCGGTCGCCTTCGACTCGCTAGGAGCCAACAAGGTACGGAGCGGCCTCACGATCCTCGGCGTGACGATCGGGGTCGTCGTCGTCATGGTCATGGCGGCGGCCATCACCGGCATCAACCGCAGCTTCTCGGAGATGATGGCGCCGAACGGCATTACGACGTTCTGGGTGGCGCATTTCGACTTCTCCTCGATGACCGGCGGGGGGCCGCTTGACGAGGAGGAGCCGGCTTACTTCCGGAATCCGCCACTCGATCCGGAGTGGACCCGGGATCTCGGACGGCTGCCGGGCATCCAGAGCGCAACCCCGATAGTCGAGATGAACAGCGACTTCGGAGGAGCGTACGAGGCGAGTGTCGGGGCGGACCGCGCCGAGATCTCCCTCATGGGCGTGGGCGCCGACTACCTCGAGATCTACAGCGGCGATGTCGCCCAAGGCCGCTGGTTCACGCACTCCGAAGCCCAGCGGCGGGTGCCGGTCGTCGTGATCGACTCCGCCGTGGCGGTCGACCTTTTTGGGCAGCGCGACCCGGTCGGCCGGGACATCCGGGTTGGCGCGGGTCGCAACGCGGCCATGTTCCGGGTGATCGGCATCTACCGGATGCCGGCGAACCTCTTCTCCGGGCTGGCCACGCACTACGTGTGGGTTCCGTTCGCGACTGCGGACAAGTTTCTGAGTATCTCGGACCGGACGATCAGTTTCATCGTGCGGCCGGAACCCGGCGCCGACGCGCAGGCGGCGCTCGACGTGACGTACGCGCGGATGCGCCAGCTTCGGGGGCTGGAGCCTGCAGAGGAGGATGACTTCGCCATCATGACGCAGGACCAGATGCTGAACGTCTGGAACCAGCTCACCGGCGTGCTGTTCGCGGCCATGATGGGCCTGTCCAGCATCGGACTCATGGTCGGCGGCATCGGCGTCATCGGCATCATGATGATCTCCGTGACGGAGCGGACGAAGGAAATCGGGCTGCGAAAGGCGATGGGGGGGCGGCGTCGCGACATCATGTGGCAGTTCCTCGTCGAGGCCTCCACGCTCACGCTGCTCGGCGGAACGGTCGGGATGCTGCTCGGCGGCGGCCTCGTATGGGTCTTGAACCAGTTGACGCCGCTCACGGCCATCGTGCCGCTGTGGTCGATCGTGGCCGCGCTGGTGGCCTCGGCGCTGACCGGGATCGGGTTCGGGCTCTACCCCGCCTCGCGGGCCGCCCGTCTGGACCCGATCGAGGCGCTGCGCTACGAGTAGCGCGTCCGCACGCCGATGAGCGATACACCGCTGGACCTCCTTGCCGTGGCGGCCCACCCGGACGATGCCGAACTCACCTGTGGCGGGACGCTGGCCCGTGCCGCGGAGCAGGGATACCGGACGGGCATCCTCGACCTGACGCGCGGCGAAATGGCCTCGCGCGGGAGTCCGGAGATCCGGGCCGAGGAGGCGGAGCGGGCGGCGGCCGCGCTGGGGGTCGCGGTGCGAGCCAACGCCGGGCTCCCCGACGCGCGGCTGGAGAACTCGCAGGAGACGCGCCGGGTCGTGGTCGCGCACCTGCGCCGGCTCTCGCCCGCGACCGTGATCCTGCCCTACCCGCGCGGGCGGCACCCCGATCACCGGATCGCCTCGGAGCTGGCGCGCGACGCCTGTTTCCTGGCGGGACTGCGCCGCTACGATGGCGGTCCGGCACGGCGACCGGAGAAGGTGCTCTACGCCATGGCGTACCGCGAAGACGCGGTGAAGCCGACCTTCGTCGTGCCGCTCACGGAGGCGCAGTTCGAGCACAAGATCGAGGCGGCGCGCTGTTACGCGTCACAGTTCGAGGGGTCGACGGCGGCGGGCGAGATCTTCCCCACCGGGCAGTCGCTCATCGAGCGGATCGAGACGGCCTCGCGGCACTACGGCTCGCTGATCCGGGCCGCGCACGGCGAGCCGTTTCATACGGACGAGACGATGCGGGTGGAGGACGTGATGGCGCTCGGCGTCCGGTCGCTGTAGGCCCTTTCGGCCGCGCAATCAGGCGCCGCCGGGATCAGCCGCCGCAGTGAACCTCGACGAGCAGCCGCTTCCAGCTCGGCTCCGACTCCGGGCCTACCTTCAGCACCTGGACGCGCGCGGACCCGCCCCGACGCATCCAGGGGGCGAGCCAGGCGCCGATCTCACGCGGAAGGTGGCCCACGGGGTCTCCGGCGGGAACGTGGACCCACACGTCATCGGGCTGGCCGCCGGGCGGATCGGGGATGAGGAGCAATTCTTCCCGGGGACTGACGGTGTCGAGGTGGCGGGCGCGGTCTTCGAATGCGAGGCCGTGTACGGTGGTCCGAAACACCGGGGCCCCGAGCGGCGGCAGGGTTTGGTCGTCGGGAGTCTGCCCCGGGGGTCGTGGCGCCGGGGGGGTCGGCCCCGACGCGGACGGTGGTGGTTCCATGCACTCCATCCCGAGTTGCGTCGTCGTTCGAAGCTTCGACACAATAGACCGTCTTTGCCGACCGGGCGAATCCCGGGCGGATCCCGGGCGAACCCCCGCTGAAGATGACGATCATGAAGGCGGACCAGGAGCGTCTCTATCTCGATTACGCGGCGACCTGGCCCATGCGCCCGGAGGTGTGGGAGGCCATGGGCGCGGAGCTGCGGCACGGCTACAACCCGGCCAGCGCGCACGCGCCGGGACGCATGGCGCATCGCAGTCTCGAACTCGCCCGGGGGCGGATCGGGGAACTCCTGTGCTGCGCCCGATCGTGCATCTACTTCACCGGCGGCGGTACGCAGTCCGACAACCTCGCGATCCTCGGCTTCGTGCGCTCGCACGAGGGTTCGGGACCGCGCGTCTTCGTGTCGGAGATCGAGCACAAGGCGTGTCTGGAGGCGGCGGATCGCGGCGGGCTGGAGGGCGCCCGCGTGTCCCGCATCCCGGTGGACCGCTCCGGGACCCTCGACCTCGAATGGTTGCGGCGCGGGCTCGAGGCCGACCCGGCCGCGCCGACCCTGATCTCCGCGATGTGGGCCAACAACGAGATCGGCGCCGTGCAGGCGATGGACGACCTCGTCGCCCTCGGGCATGAACACGGCGCCCTCGTGCACACGGACGCGGTGCAGGCGATGGGGAAGGTCGACGTCGACCTGGAGCGCACCCCGGTCGACCTGCTCTCCGCCACCGCCCACAAGCTGGGCGGACCGGTCGGGATCGGCCTGCTCTACCGCCGGCCCGGGGTGACGTTGGAGCCATTGAGCTACGGGGGCGGCCAGGAGCGGTCGATGTGGCCGGGGACACAGAACCCGATCGGCGCCACGGGCTTCGCGACCGCGCTGGCGCTCGCGGTCGGGGAGCGGGAGGCGGAGGTGGCGCGCTGGACCGCGCTGCGCGACCACCTCGAGGGGCGGCTCCTGGCGGAGATACCGGACGCCCGCATCCACGGGGGCGAGGCGCCCTTGCGGCTGCCCAACCTCGTCAGCGTGGGGATCCCCGGGTGCGACAGCGGGGCGCTCCTCGTCTCCCTCGACTTCGAGGGCATCGCGGCATCGGGCGGGTCCGCGTGCGGGTCCGACTCGAGTGTCGGTTCGGGCGTGCTCGACGCCATCGGCGTTCCCGGCGACGCGCCCTATGCGGCGGTGCGATTCAGCTTCGGCCACGAGACCACCCGGGCGCATGTCGACCGGGCCGCGGACGCGCTCGCCCGAGTCGCGGCGCGGGTCGTCGCCCTCACTGCCTGACGGGGTCGTCCGCATGATCGCGCCATCCCGCCTCGGCCGCTTCGCGGACGCCGTGCTCGTCGCCATGTCCGGCGGCGTGGATTCGTCCCTCACCGCGGCGCTGCTGGCGCGCGAGGGCCGCCCGGTCATCGGCGTGACGATGAAGACGTTCTGCTACTCCGGCGTCGAGGGGGCGAGCCGCACCTGCTGCGGTCTGGACGGGATCGCCGACGCCAAGTCCGTCGCGGCCCAGCTCGACATGCCGCACCACGTCTTCGATGTGGAGGAGGACTTCACGCGGGACGTGATCGACGACTTCGTCTCCGAGTACGCCGCGGGGCGGACGCCGATCCCCTGCGTGCGCTGCAACAGCTTCACGAAGTTCCGCGACCTCCTGCGGCGAGCGGACGGGCTGGGCTGCCGCTGGCTGGCCACGGGGCACTATGCGCGCGTCGTCCGACCGGGGGCCGGACGGCCGCAACTCCGCCGCGGCGCGGACGACCGCAAGGACCAGACCTACTTCCTGTGGGGGATGCCCCGGCCTGCCCTGGACCGCCTCCTGCTGCCGGTGGGAGACCTCACGAAGCCGCAGGTGCGCGCCGAGGCGCGGCGGCTCGGTCTCGACACGGCGGACAAGCCGGAATCGTTCGAGATCTGCTTCGTCCCCGACAACGACTACGCCGGGGTGCTGCGCCGCTACCTGCCCGACGACCACCCCGCCCTCTCGCCGGGAACGATCCGGCTCGAAGACGGCTCCGAGGCCGGCCGTCACCCCGGCTACGCGCACTACACCGTGGGCCAGCGCAAGGGGCTGCCGGGGGGCTTCGCCGAGCCGATGTTCGTGCTCGAGATCCGGCCGTCGTCGCGCGACGTGGTCATCGGACCGCGGACGTCGCTGGCGCGTGCGCGCATCGTCGCCCGGGACGCGAACTGGCTCGCGAGCCGTCCCATCGCGGGCGAGCGGATCGGCGTACGCATCCGGCACGGGGCACCGATCGTCGACGCGGACGTGCTCGAAGCAACGTCGACGGGCTTCTCGCTGGATTTGCCGACGCCGCAGGCGGCGATCACCCCGGGCCAGAGCGCGGTGCTCTACCGCGGCGACCTCGTCCTCGGGGGCGGCATCATCGTCAGTGCGGGAGGCCCTCCTGCTTCGCGAGTTCCTGGACGGTCCTGAGGCCCTCGGTGGAGAGGTCGGGGGTCTCCACCACGACCTTGACAAGCTGATCGCCGCGGTTCTCGCCCCGCCGGAGTCCCTGGCCGCGGATGCGGAACGCGGTGCCGCTCTGTGTGCCGGGCGGAATCCTCAGCACGACCTTGTTGCCGTCGATCGTCCTCACCTTGATCTTCGAGCCGAGAATCGCCTGCGCGACGTTGATCGGCACCTCGCAGGCGAGGTCCAGCCCGTCGCGTGTGAAGAACCGGTCCGGTTCCACCTGGAACTTGATGATGAGGTCGCCGG
The DNA here is from genome assembly GCF_965216145.1 of Candidatus Palauibacter sp. GTDB lineage: Bacteria > Gemmatimonadota > Gemmatimonadetes > Palauibacterales > Palauibacteraceae > Palauibacter. The sequence continues at coordinate 223,239 of NZ_OZ244149.1, forward strand.
GCGGGCCGCCGCGCGGACCGCGCTCGCCCTGGCCCGACAGACGCACGCGCGATCCGGTCTCGACCCCCGTCGGCACCTTGACGCTCAGCTTCCTGCGCGTACTCACCTGCCCGCGGCCCGAGCAACTGGAGCACGGGGTCTCGGGCACCGTGCCCCGCCCCACGCACACGGGACAGGGGCGGGTGACGGAGAACCCGCCCTGCCCGAAGGTGACCTCCCCCTTCCCCCCGCACTCGGAGCAGCGCTCGAGTGACGTACCGGGGGCCGCGCCGTTGCCGTCGCACGTCGCGCATTCCTCGCTGATCGGGACCGTGACCGAGACCCTGCCGCCGCGCGCCGCGGTACGCAGGGGGATCGTGACCAGGTACTCGACGTTGCGCCCGCGCTTGGGCCCTTCCTTCTCCGGCTTCGCCTTCTTCCCGAAGTCGAAGATGGAAGAGAAGATCCCGCCGATCCCGCCCAGGTCGGAAAGGTCCTCGAACTTGAAGCCGCCCGCACCCCCGGGCGCCCCCCCCGCCGGGCCCGGGCCGAACGGGCCGAGGCCGCCGTACTTGCGCACCCGGTCGTACTTCCGGCGCTTGTCGGGATCCGACAGGACGCCATGCGCCTCGGAGACCTCCTTGAACTTCTCCGTCGAGGCCGGATCCCCCGCGTTCGCGTCGGGATGGTGCTTCTTGGCGAGCGAGCGGTAGCCCTTCCGGATCTCGTCCGCGCTCGCGTTCTCGGCCACCCCGAGAATCTTGTAGTAGTCCTTCGCCTGCGTCGACATCGGCTCAGGTATCTTCTTCGTCGTGACGGAAGACCGTGACGCGGGCCGGGCGGAGCAGCCGGTCGCCAAGGCGATATCCGACGAGGACGACGTGCGACACGAGTTCATCCTGCTCGGGGTCGTCCGTCGGCGTCATCATGAGCGCGTCGTGGAGGGTCGGATCGAAGCGCTCGCCCGCCGGGTTGACCTGCTCCACCCCGTTGTCCGCCAGAACCTTGGCGAACTTGCGCGCCACGAGCCCGATCCCCTCGTGCAGCGTCTCCCTCGTCGCGCCATCGATCGGTGTTTCGGCTACGCGCTGCAGGTCGTCCATGACCTCGAGCAGCTTGCTCGCCAGTCCCGCGCGGGCGCCCTCTCCGGCTTCGCCCAGTTCCCGCCGCGTCCGGCGCCGAAAGTTGTCGAACTCGGCCGCGAGCCGAAGATAGCGGTCGTGGAGCGCGGCGAGTTCGTCGGCGGGGTGGCCCTCCTCCCGGGCCCTGGGCGCGGCCACCTCATCGACGTGCCCGGGCGTTTCCGCCTCCTCGGCATCCCCGACCGCGGCGTCCGAGGTGTCCGGGCCGACCTCCGCCGGTTCTTCGCTCTTCGTATCCCGTCTCTTGTCCCGCTTGACCATCGACTATCCTCGCAAGATCTGGCTAACGGTCAGTCTCCTGGTACACGCGAACCCAACCAACGCATCGCCTCCTCGGCGGCGGCTTCGCGGATCTCCTCCCGGGTGCCCTGGAAGTGGTGACACCGGACGGCGCGCGAAGGACCGTCGAGGGCGATCCACACCGTGCCCACGGGCTTCTCGGCGGTCCCGCCCGATGGTCCGGCGATCCCGGTGACGGCGAGGGACCAGGTACTGTCCCCCGCACGCCGGGCTCCGGCGGCCATCTCCCGGGCCACGGTCTTCGACACGGCGCCGTGCCGGCGGAGCGAGGTTTCCGATACGCCGAGAAGCGCCCGTTTGGCGGCGTCATCGTAGCTTATCAGCCCGCCCCGGAACACCTTCGAGGCGCCCGGCACGGCGGTGAGCGCCGCCCCGATGAGCCCCCCCGTGCAACTCTCGGCCAGCACCAGCGTGTGGCCCTTCCGGTCGAGGCGCCCGATGAGCGCGGCCGCCACGTCGAACAGCGCGCAGCCGTCGTTACGAATGGCGCCCCGCAATGACGCGCGAGAAGGTCGCCACGTACGTAACGGCCGAAATCAGCGTGAGGACGACCGCGACCGTGAGGAAGACCGTGGTGAGCCAGCCGAGGAAGGCGGAGAACCAGCGCCAGGCCTGGCCGGATGGCGCGGCGAATCCCGGCGTCAGGAAGGCCACCCAGAGGATCGCCGAACAGATGAAGATGTTCTGGGCGAGAGCCTTTCTCTTCCCCAGTGTCAGCGCCCCGACGACCCGGCCCCGCCGTGCCGCGAGGAACCGGAGAAGGGTGACCAGGAGTTCGCGCCCGAGGAGCACGATGACGGCCCAGAGCGGGATGACGTCGAACAGGGGGAGAGATCCCGCTCCCGACTGGCCGAGGTTGATGCTGTAGACCGGAAGCAGCGCCGCGACGAGCAGCAGCTTGTCGGCCAGGGGGTCGACGATCTTCCCGAACGAGGTGACCTGATTGCGCGCCCTCGCCAGATGCCCATCCCACAGGTCGGAGAGGGCGGCGACGAGGAAGACGGCGAAGGCGATGATCCGCGGCAGCGGGCTGGGCTGCAGGAGCAGCGCGGTCACCACCGGCGCCGCCAGGATCCTCGCCGAGGTGATGGCGTTCGGGAGATTCAGGATGGTTCTCCGCTTCCAACGAATCCATCGCCCGCGAGCGCGCCCTCGAGACGGCTGAGGATGGCGGAGGCCCGCTTCCGAAGCAGGGGGCGCTCCTCCCAGGTCAGGTAATCGCGAAGCAGGGGCAGGTCGTCGACCGCTGGGTGTGACTTGAGATAGCCGAGCGCCGCCAGACGCCGGAGCGGATGCGGGCTGAACAGTTCCCGCCGGTGTCGTCGCATCTGGTCGCGCGCCAGGTATATCCCGAGGCCGACCGCGGCGGCGGCGCCGAGGAGGGCGGCCGCGGCGATCTTCCACGCCGTCGAGGTGTCGCGCTCGGGGTCTCTGTACTCGATCCGGGTCGTCATCGTGCCTCTACATGTCCCGCCGGCCGGCGAAGGCCTCGGCGATGGTTACGCCATCGGCGTACTCGAGGTCGCCGCCCACCGGGAGCCCCCGCGCGAGCCGGGTGACCCGCACGTCGGCGGCCGACGACAGCAGGCGCTGCAGATACGTCGCCGTCGCCTCTCCCTCCACGCTCGCGTTCGTCGCGATGATCACCTCCCGCACCGAGTCTCCGAGCCGCCGAAGCAGGGCACGGATGTTGAGGTCCTCGGGCCCCACCCCGTCGAGCGGGGACAACCGCCCGCCCAGTACATGATACAGTCCGCCGAAGTTCCCGGAATTCTCGATCGCCGGGATGTCCGAGGCCTCCTCGACGACGCACAGAAGCGCCGGGTCGCGTCGCGGGCTGCGGCACATCTCGCACGGATCCATGTCGCTCAGATTGGCGCACGCGCCGCACACGCGCACCTCCGCGGCCACCCGGTCGACGGCGCGCGCCAGCCGCCTGGCATCGTCCCTGGACCCCCTGAGGAGATGATAGGTGAGCCGCTGCGCGGTCTTGCGGCCGATCCCGGGCAGGCGCGCGAACTCGCCGACGAGGGCCTCGATCGCGTTCACGGCCCGCCGAGCAGATTGCCGAGCCCCCCGAGGGGGAGGCCGCCGGCGGCCCTGCGCATTTCGCTTTCCAACCGCTCACGGGCCCGCCGCTGCACCTCCGAAGCCGCGGCGACGATGAGGTCCTCGAGCATTTCCACTTCCTCCGGATCGACGACGGCGGGGTCGATGGAGACGCCCTTGATGTTCCCCTTCCCGTCCGCGGTGACCTCGACCATCCCGCCGCCCGAGGCCGCGACCATCGTCTGACGTTCGAGCTTCTCCTGCATCTCGGCCACCCGGGCCTGCATCTGCTGGCTGAGCTGCATCATCTGCTGCAAGTTTATTCCTTCCACGACGGCTACTCCTTCAAGGTGAGATCAAGCGCCTTCACGGCTTCTCTGAGGTGCGGATTCCCGTCCATCAACCCTTCCGCCCTGCTCCGGGCGGCTTCCCGGGCCGTCATCCTCCCGCCTTCGTTGTTGACGATTGCGACTTCGAGCCGCTCCCGTCCGAGGCGATTCGCGAGGTTCCTGCGCAGCGGATCGGACCGCCGTCTGTCCGCGAGCAGCGCCTCGAGGTCGCCCCGCAACCCGGACGGCACGCGTAGGGTGAGAAGATCGTCGACGAGCCCCTGCACCTCGGCGCCCCTGAGGGAGATCGCGGAGCCCCCGAGGCCGCGCGTTTCGGCGACGGCCCTCGCCCACGCGTCACGCAACCGGGCCGGAGCCTGCGGGGCCGGCGCGGCCTGCGGGGCGGGCGCGGCCTCCGCCGGGGGCTTCGGCGCCTGCGGCTTCGGGGAGCCCCCGTCGGGTCCCGGAGCCGATCTTCCGCGCCGGGGGTTCGGGGAAGATGGAGCTGGAGAACTCGGCCTCGGCGAAGGAGGACGCGGGGCGGGGTCCTCCTCCAACCCTCCTCCCAGGGCCGCCAGGAGCTCCTCGAGTTCCACCGTGGACTCCATGCGGACGAGGCGCAGGAGCAGCACCTCGAGCTGGATCCGCGGCTGAGAGGACCGGTGCAGGGCGCCGGACGCCTCGAAGTCGCCCAGCGCCGTGAGCATCCTGAGGAGATCCGCGGGGACCATGGCGGCGGCCGCCGCGAGGAAGCGTTGCCGCGATTCCGGGAGGAGTTCGACGGAATCGGCTTCGGGATCGAGCCGCAGGACGAGGAGCGTGCGCAGCGCGTCGCCCAACCCGCGCAGGAACTCCGCCGGGTCGTGTCCGTCGTCGAGCAGCGTCTGGACGAAGGAGAACACGCGCGCCCGGTCGCGCTGCGCCGCGATATCGAAGAACTCGATGTATCGGTCCTCGTCCACGAGCCCGAGCATGCGCCGCACGTCGGCCAGTTCGACCGCGTCGCCGCGGAACGAGAGTACCTGGTCGAGCGACGACAGCGCATCGCGCACCCCCCCTTCGGCCCGGCGGGCGATCGCCCGCAGCGCTCCGGGCTCCGCCTCAATGCCCTCGTGCTCGAGGACCGTTTCGAGCCGTCCGGTGATGTCCCCAACGGAGACGCGCCGGAAATCGAACCGCTGACAGCGCGACATGACGGGGGCCGCCCCGCGCTCGATCTTCTGCGGTTCCGTGGTGGCGAAGGCGAAGATGACCCGCGGCGGCGGCTCCTCCAGGATCTTGAGGAGCGCGTTCCACGCATCGCGCGTGAGCATGTGCGCCTCGTCGAGGATGTAGACCTTGTAGCGGTCCTCGCTCGTGGGCGCGTACGCGGCCCGGCGCCGCAGGTCGCGCGCGTCCTCGACGCCGCGATGGCTGGCCGCATCGATCTCCACCACGTCGAGGGAGGCGCCGCCGGACCAGATCCGCTCGCAGGACTCGCACACGCCACACGGTTCGCCCCCCTCCTGTCCGGGGCAGTTGAGCGCCATGGCGAGGACCCGGGCGCTCGTCGTCTTGCCGACGCCGCGGGGGCCGCAGAAGAGATACGCGTGGCCGACCCGGCCGGACTCGACCGCGGCCTTGAGCGTGGGCCCGATGTGGTCCTGGCCGATCAGATCGGCGAAGCGACGGGGCCGGTAGGTTCTGGCAAGCGCGGTGCGGTACACGGGCTCGTAGGTGCTGTGGGACATCCGGATCATGGACCCCAGGCGGGCCGTGGCGACCGTCACGCGCTTACCGCTGCTACCTTCACGGTCCTGACGGGGTTGACGCGCTTCGGCCCCACGGGCCTGGGGCACAAGTATCTTATCCGCCCGCGGTGACAGCGGCCAGAAAAATCAGACGGCGTCCTCTCCGTAGAAGGCGTCGGGGATGTGCTCGATCCGGCACCCGCCACCGCGTCCCAACTCGACCGCCACGACGTCAAACCGGAATTCCGCGCCGACGCCCGGGTTCCGCCGCAGCCAGGCCCCCGCCGCGTGGCGGATCCTCCTGCGTTGCGCGGGCGCCAGGGCCTCGGAGGGCGGCTGGACGCCCGCGCGGCGCGTCTTCACCTCGACGAAGGCCACCGTATCGCCGGTGCGGGCCACCAGGTCGATCTCCAGACGGCCGGCCCGCCAGTTGCGGTCGAGGATGTCGTATCCGTCGGCCGCGAGATACCGGGCCGCGAGCCGCTCGCCGACGTCGCCGGTCGTCCGGGTGGGGACGCGGCCGGCCCGCTCAGCCGTGGGCCGGGACCACCGCCCGGGCGATACGGCGACCGATCGCGTCCGCGATGGCATGCAGTTCGACCATGAGGGCGTCGAACTGATCCAGGTTGAGCGACTGCTGCCCGTCCGAGGCAGCGGAAGCGGGATCGGGATGCACCTCCAGGATGAGCGCGTCCGCGCCCGCGGCCACGGCCGCCCGCGACATGGGGCCGACCTTCGCGCGGGCGCCCGTCCCGTGGCTCGGATCGGCCACGATCGGCAGGTGCGACAGTTCCTGGATCGTGACCACCGCCGTGAGGTCGAACAGGTTCCGGGCGTGCGTGTCGAAGTTCCGCACGCCCCGCTCACACAGCATCACGCGCGGCTCGCCCTCGGCGACGATGTATTCCGCCGCCAGCAGCAGTTCCTTGATCGTCGCCGCCATGCCCCGCTTGAGGAGCACCGGCTTGCCCGCCCGGCCCGCTGCGCGGAGGAGCGAATAGTTCTGCATGCTGCGGGCGCCGATCTGGATGATGTCGGCGTATTCGGCCACGAGACCCATGCTGTCGGTGTCCAGCGCCTCGGTGACGATGGCGAGCCCCGTCTCCTCGCGAGCCCGGGCGAGAAGCCGCAGCCCCTCCTCGCCCAGTCCCTGGAACGAGTAGGGCGAGGTCCGCGGCTTGAACGCTCCGCCGCGCAGCACGGTCGCCCCGGCCGCCCCCACCCGGTGCGCGGACTCGAGGATCTGTTCGCGCGACTCGACCGAGCACGGACCCGCCATGATGACGACATCCTCGCCCCCGATCTTCACCCCGTTGTCGAGTTCGATTACGGTGTCCTCGGGCCACCACTCCCGGCTCACCTGCTTGTACGGCTGCGAGACGTGGATGATGCGCAGGACGCCGTCGAGCCCGACGAGCCGACTCTCCTGGACGCGTCCGTCGTTGCCGACGAGTCCGATGGTCGTCCGCTGGGCCCCCGGCATCGGACGCGCCCGATACCCCATGTCCTCTATGGCGCGAACCACGTCGCCGATCTGTGCGGACGTGGCGCCGTGCCTCATGACCACCAGCATTGGTCCCCCCCGTGCGTGGGCGATGTCCCGGCCGGCCCGGATGGGCCGGATCCGGCAGGAGCAGGATAGTCGGCCTGCCTCAACCGTTCGTCAACGTGACCCGGAGTCCCTCCCGCGCCAGACACGCGTCGCCGGGATACCCGGCCTCCGCCACCAGGCGGGCGACATCGCACCGCATCCGAAAGTGGGGGTACATGTGCGTGAGCACGAGGAGACGCGGCCGCGCGGCGGATGCCAGAGCCGCGACACGGCCGGGCGAGAGGTGGTTGTCGGCCGCATCCGCGTCGTCGAGCGAGCACTCGCACACCAGAGCGCCGACCCCGCGCATGAACGGTCCCAGCTCCGTGGAGGGGCCCGTATCGCCGCTGTAGCCGAAGCTGGACGCCGCGCCGTCGAGCCGCCACGCGACGCTCTCCTCGGTGTGCGGCGTGCTGTGGGCTTCGAGCAGCGGCCCGCCGTCCAGGGCACGGGGTTTGCCGGGCGCCACTTCCTCGATCCGCAGGGGGAAACCCGGATCGAGCACGAAGTCGCCGTACGCGTCCGCGAGCCGCTCCAGGAAGCGCCGCGTGCCGCTCGGCCCCGATATCGTGAGCGGACGCGCGCGCGGCCTCTCCAGACCGTGTCGGAACGCGAACAGGAGACCGGGGAGCGCGCCGACGTGATCCGCGTGGAAATGGGAGATGACGAGGTCCGTGAGACCGCCCCAGGGCAGCCCGAGCCGCGCGAGCGCCTGCACGGCCCCGGGACCGCAGTCGAACAGGACGCGCGCCCGATCCATGGACACCCAGTAGGCGGAGGCCGCACGGTCTCCCTCGGGGACCACCGTACCGCAGCCGGCGACGATGAGTTCGTCGGCCGAGACCCCGAGGGCGGTCACGCCACCTGTGGGGCCGAGTCGAATTCCACGCCGACGATGGACGAGACGCCCGCCTCCTGCATCGTCACGCCGTAAATCCAGTCGGAGTTCTCGATCGTGAGCGGGTTGTGGGTGATGACGATGAACTGGGTCTCCCGCTTGAACTCCTTCAACATCCGGACGAAGCGAAGGATGTTGGTTTCGTCCAGCGGAGCGTCGACCTCGTCGAGGAGGCAGAACGGACTCGGCTTCGCGAGATAGATCGCGAACAGCAGGGCCAGCGCGGTGAGGGCGCGCTCGCCGCCCGACAGGAGGTGGATGCGCTGTGTCCTCTTCCCTCGCGGGCTGGCCGAGATCTCGATCGGTGAATCGAGCGGGTCCTCGGGGTCCTCGAACCAGACGTCGCACTCGCCACCCTCGAACAGCGAAACGAACGTGCGGTGGAAATTCGCGCGCACGGCCTCGAACGTCTCGGAGAGGACGGCGGACGCCTCCCGGTTGATCCGGCGGATGGAGGTGCGCAGGTCGTCGCCCGCACCGGTGAGGTCGTCGCGCTGGCCGGTGAGAAACTCGAGGCGCGCCCGCTCTTCCTCGTATTCCTGCTGGGCGAGCAGGTTCACCGGGCCGAGACGCGCAATCGAACGCCGCACCCGCTCGAGTTCCGCCTCCCATTCGTCGGGTTCCGCGTCGTCGACCGGCGAGACGCGGCCGCGAAGTTCCGCGAGCGGCGCGTCCCACTCCGCCTCCAGGCGTCCGCGGACGGACGACTCCGCCGCTTCGAGTTGCGTGATCTCCAGGTCGAGCCGGTGCCGGGCCTCGACACGCTCCCGCTCCAACCGGCGCGCCTCCCTCAACTCCGAGTCGAGGCGCTCCAGAAGCTCCCTCCCCTCCGCGATCCGTCCTTCGATCCCGGCCAGCTCCGCCTCGCGCTGCGCCCGAATCTCCAGCCCCTGCCCTATGGCTGCCTCTGCTTCCTCCGACAGACGCTCGCTCTCGGCGATGAGTGCGTGGAGGCGCGTCTCTTCGCGTGCCAGCGCGCGCGCGCGCTCCTCCGCGTCCGCCAGGTTCTCGGCGACGCGTGCAGCGGCTGCGCGCCGGTTCTCCACGTCCGCCTCCCTGCGAGCCTGCTCCAGCTGCGCACGGTGCAGGTCGGCCCTCCCGGCCTCCGCCGCGTCGCGGGCCTCCCGGGCGGTGTCGGACGCGGCGCTCCAGGCGGACTCCGACCGGGACGCGAGCCGCTCCAGTTCCTGCCCCCGCGTCTCGCCGGTCGCCGAACGCGCCACTTCGTCGTCGCCGAACGCCTCGAGTTGCTCGATGCGGCCGGTGAGTTCGCGGCGTTCGCGGTCGAGCCGCTTCAGGCGGGCTTCCGCGGACGCCCGGTCGGCTTCGGCCTCCCGCCGCGCGGACTCCACCTCCGAAGCCGCCGTCCGGGACCCATCGACCCGCTCCCGGGCCGCCGCCACCTCGGATTCCAGCCGCTGCAGGGTCTCCGTCGACCGAGCCCGCGTGCGCTCCAGCCCGACGACCTCCTCGCGCAGGGCCCGGAGTTCGGCCCGTCGACTCAGGACGCCCTCGCCTCCCGTGCCGCGCCCCAGGTACACGGCGCCCCGCGGATCCTGATGCCGGCCGTCGGCGTCGACCCACGGGTGGGCCCGGGGGGCGAGTTCGCCGTCGTCCGCGACCCCGACGCCCGAGAGGAGCGCGGTCACCCAGACGGCGCCGGCACCCTTCGCCTCCACCTTGTCCAGAAGCGGCGCGTCCACCGCGGCGGGGACCGACAGGGGGCCGGGCTCGAGCGGAAGCACGAGGACACCTTCTTCCGCACCGCTCCGCTCGAGCCATGCCTCGACGGCGCGCACGGTCGACCAATCGCGGACGACGACGCCGTGGAGGCAGGGGCCGAGGTGGGCCTCGACGGCGGCTGCCCAGGGAGCGGGCGCTTCCATGAACTCCGACAGCGCTCCGTGCAGGCCCGGGATCTCCGCCCGGTCCTCGAGCAGCCTGGCCACGACCTCGGGCAGCAGGGCGCTCGACCCGACGAGCGACCCCAGACTCGAAGCCCGTGCGCTGGCCGTGGCAAGCCGTCCCTCGAGGGCCGCCTGCGCCTCGCGGGCGCGGCGCAGCGCTTCCTCGGCCGCGGCGGCGGCGTCCTGCGCCGCCTGCAGACCGTCTCTCACCCGCCTCGCGCGTTCGGCCAGCCCGGATTCGAGTGCCGCCGCCTTCGCGGCCTGTCCGCGGAGTTCGCGCTCCTGGCCGGCGAGCGAGTCGAGCGCCGGTCGGTGGCGTTCCAGTTCCTCGCTCCGGTCGCGCGCCCTGGCCTCGGTAACGCTCAGCTCCAGCCTCCAGCGCTCAGCCTCGCGCCGCGCCTGCTCCACGGCCTCCCGGGCGGCATCGCGCCCGGAGGCGGCGGCGCGCGCCTCGGCGGCCAGCGTATCGGCCTCCTCTCGGAGTTCGGCCTCGATCCGGCTCCCTTCCGCGGCGAGGGCCAGCGCCGCCTCGAATGCGGCTTCGGCTTCCGCACCCCCGGCGACGAGACCCGCCCGCCGGCGTTCCAGGCGTCGCGTTTCGGCACCGACGGCGGAGAGCCGGTCGCGTGCGTTCGTAATGCGCTCCTGCGCCAGGAGCAGGGCGCGCTCCTGGTCCTCGAGAGCGCGTCGGGCCTCCTCGACCCGGCGGGCCAGCCCGGCCCGTTCCCGCTCCAGCTCCGCGTGCCGGATCCGGAGCGTCTCCGCCCGGGTCTCCGTCGTCCGGATGTCCACCTGCCCGGGCGGCGTTTCCCGTGCGAGGCCTTCGCGTTCGGCCCGGGCCTCGGCCAGCCGCCTTCCGGTCCGTTCGAGGCGGGCGCCGGCCACCGCAACCTCGAGCTGAAGGAGCCGATCCCGAAGTCTCGCGTGACGTTCCGCGCGGCCACGCTGCTGGGCCAGCGATCGCACCTTCGATCCGACCTCGATGAGGACGTCGTCGAGGCGCTCCAGGTCGCTCTCCGCCTGCTCGAGCTGCCGCGTCGCGATCCGGCGCCGGTCCTTGTAGCGTCCGACCCCGGCCGCCTCCTCGAACAGCGCCCGCCGTTCCTCGGCGCGGTCGGAGAGAATCGCGTCGATCATCCGCCCTTCGATGAGCGCGTAGGCGTTCGCACCGAGGCCCGTGTCGCGGCACAGGTCGAGGATGTCCTTCAGCCGGCAGGGCGCGCCGTTCAGGGTGTACTCGCTCTCACCCCCGCGGTACACCGTTCGGCCGATCGCTACTTCCGCGTAGGACACGGGCAGGGCCCCATCCTCGTTGGAAAGTTCCAGCAGGACCTCCGCCCGATTGATCGGCTTGCGTACCTCGGTCCCGCCGAAGATCGCCTCCTCCATGCGGGAGCCGCGGATCGCCGTCGGGCGCTGCTCTCCGAGGACCCAGCGCAGCGCATCGGAGATGTTCGACTTTCCGCAGCCGTTGGGGCCCACGACGGCGGTGACCCCGTCGTGAAGCTCGATCCGCGTCCGATCGGCGAACGACTTGAATCCGCGCAGCGTCAGGGCCTTGATCCTCACGCGCTCACGAGGTCGAGGGCGTTTCGTCACCGCGTCGCGGCACCAGCGTCGCGGCTTCGCCCGCGGCCTCGAGGATCCCGGCCATGGGCAGGGCGGCCTGCTCATCCTCGTAGGCTCCCCCGTAGACGCGAAAAACGGCGCGTCCCTCAAGGGGGGTTGCGAGGCTGTATGCCGGGATACCGCGCGACGAGAGTTCGGCGATTCGGGCCTCCACGGCGGCCCGTTCGGCGAACAATCCCAGATCGTACGCGAGCCGGGCGGGACGAAGCTGCCACGGATTCGCCTCCCCCGACGCCTCCGCCCGCACGAGCGCGTCCAGCAGGGCCGCGGCCTCGGCTTCGCTCCCGAGCGCCCCCGCGAAGACCCGGTGATAGAGGACATCGTCGACCGGCGTCGGCGCGGCGAAGAAAAGCGAGCCCGGCGACGCCGCGCGGAGTTCGGCGATTCGGCTCTCCGCGTCGGCCGGATCTCTGAGGCTCCCCATGAGGACGGAGAACGGCCGCTCGGCCGCTCCGTCGAACGCGAGCCCGCCGCTGGCCGCGTCGAACGCGGCCGGCGAATCGGGCGGCGTCCCGGGAGAAGCGTCGGGCACCGTGTCGGCCCGCTCCGCGCCCGCTTCCGGTTCCGTCTCTTCTGCCGTCTCCAGCGGCGCGGGCTCCGGCACCGCGACGGACTCCGGCACCGGGGCGGAGGCGTCGGGTTCCGCTACCATGGAACGCAACCGGGTGAGGAGGCCCTCGACGGGCCCCGGGTTTCGGTATATCCACCAGCCACCCAGCAGGAGGGCGGCCACAACGAGCAGCCAGACCACGGACCGGGCGCGCAAACGGCGCCGGGGGGCGGCGGGATCGGCCGGCGATGTCTCCGGCCCGAACGGCGCAGCCTCCCGATCCGGCTCCGCGGCGGCCTCTTCGTCCGCCCCGGACGGTTCGTCCACAGCCGCCGTCTCGTCCACGACGGCCGTCTCCACCACGGCGCTCGCCTCGTCCTCCGGGGCGGCCGCCCCCGCGTCGGCCGCGTCGTACCGCACGCGACCGTAGTAGGCGAACTCGGCGGAATCGGCGCGGCGGACATCCCCCAGCGCGACGTACCCGTCGAGATGGCTGCCGAGGTCCGGCGCGAGCGGCGTCCGCTCGGAGACGACGAGGAAGAGCGTCCCCTCGCGCTCCCGGACGCGTTCGAGGAAGGTCGTGAACCTGTCGTCCAGGAGTAACTCGGCGACCTCCTCCGGATCCCTGCCCGCCGGGAGGTACAGGTAGGGGCACTCGGGCCGCTGCACGGCCACCTCGGTGAGGCGCGCACGACCGGCGAAGAAAGCGGACCAGCCTTCCGACTCGAGGCCCCCCGCGAGTTCGTCGAGCGGGTTCGGCCCGGGTTCGGTGCCCAGGACCAGCGTGTGTTCGCGGCGACGCCCGATCGCGGTCGCAATCGCGTCCACAACGGTGGTGCTTCTCTCCCTCTCCGCACTCTCATGCACGAGGGCCACGATCCGCGCGTCACCCGGGAGATCCCAGGAGAAAGAGTCCGACTCCGTCAAGGCTGCCTCCGGTTCACCTGATCGTCTGATTCCTCGTGGATCCACGCGTCGATTCCACGCTCCCGGCGAAGCTCCCGCGCGACCGCCTCGGCATCCGGGCGCGACGCGTAGGGGCCTACCAGAAGCCGGTACCACATGTCGTTCGCCTCGTCCAGCCGCCGCAGCACGTGCGTCGAATATCCCGACCCGTCGAGCAGTTGCCGCATCCTCCCGAGGCTCGTCAGCTGACGCGATGAGATCGCGACCGCGTAGAAGCCGCCGGGCAGTTCGGGCTCGGCGGGCGGGTCGGACACGGCGGCGGGTCCGGCCGGCGCTTCGGCCTCCAGCGCCACGGCGGCGCGGCCGGGAGGGGTGCCCAGCGTCAGGAGCCCGATGCGGCCGGGGGCGGGCGGGAGGCTGTCGGCGAGCGCCTCGAGGGCCTCCTCCGCGTCTCCGATCGTGTCGTCGGCCGCCGCGGCGACCGTCGTGACCGGGAGCCGGGGTCCCCACCGGAACGGGAGCCATACAGCATCGACGGGACCGTCCACGGTCTCGAGTTCCCCCGTCGCCGGAGCGAGGAAGCCGAGCCCGTCCCCGGTCGACACCAGAATGCCCCCGCCGGGCAGCGCGAGGGGAAGATCGGGCCGCCACTCGCCGGGGATCGCCTCCAGGCGGGTCTCGCCGACCCTGGCCGTCCACGCGCGCACGCCATCGAAGGCGACGATGCGGTCGCCCGCGATGCCCGGGCGCAGCGCCTCGATGGGAGCCTCGACGCTCGACGATCCGACCTCGCGCCAGTCGTACCGGTCGATGGTCACGAACCGCGCGCGGTCGGCGGAAGCGGCGAACACGCGGTGCTGGGACGGTGACGTCGCCAGGGCGGCCGGCCGCCCGGCGAGCCCGACAGCCGCGCCCGGCTCCAGTCCGGGAATCGACCAGGCGGTCAAGCCGCCGCCGTCCTCGGACGCGGTCACGACCTGCCCCCCCCAGCCCGTCAGCACGGTCGGCCCGCGCGCGCCGACCGCCCGCGTCGCCGCGGGCTCGGCCTCGCCGGGCTCCCACACGGCGAGTTGGGGGCCCTCCTCCGCCTCGATCAGCGCGACGACCCGTCCCCCGGCGGCCGGCGCCGCCCAGAGGACATCGCCCTCGGCCGTGACCTCGGCCGTGCTCGCCGCCGTGAGGGCCAGGATACGACCACGCCCCACGAAGGCGCCGCCCGACACCGAGGGGATCCACTGCGCGTCCGGGGGCGCGTCGGGGAGCGGGCTGATGGTTTCCGTGGGAGAGGTGGCATAGAGACGGAGCCGTGACCCGCTACGCAGCACGGCCGCGGACCCCAGCGAATAGGCCGCGGTGACGCGCCCCAGAGCCAGACGACCGGTCCAGCGGACCGTGGACGGGTTCGCGACCGATCGAAACTGCGCCACCCCGCCCCGATTCGGGATGACGAGGAGCCCGTAGCGCGGCAACGAAGAGCCGGATACGAGCGGCGTCCCTTCGAGGGGCTCGGGCTGGTCGGCCGGAGGACTTCCGCACGCGAGGGACGCGCACAGGGTGATGGGGAGAGCCGCCCGAACGCGCGCCACGCAAGCGACGAAGCGAGAGGAAGAAAGTCCCAATGAACTCGTCACATCAGCCACATCCACCGGCCCGCCGTGGGGGTTCGATCATAAGCTAGCGGAACCTCGAAAAGCGCCGCAAGAAAAGGCTGGCGGGGGGGCGCCGGCGGGCAGCGACGGCCACCGGGAACGGCTCACTCCAGTTCGAACAGAGGGGCATCGCCCCACAGGCGCTCCAACTGATAGAACTCCCGGACCTCGTGGAGGAAGACGTGGACGATGAGACCGACGTAGTCCATCAGGACCCAACGTCCCGTGCTCAGCCCTTCCACGCCGACGGGGCGGAAGCCGTCGCCCCGCGCCCGATCGAGGATATTCTCGCTGATCGCGCGTGCGTGCGTGTCCGAGTCTCCGGTCGCGATCACGAAGAAGTCGGTGACGTCCGACAGCCCGCGCAGATCGAGGATGGTCGCGACGCGCGCGTTCCTCTCCAGCGCCGCCTCCGTCACGCTGCGCAGTTCGGGCGACGGATCGCCCCGCTCCGCGAGCTGGCGCCACACTTCGTCCAGGGGGAGTGCGCTCATGCTGTGCGCCCGGCGGCCGTCATTCCTCCGCGATGACCCACACCTTGAGCGTGGGCTCCACCTCCGCGTGGATACGGAGGGTGACGTCGTAGACGCCGAGGTCCTTGATCGGCTCGTCGAGGACGACCGCCCGGCGTTCCACCGGGACGTCCGCCTTCTCCAGTTCGTCGGCAATGTCCGCGGCCGTGACCGACCCGAACAGACGCCCCCCGTCGCCGGCTCGTCGGGTGAAGGTCACCGAACGGCCTTCGAGTTCGCCCGCCAGTTGCGTGGCCGCTTCGCGGTCCCGCGCGGCCGATTGTTCGATGTGACGCCGTTCCTCCTCGAACCGACGTCGGTTGCCCTCCGTGGCGGCGAGCGCGATCCCCTTCGGTATCAGGTAGTTGCGCGCATATCCCGGCCGAACGGTCACGAGTTCGCCCGCGTGGCCGAGGTCGACGACGTCTCTTCTCAGGATGACTTCCACCATCGATTCCCTCCCTTCGAACCCACCGGCGCGCGGGGGTTCACTTTTCTCTTGTTTCCACCCCCAGCCGCGACCGGAGGTCCAGCCAGGTATCGCTGACGCCCACGACGAGGGCCGTCCCGATCGTCAGGGGATAGAGGGCCAGCGCGGCGATCGCCCACACGGCGATCACCCAGCCCGAGCTTATCACCGCAGCCCCCAGCCACACGAGGACCGCGGTGCCCCGAAGCAGGTACAGGCCGCCCATGACCGTCACCATGTTGACCCCCGCGCGGTCGGCCCAGTCCCCCGCGGGGAGGACGAGGAGCGCCAGCCCCAGGATGAGCACCCAGACCAGGTGCGTACTGAACCGAAAGTGCCGCAGCGGTGGCAACGCGGCCTCCTCTCCCCGGATCCGGCCGAGAAGGTACACGCAGAACGCCAGCGCCGAGACCGAAGCGAGTACGAGCATCGCCGGGTACACGGCTTCCCACAGAGCGACGAACTGCCGGACCGCCGCGTCCACCACGGGACCGCCGAGGGCCCGGGAGTCGTACATCGCGAGGACCCTGTCGAACTGCCCGGAGACATGCCGGTCGAGCGCCGCCGGCAGGTCGGGCCGCAGCGCTCCCATGGCGCCGACGGTGCCTCCCGCGATGGCGACCCCCATCAGCGACCGATCGAGGATGGGTCGCCCCGGTGCCAGCGTCGTGCTGATGGCGAACCCGCCCGCGAGCAGGACGGCCCAGCCCCGTTCGATGTACCACAGCGGCGTCGCCTCCCCGAACCCCGCCGCGGCTCCCGCCAGCAGGAGCAGCGCCAGAACGGCCGTTCCGGTCTGCGGCGGCTCGAACGCGAGGATCGCGACGGCCGCAGGGACACCGACGATGGCCATGAGTCCGAGGGGCGACGAATTGAGGGGCGACAGCAGAATCACCAGCAGGATGAGTCCGCCCGCCCGCCAGAGGCCCCTCCGACGCTCCGTCAGCGACCGAACCTCCGTCGGCTAGTCGTAGTAGCCGCGGATATACGGCAGCAGCGCGAGGTACCTCGCCCGCTTGATCGCCGTCGCCATCTGCCGCTGGTGCCGCGCGCACGTCCCGGTCGCGCGCCGCGGCAGGATCTTGCCGCGATCCGAGATGTAGCGGTCCAGCCCGCGGTCATCCTTGTAGTCCACGCGGGCAATCCGGCCCTCGCAGAATCGGCACGCCTTTCGAAAGGCCATCTAGTCCTCCTTCGTCTCGGCGTCGGCGTCCGCGGCCGGTGCCTCGGGGCTCGCGTCCTCTTCGGCGGCGGCTTCTTCCGCCGAGTCCTCTCGGCGTCCTCTACTTCGGCGTCCTCTACTTCGGCGTCCTCTGCTTCGGCGTCCTCCTCGGCGGCGGCTTCTTCCGCGGAGTCCTCGTCTTCTGAGTCCTCCTCTTCGGAGGCCTCCTCGGGAGCCTCTTCGGAGGCCTCTGCTTCGGGAGCCTCTTCCGGGGAGCCCTCGTCCCCGGGAGCCTCTGCTTCTGAGTCCTCCTCTTCGGGAGCCTCTTCCGGGGATTCCTCGGCCCCGGGAGCTTCCTCCTCAGCGGCTTCCGCCTCGGAGGCTTCCTCGTCCTCGGGGGGTTCCGCCGATTCCGGGGGATCCGCGGGGGCTTCCGCGGACTCATCCGGCGGTTCCTCGGGAGCGGGAAGTGGACGCTCGGCGATCACGATCAGATAGCGGAGCACGTCGTCATCGAGCTTCAGCGCGCGCTCCAGGCCCGTGAGCGGAGCCGGGTCCGAGGTGAACTGAACGACCACGTAGTAGGCGTTCTTCTGCTTCTGGATCGGGTAGGCGAGCTGCCGCTTGCCCCAGTGGCTCGCCGCCGTGATCTCGCCCGATCCATCTCCGGCGATGATGGCGTGGTAGCGCTCGAGCTTCGCCTCGATCTCCTCGGAGGTCAGGCTCGAACGAAAGATGTACACGATCTCGTAATCGCGCATCGACAGGCTCCTTCGGTCTCATCGGCCCCGACCCGCGGTCGGAGCAGGAGTCATTTGGCACGTCGCTTTGCCGTCCCGCCGGCGCCCGGCGGGTGCTTCCTCGTGCCCCCATCGGGGAGCGGAAGGCCGGCGGAAGCTAGGTCCCCCGGCCTCGCTGTCAAGGAGACCGCGGGACGCCGCGGGGCCCGTGCCGGCGGCGACCCCGGCGGCTAGAAGAACCCGAACGCCTGGAGCGCGGCGCCCAGCGCCGCCATTTCGATCTCCCGCGCCAGCTCCAGCTTCGACACCAGCCGCCGCACGGCGCCGATGCCCCCGAAGGGCCGGCCCGACGCTCTCGGCGGTGGCCGCCGCCATCCCGTGCACCTCCACGAACCACGGCGCGAGGACGAGCGACACCACGCTCATCAGCTTCACGACGATGTTCATCGACGGGCCGGACGTGTCCTTGAAGGGATCGCCCACGGTGTCGCCGACCACGGCCGCCTTGTGCGGCTCCGAGCCCTTCCCGCCGTGCGCCCCCGTCTCGATGTACTTCTTCGCGTTGTCCCACGCGCCGCCGGAGTTGGCCATGAAGAGCGCCAGCAGCACGCCGGTCACGGTCGCGCCGGCCAGAGCCCCGCCCAGCGCCTCGGTCCCGAGGAAGCGACCGACCACGATCGGAACGATGATCGCCACCAGGCCCGGCACGATCATCTCCCGCAGCGCGGCCCGGGTGGAGATGTCGACGCAGCGCGCCGAATCGGGCTTCGCGGTGCCCTCCATGATGCCCGGGATCTCACGGAACTGGCGGCGCACCTCCGCCACCATGCCGGCCGCCGCCCGCCCGACCGCCGTCATCGTGAGCGCGGCGATGAAGAATGGGGTCGCGCCACCGATAAAGAGCCCGATGACGACGAGCGGGTCGACGAGGTTGATCCCGATCTCGCGCAGGCCGACGGCGTTCGCATAGGCGGAGAAGAGGGCGAGCGCGGTCAGGGCCGCCGAGCCGACGGCAAACCCCTTGCCGATCGCCGCCGTCGTGTTGCCGAGCGCGTCGAGCGAATCGGTGATCGAACGGACTTCCGGGCCCAGTTCGGCCATCTCCGAGATCCCGCCCGCGTTGTCCGCCACCGGGCCGTAGGCGTCGACCGACATCGTCACGCCGACGGTGGCCAGCATGCCGACCGCGGCGATCCCGATCCCGTACAGACCGGCGAAGTTGTAGGCGAGGAAGATGGCGGCGGAGATGAGGAGCATCGGGATCGCGGTGGACTCCATCCCGACCGCGAGACCGGTGATGATGTTCGTGGCGGAACCCGTCTCGGAGGCTTGCGCGATCCTCCGGATCGGCCCCTCCGCCGTGTAGTACTCGGTCACGAGCCCGATCGCGATCCCGACCAGCGACCCGAACAGCATGGCCCAGAACGGCCCCGCGTTCGGGTGGATGAAGATCCACTTGCCCTCGGCCGAAGCGTCGAACAACTGGAGGTTGACGGTGATCGCGTAGGCCATGACCCAGAACACCACCGCGCCGACGATCGGCGCCCACCGGAGCGCGGCGGCCGGACTCATCCTCTCGAGTACGCGGATGGCGAGGATACCGAGGGCACTCGCGAGGAAGCCCGCCATGATGTAGAGGATCGGAAGCGCCACGGCCGCCAACCTCGACCCGTCCAGGATCATCGAACTCGTCACGCCGATTACGATGGTGGCGATGACCGAACCGACGTAGGACTCGAAGATGTCCGCGCCCATGCCCGCCACGTCCCCCACGTTGTCGCCCACGTTGTCGGCGATCGTGGCGGGATTGCGGGGGTCGTCCTCGGGGATGCCGGCCTCGACCTTCCCCACGAGGTCCGCGCCGACGTCGGCCGCCTTCGTGAAGATCCCGCCGCCGACGCGCGCGAAGAGGGCGATCGACGAGGCGCCCATCGCGAACCCGGAGATGATCTCGCCGAAGGGCCGGAACCCGGTCGCCCGGGGATCGTAGATCGCGATCACGGCGCCGATCCCGAGCAGACCGAGCGCCGCCACGGCCGTGCCCATCACGGCGCCTCCGGAGAAGGCGACGCGCAGCGCCTTGGCCTGGCCCTCCGAGCGCGCCGCTTCCGAGGTCCTCACGTTGGCCGAGGTCGCGGCCTGCATGCCGAAGAAGCCGGCCATGATCGAGCAGGCGGCGCCCAGCCCGTAGGCCACCGCCGTCCGCGCGCCCACCAGCCACAGGAGGAGGGCGGCGACGACCACGATGAAGGGCAGGAGCACGGTGTATTCGCGCCTCAGGAAAGCCATCGACCCCGAGTGGATCGCCTCCGCCAACTCGGCCATCCTCTCGGTCCCGACGGGCTGGCTCCTCACGTACATGAAGAGCGCGAAGGAGAAGAAGAGCCCGATCACTCCGAGCCAGATCGCGAATTCGATAAGTTCGACCACGTTGGTCTCGCTCCTTGTTCTGAGCGGTTAGTTGAAGCGGTTCATCGTCGCTTCGACGCCATGTTCGAGCCAGTGCTCCACCGCCTCCGCGGCCCGCGGGAAGGCGCCCAAAGCGGCTTCCTCCTCCGCCCGTGGCATGCGTGCCAGCACCCAGGCGGCCAGGTCGATCCGGTCGTCCGCGGGCCGCCCGACGCCCAGCCGCAGGCGAGGGTAGCCGTCGTGGCCGAGCGCCGCCGAGAGCGACGTGAGCCCGTTATGGCCGCCCGGCGAACCGCTCCGCCGAACGCGAAAGCGCCCCACGGGCAGTGCGACATCGTCGACGAGGACGAGCATGTCCGCCCCCGTGTCGAAACGCCGCGTGGAGAGGAGCGCCGCCACGGCCGCGCCGCTCCGGTTCATGTACGTCAACGGTTTGTGGATCTCGATCCCCGGGCGCGCAGCCGCCACGGTCCACGCCGTGGTTCCCTCATCGCGAAACCGGCCGCCACCCCAGCGCCGGACGAGCCGATCCGCGAACCACCAGCCCACGTTGTGCCGGGTATCCCGGTATTCGCCCCCCGGATTCCCCAGTGCCAGAAGCAGCCGCACCGGTCTCGCGCCCGATCGGCGCTAGCCCTCGGCCTCCTCCTCGGCCTCGGCCTCGGCCTCTTCCTCCGCGCCCTCCTCGACTTCTTCTTCCTCTTCTACCTCTTCGGCGGCCGGCGGCACGATGGTACAGAGAGTCTCATCCATATCGCCGAGAACCGTGACCCCGCCCGCGTCCACGTCCGAGATGTGGATCGCGTCGCCGATGTCGAGCCCCGAGATGTCGACCTCGAACCCGGGCGGAATCTCGCCGGGCAGACACTCGACCTCCATCTCGTGCCGATGCTGCTGCAGGATCCCGCCCATCTCCACCCCGACCGCGGTCCCGAGCAGATGGATCGGAACCTGAACGCGGATCTTGACGTCCGAGCGGATCTCGAAGAAGTCGACGTGCAGCAACTCGGGCCGGAACGGATGGCGCTGAATCTCGCGGATCAGCACCGGACGGGGCTTTCCGCCGTCGACCTCGAGGTCGATCACCGTGGTGGCCGCATGAATGCGGCTCAGGAGTCGCGACAACTCGTGCGTATCCAGCGCGAGCGACTCGGCTTCCTCGCGGCGCCCGTACACAACGGCGGGCAGCCGGCCACTCCGGCGGAGTTGCCTCGCGGCGCCCTTCCCCGACGTGGTGCGGGCCTGCGCCGTCAGCCTTGAAGTTTCCTTCGTCATCTGTCTCTCGACTCGCTTCCATCGATTCGGTTCGCTTGATGCATCACTTGAACAGTTGGCTCACGGAACTGTTCGTGTGCGTGCTCTCGATCGCCTGGGCCAGCAGGCTCGCCACGGAGAGCACCGTCAGGTTCGGGAGTCCTTCCTGAACCCCGGGGCCGAGCGGCACCGTGTCCGTCACCGTGATTTCCTTGATGTCGGCGCCGGCGATGCGCTCCAGCGCCGGTCCCGAGAAGAGCGGGTGCGTGGCGAGGATGTAGATGTCCAGCGCCCCCCGTTCCTTGAGGACTTCGACCGCCGACACCATGGTGCCGGCGGTGTCGATCATGTCGTCGGGGACGATGCAGTGTTTTCCCTCGACGTCGCCGACGATGTTCGAGACCTCCGCCTCGTTGGGCGCCGGCCGCCGCTTGTCGATGATCGCGATCTCACCACCGAGCCGGCGGGCATAGCCTCTCGCCATCTTCGCGGCGCTCACGTCCGTCGCCACCACGACCAGGTTGTCCAGCTTCTTCATCTCGTAGTAGCGCCGGAACACCGGAGCCGCGTACAGGTGGTCCACAGGGATGTCGAAGAAGCCCTGGATCTGGTGCTGGTGGAAGTCGATGGAGAGGACCCGGTCCGCGCCGGCGGCCGTCATCAGGTTCGCGAGCAGCTTCGCCGCGATGGACACGCGGGGCTGATCCTTGCGGTCGGAGCGCCCGTATCCGTAGTAGGGCACGACCGCCGTGACTCGCTCCGCCGAAGCCCGCTTCGCCGCATCGATCAGGATCAGGAGTTCGAGCACGTTCTCGGCCGGCGGATTCGTGGGCTGAATCAGGAAGACATCGCGCCCGCGCACGTTCTCGTTGATGCGGACGAAGATCTCTCCGTCCGCGAACCGCTTGATCGTAACGTCGCACAGCGGCTCGTCGAGCACGTCCGCGATCCCCTGCGCCAGAGCGGGATTCGCGCTGCCCGAGAGCAGCATGATCGGACTCGTGTGGAACGAGAAGTCCGTGGTGTCCATGCGTGTCGACCTGGCTCGCTGATCTGGTTCCGGCTCGCTCGCGTCCACGAGGACACGGAGGTCATGCCGGAAGGAGGAAGAACATGTGGGTCCCGAACCCGTGCGCCGCGGGGTCTCACACCCCGGCGACAGCCGCCTAGACTACCGGCAGACGCGCCTTTCTGTCAACGAGATCGCAAGGGTCCGGGGTGGACATTACTCCACGGCCGACGCATCCGCGGCGGGGATCGTGTACACGACCCGCGTCGGATAGGCGAACGCCACGCCGTGCCGCTCGAACCGTTCGTGGAGGGCGAGCAGTATCGCCTGCTTCGCATCCATGAACCGGTCGTACTCGGGGACGGTCATATGGAAGATCGTCTCGAACTCGACGGCCGACTCCCCGAAGCCGGACAGGTGGCAGCGATCGAAACGCACCTCCGCCTGCGTGTCGACGATCTCCTCGATCCAGGCCGGGATCCGCGCCAGCATTTCGCGCGGCGTGTTGTAGGTCACCCCGACCGTCAGCACCCCGCGCCGATCCGCCATCCTCCCGAGGTTCCGGATTCGGGTGTTGATCACGTCGTTGTTTCCGACGATGAGCTGCTCGCCCCCCAGGCTCCGGAGCCGGGTCGTCTTGAGACCGATGCGCTCCACCGTGCCCATGTAGTCGCCCACGACGAGGAAGTCGCCGATGACGAAGGGTTTGTCGAGGATGATGGAGAGCGACGCCAAGAGATCTCCGAGGACGTTCTGGGCCGCGAGAGCGACGGCGATGCCGCCGATCCCCAAACCCGCGAGGAGGGCCGCGACCTCGACGCCGAGGTTGTCGAGGATGAGGAGGAGGACGACGGACCACACCCCGAGCCGGCCCACGAACGAGAGGGCGCTCACCATGGTCACGGCCTCCGCGTCCTCGCCCGCCGTGGGGTCCACGAAGCGCGTGACCCAGAAGGCGATCGCGGCGTTGGCCCACATGCCGCCCTGGACGACGATGGCGATCGCGGCGGCGCGGCGGATGATGAGCGCCACCGTGGCGTCGAGTTCGAGCGCCAGCGAGGCGGCGAAGAGCGCCACGAAGAGGATGAGGCCGAACTTCGTCTCGCCGAGCACGTCGGCGACGAGATCGTCGATCGAGGTCTGCGTGCCGCGGGCGAAGCGGGCGAACCCCCGCAGCGCGTAGCGTTCCACGGCCCACAGCCCCAGCGTCGTCGCCGCGTAGATGCCGGCGGCGATCAGCCACTCGCCAAGGGTGTTTCCGTAGATGGTCTGGTCCAGGCCCATGCGCCGGACTCCTCTGAATCAGGAAAGTTGGTGAAGCATCTCCGCGACATCGGTCGTCGGACGGCGGCATGCGAAATGTGAACAGACGTACGCGGTCGCGCGTCCGTCGCGGACGTCGTACGCCCCGGTGAAGGGGGCGACCGCCTCGAGGTCGGCCGCCGCGCGCCCGTCGGCCGCGCCATCCGCCGGTTTGAAGAGGACCGCCGTGCGCGGCCCGTAGCGGTCCGTCAGCGCGGCGAGCATGTGCCGCGTATCGGCCGCGTCCGGGTCGCCGGTCACCACCACCTCGTGCGCCGGCCCCAGCGCCAGATCGAGCGCCACGAGCGACATCGTGTGCGCGGAGGGGGCGCCCCCGACGGGACCGGCGAGCGCGCGGCGCAGCGACTCCGCCCGGTCGAGGAGCCCGAGGTCGCCCGTGAGCCGGCCCATGCGGAGCAGCACGTACCAGGTGGCCGCGTTGGCCGAGGGCGTCGCCCCGTCGTAGACCTCCTTCTGGCGCACCGGGACGTCGCGCTGCTCCGCGTCCACGTTGAACACGCCGTGCCGGTCCGGATCCCAGAATCGCTTCAGAAGTTCGTCCAGCAGACCGCGAGCCTCTCGGAGCCAGCGCGGGTCCCAGGTGGCCGCGTACAGTTCGATGAGTCCCCAGGCCAGGCAGGCGTGGTCCGCCGCCCCGGCCGGGATGGCCGATTCGCCGTCCCGGTGGCGATGGAGCAGGCGCGCGTCTTCGTCGCGCAGCCGTTCGAGGATGAAGTCCGCCGCCCGCGCCGCGGCCTCGACGAGCGGCTCGTCCCCGAAGACGCGTCCGCCGCCGGCCATGGCGGCGATCATGAGGCCGTTCCAGTCCGTGAGGATCTTGTCGTCGAGCAGCGGTCGGACGCGGGTCACGCGTCTCTCGAACAGGACCCGCCGGACCTCCTCCAGGCTCTCCTCGACGGTGGTGACCTCCTCGCCGAGCGCCGCCGCGATCTCCGCGGGCGTCTCCCTCAGGTGAAGGATGTTCTCGCCCGTCCGGAGCCCCGACGCCTCGTCGGCGAAGTTCCCGCGCGCCTCGACCTGGAACGCGCGCCGCGCGAGGCGGGCCGCCTCCTCGCCGAGCGCCGAGCCGACCACTTCGTCGAGTTCCTCGCGGGCCCAGACGTAGAACGCCCCCTCCCTGCCCTCGCTGTCCGCGTCTTCCGCGGAATGGAACGCGCCGCCGGGGTCCGTGAGATCGCGCGCCACGTACTCGAAGATCTCCCCGGCCACGCGCCGGTGCGCCTCGTCACCCGTGACCTGCCACAGTTCCGTGTACGCCATGGCGAGGAGCGCCTGGTCGTACAGCATCTTCTCGAAGTGCGGGACGAGCCAGCGGGCGTCGGTCGAGTAGCGGTGGAACCCGTAGCCGACGTGGTCGAAGATCCCGCCCCGCCGCATCGACACGAGGGTCTTCTCGACCATCTCCACGCCGCGTGGATCGCCGGCACGGTCGCTCCAGCGGAGGAGGAAGAGGAGCTGGTGTGGCGCCGGAAACTTGGGCGTGCGCGAAAACCCGCCCTGGTGTGGATCGAAGCGCGCCAGCAGATCGCCGAAGCCGCGGCGCAGCGTCTCCTCGTCCAGCGTACCGCCGCCCGAGCCGATCCCCCGCGCCTCGACCTCCCGCACCGCCTGTAGCGCCGAGGCCCCGGCCGCCTCGACATCCGCCCGCCGTTCTCGCCACAGCCCCGCGAGCCGGGGCAGCAGTTCCAGCATCCCCAGGCGGCCGGCGACGTTCTCGCGCGGAAAGTACGTGCCCGCGAAGAAGGGTTGCCTGTCGGGCGTCATCACGATCGTGAGCGGCCAGCCGCCCTGGCCCGTCATCAGCTGGCACACCGTCATGTAGACCCCGTCGATGTCCGGCCGCTCCTCGCGGTCCACCTTGATCGAGATGAAGTCGCGGTTGAGGAGCGCCGCCACATCCGGGTCCTCGAACGACTCGTGCTCCATGACGTGACACCAGTGACAGGTGGCGTAGCCGATCGAGAGGAAGATGGGACGGTCCTCGGCCCGGCTCCGCTCGAACGCCTCCTCGCCCCACGGATACCAGTCCACGGGGTTGAAGGCGTGCTGGAGGAGGTAGGGGCTCTTCTCGCGCGCGAGCCGGTTGGCCCGGTGCCCGGCGTCCCGGGGCGCCGGGTCGCAGTCTGAGTCTGACATAAGTTGGCCCCCCAGGGGTCGAACCTGGATCACCGGCTCCAAAGGCCGGTGTCTTGCCATTAGACGAGGGGCCAGAAGCGCCGAAGATGGCGCGCGGCGCCCGACCGAGTCAATCGCTGAAACGGCGTCCCGACGCCTTAGACGGGGAGTTGGACGTCCACGAGTTCCGGCATCCGCCCGCCCGCCGCAGCGGAGAGTTGGTGCCGGGCGCGGCTGCGTTCCGCCTCGTTGCGGAAGACGGCGAACAGGGCGGAGCCCGATCCCGTCATCCCGGCCGCCGCCGGCTCGCACGACCGGAGCCGCTCGAGGGTCTCCAACAGCTCCGGGTGGCGGGCGAGGACCGGCGCCTCGAGGTCGTTCCGAATGAGCCGCTCGAGGGATTCCCAGTCCGCCAGACGGGTGGCGCCCGGGAGCACCGAAGCCGATCCGGGGTCCGCGTCGCCCCGGCCCAGCCAGCGATAGGCCTCCGGCGTCGAGACATGGATCGGGGAGCAGACGAGGAGCGCCGGGCGGGGCCGTGGCGGCCGGAGCGGCAGGAGGCGGCGGCCGCGTTCCCACCCCAGCGCCATCGGCACCCCGGTGAACGCGAACGGCACGTCGCTCCCGACCTCGCCGGCCAGTTCCACCACATCCCGCTCCTCGAGCCGGGGCCAGCGGCGCGCAAGAAGCCGCAGCGTCGCGCCGGCGTCCGCGCTCCCGCCGCCGAGGCCGCTGCCCATGGGGATCCGCTTCTCGAGACGGATATGGACGCCGGGGCGCCCCCGCTTCGGGAACGCGCGCTCCAGGAACCGCTCCGCCGCACGCCAGCACAGGTTCTCGGGTCCCTCGGGCACGCCGGCCGCCCGCGGGCCCTCGAGCGAGAGGTTCACGCCACCACCGGCCGCCTCCGGCCCGGCCTCGAAGAGGCTGACCGTGTCGGTCAGGCTGGTGCGGGCGAGCAGCGTCTCGACCCCGTGAAAGCCCCTCTCGTCCCGTGCGAACACCCGGTGCCGCAGGTTGATCTTCGCGTGCGCCTCGGCGGTCCCAATGGACCCGGGCGCACCGTGGGCGGGTGTCATCCCGAGGCCTCCGGCGTCGGCGCCGCGCTCCGACCGAACTCCTTCCGGCTGATCCCCAGCCGCCGCATGTACCAGATCCCGAGCACGGTGATGGGGATGAAGGTGAGGATGTGGTAGCCCGCCGCGAAGCTGATGATGCGCGCCGGTTCGATCTGATGGAGTTCCAGCGCCAGGCGGGCCGCGGTCTCGAACGGTCCGAAGAAGCCCGGCGTGGACGGGATCGCGACCGCGAAGCTGATCGTCGTCTGGAGGACAAGGGCGCCCTCGAAGCCCGGCTCGCGGATGTCGAAGGCGAGAAACCCGAGGTAGAAGGAGAACGCGTTCCAGCCCCAGACGACGAACGACCACAGCATCGCGCGGGCGAAGACGTGCGCGTGGCGCAGCGCGCCCAGTCCCTCCACGAACGCGGTGAGGATCTCGGAGATCCGGTCCGCCATCCGGTCGGGGCCGAGCCGGTGGGACCATTTCCTCGCCAGCCGCAGGAATCGGCCCGGGAAACGGACGAGCAGCCCGAACGTGATCAGGCTCAGCGAGACGAGGATGACGACCACCGTGAAGAAGTCCCTCAGGGTGCCCGACGCGGCCTCGTCGACGCCGCCGATGAGGAAGGCCGGGACCAGGAACACCATGAGGACGATCGCGTCGAGCAGGCGCTCTACCACGAGCGAAGCGAGAGACGCGCTGAGCGACACCGGTTCGATGCGCGTGAGCGAGTAGGCGCGGGCGAACTCCCCGAGACGGCCCGGGAGGACGTTGTTGGCCATGAACCCGATGCACACGGCGGCATATCTCGAGGCGAACGGGATGTGCCCGTCGGAGGCACGGAGGAGGATCCGCCATCGGATCGCGCGCAGGTGGAAGGTGAGCGTGGCGACGACCGTGGCGGCCAGCAGCAGCCACGGATCGGCCTCGCCCAGGTGTCGCAGGAGTTCGGCGGCTGAGACGTCCCGGAGCGCGTAGAAGAGGAGGGCGATCGAGACGAGGACGCCGACGAGAACCGTGATCCGGCTTCTCACCCCCGCGCCTCGCGCACGAGATCCGACATCTCGAGCACCGCGCGCTCCATGCCCACGAGCACCGAGCGGCTCACGATCGAGTGGCCGATGTTGAGTTCCTCGCACTCCCCGATGGCCGCCACCGGCCGCACGTTCTCATAGGTGAGCCCGTGCCCTGCGTGCACGCCGAGGCCGACCGCCGCGGCCCGCGTCGCCGCATCTTCCAGGCGCACGAGTTCGTGGTCGGCGCTGGCCTGGTCCGGCGCGTTGGCGTACTCGCCGGTATGCAGTTCGATCGCGTCGGCACCCAGTTCCGCGGACGCGTCGACGGCCCCGGGGTCCGGGTCGATGAAGAGTGAGGTGCGGATCCCGGCGTCCCGCAGCCGCTCCACCGCGGCGCGGATGCGAGCCGGATCGGCGGACAGGTCGAGCCCGCCCTCGGTCGTCAGCTCTTCCCTCTTCTCCGGGACGAGGGTGGCCTGGCCCGGCTCCCAGCGTTCGGCCAGGGCGAGGACCTCCTCCTGGGCCGCCAGCTCGAGGTTCACGAAGGTGCGGACGGTGCTCAGCAGAAGTTCGACATCGCGGTCCTGGATGTGGCGGCGGTCCTCGCGCAGATGCACGGTGATCCCGTTCGCCCCTCCCAGCTCGGCCAGCACGGCGGCGCGCACGGGGTCCGGCTCGTCGGTGCCGCGCGCCTGCCGCACGGTCGCCACGTGGTCGATGTTCACGCAGAGCCGGCAGTCGATCAGGTGCAGAAAACTGGTGTTCGCCATGGTGTGCTCCGGTCCTGGCCTGGCCTGGCGGCCCGCGGCAAAGGGTCTGGCCGTTGCTAGGCGGCGTCGGCCTGTTCCACGGTCAGGCCGCTCTCGCGCCAGCGGCCGATCACGCCGGCCGGCACGCGCGCAAGAATAACGACCCGGCCCTCTTCGTACGCCCGCTCCAGCACTTCGCCTTCGCGATAGGCTTCAGCGAGCCGGGCGCCATCTCCCGCCGGCAGGCTCACCCGCACCGTCTCCAGCCGAGCCCGCATCGCGGCCTGGAGCGCCTCGCGCAGCGGGTCCAGTCCTCCCTCCTCGAGAACCGAGGTCAGGACGTGCGGACGCGCCGCCGCGACCGCCCGCTCGCGGAGAGCCCGTTCCTCCTCGTGCGTGAGCCGGTCGATCTTGTTGAAGACGTGCAGGACCGGGCGGTCCGCCGCGCCGACCTCCGCCAGCACCGCCTCCACCGCATCCCGCTGCGCCTCCCAGTTCGGCGACGACGCATCGATCACGTGCAACAGGAGATCGGCCTCGGACAATTCCTCCATCGTGGCCCTGAACGAAGCCACCAGATGGTGGGGCAACTTCCGGATGAAGCCCACGGTGTCGGTGAGCAGGATCGGGCCGGGCCCGTCGAGATCGCAAACCCTCGTCGCCGAGTCGACCGTGGCGAACAGCCGGTCCTCCACGAAGACCTCGGTGCCGGAGAGGCCGCGCAAAATGGACGACTTTCCGGCGTTCGTGTACCCGGCGAGCGCCACCTTGAACTGCTCGCTCCGTGCGCGGCGCTGGGTGACGCGCGCCCTGGCGATGTGGTCGAGCTTGTGCCGCAGCCGGGCCAGCCGCCGGTCGATCAGGCGGCGGTCGGTCTCGATCTGCTGCTCGCCGGGCCCGCGGGCGCCGATGCCGCCTCCCTCGCGCGAGAGGTGGGTCCACATGCGCTTGAGCCGCGTCCGCATGTATTGAAGCTGGGCGAGTTCGACCTGGAGTTTCGACTCCGAGGTCCGGGCTCGGAGCGCGAATATGTCGAGGATGAGTTCGGTTCGGTCCAGCGCGCGCATGCCGAGTGCGGCTTCGAGGTTGGCCCCCTGGGCCGGCGAGAGCTCCTCGTCGAAGATGGCGAGCGTCGCCTCGTGTTCGTGGAGCATCCGGGCCAGTCGCTCGACTTTTCCTTTGCCGATATACGTCGCGGCGCTGGGCGTTCGAAGACGCTGAATCACGACGCCGCGGACGTCCGCACCCGCCGTACCGGCGAGCCGGGCGAGTTCCTCGAGGTGCTCGTCGACGGTTTCCTGCGGCATGTCGACGGGCGGCGCGCCGACCAGGATCGCGCGCTCGGCCGCGTCGTTCGATGTCATTCTGTCGATGAAAGCTCCTCCTCCGCGGCCTCCCCCGGTCCGGCCTGCGCGCGGTCGCCGGAGCCGACGGATACGCTCGAGCCTGCGCCGAGCCTCGACTTCCCACCCGCGGGCGCCGGGATCGTACCAGGTCCTCCCGCGCAGCGAATCGGGAAGGTACGACTGGCGGGCCACGCCGTCTGCCTCGTCGTGATCGTAACGGTACCCCGACCCGTAGCCGAGTTCCTTCATGAGACGCGTGGGTGCGTTCCGGATGTGGAGGGGCACGGGCGCGGCCGGCGTCTCGCGGGCCGCGCCGGATGCGGCGCCGAAGGCCCGATAGACCGCGTTGGACTTGGGGGCGATGGCCAGATACGTGACGGCCTGTGCGAGCGCGAGATCACCTTCCGGGCTGCCGAGAAAGTGGTACGCGTCCCGCGCCGCGATCGTGACGGCGAGCGCGCCGGGGTCGGCGAGGCCGATGTCCTCGGAGGCCATGCGCACGAGACGCCGTGCCAGGTACAGGGGGTCCTCCCCGCCGTCCAGCATCCGGGCGAGCCAGTAGAGGGCCGCGTCCACGTCGGAGCCGCGCACCGCCTTGTGGAGGGCGGAAATGAGGTTGAAATGCTCTTCGCCCGACTTGTCGTAGCGCGCGAACCGCTTCTGCAGCGCTGCCGCCACATGCTCGACGGTGATCGCGGGCGCACCGTTGGCGCGGGCCAGGTCCGCCGCCGTTTCAAGCGCGTTCAGCGCCCTCCGGGCGTCCCCGTCGGCCTCGATCCCGAGGCGGGAGAGGGCGTCCGCATCGATCGTGAGACCGTAGGCCCCGAGCCCGCGCTTCGGGTCGCGGAGCGCGCGGGCGCAGATCTCGCCGACTTCCTCCGGGGCCAGCGGGTCGAGCACGAACACGCGGGTGCGGGAGAGGAGCGGCCCCACGACCTCGAAGCTCGGGTTCTCGGTCGTCGCCCCGATCAGCGTGACCGCGCCGCGCTCGACGTGCGGGAGGAGGGCATCCTGCTGCGCCCGGTTGAAGCGGTGGATCTCATCCACGAAGAGGACGGTGCCGCGGCCGGTGGCGGCCCGGCGCGCCTTCGCCTCCTCGAGGATCTTGCGCACGCGGGGGATCCCGTCCGTGACCGCCGAGAAGGGGATGAACGCGGCCTCCATGCGGCTGGCGAGCAGCCCGGCGAGGGTCGTCTTCCCGGTCCCGGGCGGACCCCAGAAGATGAGGCTCGGCACGCGGCCGCTCTCGATGAGCTGGCGCAGGGGCCGGCCCTCCCCCGCGAGCTTCGACTGGCCGACGAATTCGTCCAGCGAGCGCGGCCGCATACGGGCGGCGAGAGGCGCGGCGGCGGTGGCGGCGGCGGAGCGCTGCGCACGCGGCTCCAGACCCGGGAACAGGCTCGGTTCGTCAGGCATCGGACCCTGGTGGCTCATCGCCGGCGGGGGGGCCGCCGGATCCGCCGCCCGGCCGGGATGCCTCGGTGAGCACGCCCATCTCGATCAGCCGCCCGGCCTCCCCGAGCAGGCGCGCGCGGTCGTTGCGGCCCGGGTCCTCGAGCACCTGCTCCAGCAGTTCCTCGAGCAGGAGCCGCACGAGCGGACCCGGAGACATCCCGAGCTCGATGAGATCGTCGCCCCTGACCGCGAGGTCGGCGAGGCTGAGCGGCGGCTCGTCGAGCCACTCCCGGCGCACGCGCTCGCGGGTCGCCTCCAGGTAGCGCTCCGCCTGCTCCGCCCGCTCCGCCTCTTCGGCGCGCGCCCCGGCGAAGTGCAGCGCGAAGACGTCCTCCCACGCCTCGCCGGCGGAAGCGAGCCAGCGTCGGTGCTCCGCGGCGGAGTCCGTGGGCCCCACGAACGGGAGGAAGAGCCGCGACAGCCGCGTGACATGGCGCCGGTCGGCGTTGGAGAACCTGAGCCGCGACAGCAGCGCCTCGGCGACCTCCGCCCGCCCCTCCGGCGTGTCGGCCGCGGAAACGACCAACCGAGCCAGCCGTACCTTCAGTTCCCGCGCCGGGACGGCATCCACGGCGCCGAGCGCGGCCAGCCATGCGCCCCGGTCGGCGGCGAGCCCGAGCAGCTCGGGGTACCAGTGGGCGAGCGCCCCGCGCGTCGCGTACAGGTCGAGCCCCGCGGACGGATTCGGGTCGCCCAGCACCTTCATCAACTCCTCCCGGACGCGCTCGGCCGACAGCACGGCCAGGCCGTCGACCGCCTCCCGCAGCGCCTCGTCCGTGCCCGGCTCCACCGCCCAGCCGAAGCGTCCGGCGAACCGGAACCCGCGCAGCACCCGCAGATAGTCTTCGCGGAAGCGGGCCCCGGGATCGCCCACGGCGCGCAGGATCCCGGACTCGATGTCCGCCAGGCCGCCGTACGGGTCCCGGACGTGGCCCGACGCCGGCCGCCACGCGATCGCGTTCACCGTGAAGTCGCGCCGCCCCAGGTCCTCCTCGATCGACGACGCGAAGACCACGCGGGCGTGCCGGCCATCGGTCTCCACGTCGCGCCGGAAGGTCGTGACTTCGACGTGCTCGTCCCCGTCCAGGACGCGCACGGTTCCGTGGGACACCCCGACGGGCACGGTACGCCGGAACAGCTCCATGACCTCATCCGGCCGCGCGTCCGTCGCGAGATCCCATTCCGGCGGGTTCGCAACGGTATCCCCCAAGAGCTGTAGCACGAAGGTGTCGCGGAGGGATCCGCCCACGCCCCAGGCTTCGAAGCCCGCGCGCTCGAGTCGCCGTGCAGTGCGGCGGAAACCTTCGGGCGGCGCGAGGCGGCCCGGATCGAGTCCGGTCACGGGAGGACCCTTGAAACCCCGAGCCTCGCAGCGTTTCCGCGCGGGCGGTCGGGACTCAGCCGCACAGCACGCTGCCGCCGTTCACGTTGAGGATCTCGCCGGTGATGTGACGGGCGGCGTCGGAGAGGAGGAAGCAGATCGGCCCGGCGATATCCTCGGGCGTCGCGACGCGCCCGAGCGGGATCAGGGCCAGGGCGGCACGGCCCGCCTCGCCCTGGAGCGCGGGCGCGGACATGTCCGTGGCGACCCACCCCGGGGCGACGGCGTTCACGTTGATCGAGCGCGGTCCGAGTTCGATCGCGATCGACTTGCAGAACGCGTTGATGGCGCCCTTCGATGCCGCGTAGTGGCTGTGCTCCGCCTCCCCTCGCTGGGCCGCGGTCGAGGAGACGAGGACGATGCGGGAGTCCGGCCCCATACGGCGCGCGGCCTCCCGCGTGCCGGCGTAGATCGACGTGAGGTTGATGTCGAGCATTCGGCGCCATTCATCCGGACCGAGCGCCTCGATCGGCCTCGGGTCCACGTTCCAGATGCCGGCGTTGCCGACGAAGCCATCCAGGCCGCCGAACTCGGCGTCCGCACGCTCGAACAGCGCGCGACACTCCGCGGGCTCGGCGAGGTCGCCCCCCGCGCACCAGTGGGTCCCTTCCGGGGCCAGTTCTCGCGCCTCCTCGATCGCTCGTCGCGCTTCATCCGCAGCCCGGTGATAGGCGATCCCGACGGACGCGCCGGAAGCCGCGAGACCGCGCACCGTCGCACGGCCGATCCCGCGCGAGCCACCCGTCACGAGTACGCGCTTGCCCGCCAGCCCGGGCAGACTCCCGCTCATCCGGCGTCTTCCCGCGCCTCGGCGCGCGTGTGGAAGCGCTCGCCGATCACGCCGCACGGACCGATCCGACGCGCGAGGCGAAGCGCCCGGGCCGCGCTCCCGCCGAGGCCCGGTTCGGCGGCGGCTTCGAACGCGTACGTGAGGATCGCGTCGGCCGCCAGCAGGTTGATCGCACTCCCGCGAGTTCCCTCCCCGTTGGCGACGGTCTCCAACGCGTCGAGGGCCACGGACACGAGCCCCTCCTCGTCGTCGCTCGGGACGCCGACCACCAGCGAGCGGATCGCGTCCGCCAGCTCCAGCGGCGCCTCCCGGAGCCGGGCCTGCAACCACGTCTCGAGTGTGATCGACGGGCCGGTCACGTGGGTCACGTTCATGCGATCAACCGGACAGAGCCGGGATCCGGGCGGACGCCAGGACCCTCGCGGCCCCGAGCCCTTCCTCGGCGAGAGTGGGGTCTCCCACCCCGCCCTGCGCGAAGCGGGCCCCGCCTCCCCCGCCGGATCCCGTCGCGCGGCTCGAGGCGCGCACCAGATCGCCCGCCTTGAGTCCGCGCTGTATGAGGTCGTCCGACACCACGGACATGAACGCGTGACGGTCCTTGTCGGGGTAGACGATGTGGAGGACCGCGGCCCCCGACCCCAGCCCCCCGCGGACGCGATCGGCGAGGTCGCCCAGATCCGTCCCGGCGGGCACCTCGATGCGCCCCGACACGAACCGGGCTCCGTTCGTTCCGGCCGCGGCGAGGAGAGCCTCGATCTGCCGCGCCGTCGCCTCGCCGCGTTGGCCCTCCACCTCGCTCGCCAGCCGGTCGCGCTCATCGAGGAGCCGCTCCATGCGGGCCGCCAGGTCGTCCGGCCGGCACCGCAGTTGCTCGGTCAGCCGGGCGAGCAGCCGGTCCCGTTCGAGTTCGCGCTCGTAGGCCCCATGCCCCGTCACGGCCTCGATGCGCCGGATCCCCGCCGCGACCCCCGTCTCGGAGACGATCCTGAACGACCCGATCTGCCCCGTCGTGCGCGTATGCGTGCCCCCGCACAGCTCCAGACTCAGGCCGGGAATCTCGATCACCCGCACGACATCCCCGTACTTCTCCCCGAAGAGCGCCATCGCCCCCGCCGCGATCGCCTCGTCGTACCCCCGCAGCGAGGAGAGGATGGCCGGATTCGCGAGGATCCCCCCGGTGACCTCCCCCTCGATATCCGCCCGCTCCTCTTCGGTGAGCGGACCCCGGTGGCTGAAGTCGAAGCGGAGGCGATCCGGCGCTACCAGCGAGCCGGCCTGGAAGACGTGTTCCCCGAGCCGGCGCCGCAGCGCCGCGTGCAGGAGGTGGGTCGCCGTGTGATTCCGCTCCGTCTCGCGCCGCCGAGGGTCGACCTGCGCGAACACGGAGTCCTCGACCACTCCATCGGCATCGGGCAGCGAGCCCTCGGCCAGCGGCCCCGCTACGACGGTCCGCCCGTCAGCGCCCCGGACGGTGGTCACATCGACGGCCCACCCGTCGCCGACCACGCGCCCGGTGTCGGAGATCTGGCCGCCACTCTCGAGATAGAACGGATTCCGTTCCAGCAGGAACGCGTGCACGCCGTCGTGGACCCAGCGCCGGCAGTCCGTTTCGACTTCGAGATCCGAGTGGCCCACAAACTCCTGTCGAAAGCGGAGGGGGGCGACCACGCCGCTGATGCGGACGGTGGGTAGGCCGGCTGTGGCAGAAATCGGCCGCCAGCGATGGAACGAGATCGGGCGCGCTGGGCCTCGAGGGCCTCGTTGAAGCCCTTCCAGTCGATGTCGTAGCCCCGCTCGCGGGCGATCAACCCGGTGAGGTCCTCGGGGATGCCATAGGTGTCCTTGAGCTTGAAGGCGACCTCGCCCGCCACCGTCCCCGTGCCGCCGGGCGGCATCGCGCGGTCGATCTCGCTCATCCCTCCCTCGATCGTCGAAAGGAAGAGTTCTTCCTCCGCCTCGGTGGTTGCGAGCAGGTGCTCCCGCCGCGCCTCAAGTTCGGGGAAGGTGGGCGACATCTGGTCGACCACGACGCCGACTAGGTCGTGGAGCATCGGGTCGCGGCGCCCCAGAAGCCAGTAGTGCCGGACCGCGCGGCGGAGGATCCGGCGCAGCACGTAGCCGCGCTTCTCGTTCGAGGGAAACACGCCGTCCGCGAGCAGGAACGCGACCGCCCGCGCGTGATCCGCCAGCACCCGGAACGCGACGCCATCCTCCCAGTCCTCCGGCGCGAGCGAGTACTCGAGCCCGAGCCCTTCCTGTGCCGCGTCGATGAGCGGGAGGAAGAGATCCGTGTGGTAGTTCGTACCCACGCCCTGCAGGAGGGCCGCGATACGCTCGAGCCCGGCCCCCGTGTCGATCGAGGGCGCCGGGAGCGGGGTGTCGGTCCCGTCGGGCGCGCGGTCGAACTGCATGAACACGAGGTTCCAGAACTCGATGATCCGGTCCGCCTCGCCCGCGGCCTCGAACTGGTCGTCGGTGATCCGGTCGTCCAGCTCCACCCGCAGATCGTAGTGCATCTCCGAGCAGGGGCCGCACGGACCCGTGTCCCCCATCTGCCAGAAGTTGTCCTTGTCGCCCAGCCGGCGGATGCGCGCCTCCGGGATCGCCGTCAACTCGAGCCACAGGTCGAAGGCGTCGTCGTCGTCGTGATGCACCGTGGCCCAAAGCCGGTCGGGTTCGAGCCCCAGGTCGCCCGTGACGAACTCCCACGCGTAGCCGATGGCTTCGCGCTTGAAGTAGTCCCCGAAGGAGAAGTTCCCGAGCATCTCGAAGAAGGTGTGGTGGCGGGCGGTCCGCCCCACCTCCTCGAGGTCGTTGTGTTTGCCGCTGACGCGCAGGCACTTCTGGGAGGTGACGGCGCTCGGGCCCGGACGCTCCGCTTCCCCCGTGAAGATGCCCTTGAACTGCACCATCCCGGCATTCGTGAACATGAGGGTCGGGTCACCCGCGGGGACGAGCGAACCGCTGGGCAGGTGCAGATGCCCCTGTCGCTCGAAGTATGAGATGAACCGGCCCCTGAGTTCGTCCGCCTTCATCGTCTGATCTTCCGACCCGCTGTATTCGGTTTTCCCGTTGCCGGCGGCCGGCCCGGCGGCAAGCCGGCGGCCTCGCCCGCGCTACGCGCCCGAGCCGTCGTCCTCAGGCCAATATGCCTCGGTCCAGGCCCGAACGCTCCCCGCGGAGAACCCCCGCCTCGCCAGATAGGCGAACAGGCGGCGGCGCGCCGCTGCCGGTTCCGTCTCCTTCAGCCTCGACGCCCGCCTTACGGCGACGCGCTCGAGCAGCGCGCCCTCCGTGACCCCTTCTTCGGCCATCGCGGCGCGAATCCCCCGCTCGGCAGCCTCGGGCGACACGCCTCGCGCCAGGAGATCGGACCGCATCCTCCGAACCCCGCACGGCCGCAGCCGAATACGGTCGCGGGCGAAGGCGGCCGCGAACTCCCCGTCGTCCAGATACCCCAGCGCTTCCAGCCGTTCCAGGGCGCGCTCGATCCCCGCCGGATCGATGCGATCCCGCCGCAGCCGTCGCTCTACTTCCCGGCGGCTCCGCGGACGGACGGCAAGGTATCGCAGCCCCACTCGCATCGCCTCGGCCCGGGCCGCGGACGTACGTACGGCGGCGAGCTCGGTCTCGCCGAGGTCGGCCCCGACCTCGAGCCGCAGGCGGTACACGTCCTCATCGGGAAGCAGGCAGGGGGCGGCCCCGTCGAGTTGGATCTCCGTCCAGCCGGACCGGCGCTTCGCCGGAGAGAGACCGGTTACTTCAGGCATGGGCGGTGCGACGGGCCGAAAGGACGGCGCCCTCTTCCCGCACCGGCCGCGGCCGGCGATGGGCCGCGGCCGGCGCCGCGATTCAGCGGCGCGCCGCCTGATTCATCGACGCGCCGGCCTTGCCGGCGGCCTTGTCCGAGGGCCCACCCTTCGCGGCATCGTCCGGGGCCGGCACCGTCATCCCGAGTTCCTCGCGGATCCGGGCCTCGATTTCCTCCGCGATGTCGGGATTCTCCCGCAGGAAGGCCTTCGAATTCTCGCGGCCCTGGCCGAGCCGGACGTCGTCTCCGTAGGAGTACCAGGCTCCGGCGCGATTCACGATGCCGTGCTGCTCGCCCATGTCGACCAGGAGGCCTTCCCGGCTCACGCCCTGGTTGAACATGATGTCGAACTCGGCCTGCTTGAACGGCGGCGCGCACTTGTTCTTGACGATCTTCACGCGCGTCCGGCTGCCGACCAGGTTCGTGCCTTCCTTGATCGACGCGATCCTGCGGATGTCGAGCCGGAGCGACGCGTAGAACTTCAGCGCCCGGCCGCCCGTCGTCGTCTCGGGACTCCCGTACATCACGCCGATCTTCTCGCGGATCTGGTTCGTGAAGATGACGGCGGTGTTCGAGCGGCCGATGGCTCCCGTCAGCTTGCGGAGCGCCTGCGACATGAGCCGCGCCTGCAGGCCGACGTGGGAATCCCCCATCTCGCCCTCGATCTCCGCGCGCGGGACGAGCGCCGCGACGGAGTCGATCACGATGACGTCCAGCGCACCGGACCGAACGAGCACTTCCGCGATCTCGAGCGCCTGTTCGCCGGTGTCCGGCTGCGAGACGAGCAGGTTCTCGATGTCGACGCCCAGCTTCTGAGCATACCCCACGTCGAGCGCGTGCTCGGCGTCGATGAAGGCCGCCACGCCCCCGTCCTTCTGCGCGTTGGCGATCACATGCAGCGTGAGGGTCGTCTTTCCGGAAGATTCCGGGCCGAAGATCTCGCTGACGCGCGACCTCGGAATCCCTCCGATCCCCGTGCCGTGATCCAGGTTCAGCGCCCCGGTCGAGATGGCCGGGATCCGGATCCGGGCCCCGTCGGTCCCGAGTCTCATGATGGCCCCCTTCCCGTGGGCCCGCTCGATCTGGTTGAGGGCGACGGAAAGCGCCTTTTTCTGCTCCTCGTTCATCTCCACACCCATTTCACTCTCCCGGATTCCGAGGGTCCGCGTGTTTGACGACCCGACCGCCCATGGCCGGGGGTTTCGTCGGGTCGGTTGCGGCCCGTCGCGACGGAGCTTGAGGATACCATGATTCTCGACCTTTCGCAATTTCTTCGGTTTCCGTCCGACCGCGCCGGCCGCTGGCTTCCAACCAGTGTGCGAGCGGGTCTCAACCGGACGTCAACCGCGGGTCGCGAGGGCGGTCCCGCACGCGGGACAGAAGGCCTCATCGCCGCCCAGCGACGATG
The DNA here is from genome assembly GCF_965216145.1 of Candidatus Palauibacter sp. Lineage (GTDB taxonomy): Bacteria > Gemmatimonadota > Gemmatimonadetes > Palauibacterales > Palauibacteraceae > Palauibacter. Next base: position 261,908 of record NZ_OZ244149.1, read on the forward strand.
CGCAACCCGGGCAGCTTCCCGGGGACTCGGGGCCATCCCCGGGGCTGCGGGCACGGCCGGCCTCCGCCCCCGAGGCCGCGGCGTTACGCGCTTCCAGGGCCTCCCGCTCCAGGCGCTCGCGGACGGCCGTGTACTCCTCGTTGGAGAGCTTGCCGGTGCGGTACTCCAGTTCGAGATCCCGGAGCGCCTCGACCGCGGCGTCGCGGCGCTCGGCGGCCCCGAGCGCCGCCCCCGTGTCCTCTCCGGCCCGTATCGCGGCCCAGATGATCGTGGCGAGGAGCACGAGCAGGATACCGCCGAAGAGCACGAACCCGGTCACGCGGGCCTCGCCCTCCGGCCCGCGGCGAGTTCGAGGGCGCGCTCCGCGGCCTCCACCGCGCCGTCCGCGGTCTCATCGGTGACGCCCTCGGGGAGCCTCGAGGCGAGTCCGATCACGGGGATACCGAACTTCCGGCAAAACGCCGCTTCGCTCAGCGTCCCCCACTCGCCGGCAATCGCGACGACCGCCTCCGAGGCCCGCGCCACCAGCACGTTGCGCGCCTCGCCGAGTCCCGTGGGGATCGGGATCGTGACCGCGCTCGCGGCGCCGGCCGCATCGGAACCGGGCAGGATCCCGACCACCGTACCTCCCTCGTCCGCGGCGCCCTCCGAGGCGGCTTGCATGACGCCGCCCATGCCGCCGCAGACGACGATCGCGCCGGCGCGGGCGACGGTCGCCCCCGCGGCCCGCGCCAGGTCGGCCTCCCGCGCGGTCGCGACGCCCGAGCCGATGATCCCGATCCTCAGCGGACGCAAGCTCAGCGCTCCAGCTGCAGGGTCACCGGCCCGTCGTTCGTCAACTCCACCTCCATCATCGCGCCGAACTCGCCTTCCGCCACCTCACCACCCTCCCGGCACAGCGCCACGAACCGCTCGTACAGCGCGCGGGCCGCGGCGGGCCGCGCGGCACCCACGAAGGAGGGGCGCCTGCCGCGGGATGCATCGCCGTAGAGGGTGAACTGTGAGACGATGAGCAGCGCCGCCCCCGCCTCGCGCGCCGACCGGTTCATGCGGCCCTCGTCGTCCGCGAACACGCGCAGGCCCCACAGTTTGTCCGCCATCCAGCGCATCCCGGCCTCGGAATCTTCCGGCGCGAACCCCACGAGGACCACCAGGCCGAGGCCGATCCGGCCCACGACCTCGCCTCCGACTCTCACCCGGGCCCCGCTGACCCGCTGGATCACGACTCGCAATTATGCGGCCTCCCCCGGTTCTCAGTGCGCCGACTTCTCCACGGGAAGTGGAAAACCCGGGCCCGCAAAAAGATGCGTCGAGTTTGGGCGTCGAGCGACGGTGTCGCTCCGTCCACGACAAATCAACTTTTTATGGACATGATATCCACATTTTGTGGACATACTTTTTTTGAAAAAATATCGCCGGTGCGGTCGACGCCCTCTCCCACTCGGAACAACCGGCGATGCGGGAATGCCGGTGTGGAGGAGTGGGGCCTCCCGAGGGAAATCCTCCCCGGTGTTCCCGTCCGCTTCCCGGCGCACGGGACGTCGGAGCCACAGGGGGTAGATGCACTCAGCCCCTGGCCGCCCAGAGGGCGTCAGGGGCTGAGCGAGGAGGCTTGTTTACGGCTATCAACCGCCCGATCCTGTTAGCTTGCGCGGTCTTTCAGGATCTCTGCGAGCCTCGGTACCAGTTGCCCGATCCAGCTGTGCGTGATCCCTCGTTCCTTGGCCACTTCGTCCCGTCGCCGGAACTCCGTCGCCTCCGAACCCCGGGGTGCGCGCCCCAGCTCGCGATCCCGCATCGGGCGACTCGCGGTGCGGTCGTCGGCCTCGACCTCCGGTAGGTCGGTACCGCTTCCCTTGGCACACACTAATACTAAAAAGATTTTTTTCCATCGTCAATCCCCGATGGGACCGAGTCGCAGTTTTTCAAAAAGTTCGTCAACGAGATGCGCGATTCCCCTAACGATCCGGGAACAGAATTCTCTGTTTTGCGTTTCGTCGCTGCCGTCGGCACGGGTTTCGATAGGGGCTCATCGTCCGGACCAGAGGTCCGCGGGGCGCGCCGATACGCGCGAACCCGACCGAACCAGGTGTTCGAGCAGGCGGTTCAGGAGGGCATCCGCGGGAAGCGTCCGCCTGAGTCCGGAGACGGTGGCCACGATGACGAGACGCTCCCGGGCGCGGGAGAGCGCGACGTTGAGGAGCCGGGGGAAGTCGCGGTTTCGCCGCTCGTCCAGGAACCAGCTGCGTCCCGGCGGCGCGTCCACCGTGTCGATGACGACGAGCCTCTTCTCCTGGCCCTGGAAGCGGTGGATGGTACTGATCTGGAGATCGGCCGGGGCCGCGCGCCCGAGCCGGCGCCGGACGAGGTCCCGCAGCTGCCGCGTCTGCGCCCGGTAGGGGCACACCACGGCGATTTCGGCGAAGCCTTCTCTCGCGGCCTGCGCGAGGAAGTCCGCCACGACCTCCGCGTGGGTCCGGTTGCGGCGCGATCCGTCCGCCCGTTCGACCCGGGGGTCGAGCCCGCTCGTGTCGAGCACCGTCACCGGGCGGCCCTTCGTCGCCCGGTCCCGCACTTCCGGCGCGTCCCGCAGGCGCCCGCCGTAGAAGAACTCGCTCACCAGCTCGCGAATGCCGGGGGCCATCCGGTACTGGAGGTCCAGCATCGCGCAGAGTCCGTCGCTCGCGGACGGCAGACCCGCGTCGCGCGCGTCATTCACCACGCCGACTTCCCGGAACAGATCCGTCCGGAGCCACCGCTCCGCCGTCGCGGCCGTACTCGTGACGACCGGCGGCAGTTGCTGGAAGTCTCCCACGACGATCGCGGGTCCCGCCACTCGCGACGCCGCGAGCGCCACGTAGGGGAGCGGCGCCGTGCTGGCCTCGTCGATGAGGAGGGACTCGAACCGCAGCCGGCGGAGTTCCTCCCGGATCGAGAGGCGGGCGAAGGTGGTGAGGACGATGTCGGCCTCCTCGAGCACGCGCTCCGCCTGCCGGGTGATCTCGAGCAGTGCGCGGCCCAGGGCCCGCGCGGCCTCCGCGTCTCCGCGCGACCTGGCGAGCGAGAGCAGGCGGCCCGCGCGGGCGTAGGGATTGAGGGCGGAGGCGTCCCCGCGCTTCCCGGCCCCCGCATTCGCCCCCGGGCGGGCGATCGCCCCGAACTGCCCCTCCAGACCCGCGAGCGTGCGATCCACACCGCCGGCCCCGCCTTCGATCCGCCGCGCCACGGCGGCCCCGAAATCGATCCGCGCGTCCGGGGCGCTCCCGAGGTCGAACCCCACCCGGATGATCCGATCCCCGTCGAGGAGGGCCCGGTCGGCGATCGACGCGAGGCGGCGCGCGATCTCGTCCACCGCGCCGTTCGTCGTCGCCGCGACGAGCACCCGTCCGCGGCGGGCGAGTTCCAGCGCGGCCCGCGCCACGAGTCGCGACTTGCCCGTTCCCGGCGGACCCCAGACGAGCTGGGCGCTGCTTCCCAGCACGCGCCCCAGCGCGTCGCGCTGCGGTTCGTTGAGGTCTTCGGACGAAGCGAGCTGCGGGGCATCCCGGCCCAGCCGGGGCGGGAGCCTGCCGAACACCTCGAGCACCGTCTCGGGGAAGAACTCGTCCGGGTCCTCGGCCACTTCGGCCAGCCGGAGAGAGAGTTCACGCAGAAGCCAGGTGGGATCGAACTCCAGTTCCGCGCCGTCGAGGCGCTCGCCCAGCCATTCGGGACTCACCGCCTGAAGGAGGCCGAGTGTGCGGTCGAAGCGCTGGACGACGCCCAGCGCGTCCCGTCCACCGGTGTGAATCCGGACGCGGTCGTCCGCTCGGATGTCGTACATTCCGCCCGCAATCTGGAACGCGTACCGGTATCCCGTCCCCGCCTCGCCGCGCGAACGCCCGGAGAGCGCAGGTACGGGCCGGTCCAGGCCCCGGCGGACGAGGTCCGCCGTCACGGCCTCGATCTCTTCCTCGACCGCGAGGCGGAGATCGGCCACGAGAAGCCACAGCGACTCGAGCGAGTCAGGAGTTTGCATGCCGGACCATACGAAGAGGGCGGATCCTGCGCGCGAGAACGCCCGCACGGACCCTGCGCCCGCGGACTGGAGCCCCGAAACGTTGCGCGCGGCGCTCGGGCGCGCCTCCGAATGGACGATCGATTACCGGCGCCGTGTGGGAGAGTTCCCCGTCTTCCCGGCCGTCGAACCCGGTCAGGTGCGGAGCGCACTCGGGGAGCGGCCGCCGAAGGAGCCGGAACCGTTCGAGCGTGTACTGGCCGATTTCGACGCGCATGTCGTCTCCGGTCTCACGCACTGGAATCATCCGGGCTTCCTGGCCTACTTCTCGAGTTCCACGCGGGCGCCGAGCATCGTGGCGGAACTCCTGATCGCCGCGGTCGGGGTCAACGCAATGTTGTGGCGGACCTCCCCCGCCGCGACCGAGGTCGAGCGCACCGCGGTGGACTGGTTGCGACAGGCCGTCGGCCTGCCGGCGTCCTTCTCGGGGCTGATCCTCGATACGGCGTCGACGGCCACCTTCACGGCTCTCCTGGCGGCGCGCGAACTGGCCGGGACGCGAGTCCGGGCGGATGGCCTTGCCGGAGGCCCCGCCCTCGCGGTCTATACCTCCGAGCAGTCGCATTCGTCGGTGGAGAAATCGGCGCTTGCCGCCGGGCTGGGGCACCGTTCCGTGCGGCGCATCGCCGTCGACGAGGCATTCCGCATGCGGCCGGAGGCGCTCGAGGCGGCGATCACGGAGGACCTCGCGAGGGGCGTGCGGCCCACCATGGCGTGCGCGACCATCGGCACGACGTCCACCGCGAGCGTCGATCCGGTGGAGGCGCTGGCGGCGGTGGCCCGGCGGCACGGCGTCTGGCTGCATGTGGACGCCGCCTACGCGGGGCCGGCGGCGATGGTCCCTGAACAGCGCGCGCGCTTCCGCGGCTGGGAGACGGCGGACTCGATCGTCCTCAACCCCCACAAGTGGCTCGGGACCTCGCTCGACTGTTCGGTGCTCCTGTACCGGGACGTGACTCCCTTCCGGGAGTCGCTCGCCCTCACCCCCACCTACCTCGAATCGGAGGACGACGAGACCGATCTCATGGACATCGGCCTCGCGCTCGGCCGCCGCTTCCGGGGGCTCAAGCTGTGGGTTCTCTTCCGCTGCGTCGGTACCGACGGTCTCGCCGGGACGATGCGGCGGCACATCGCGATGGCCGAGGCGGCGGCGGACCGGCTCACCGAGGGCGGCGTGTTCGAACTGGCCGCACCCGTTTCCTTCAGCACCATCTGCTTCCGGGCAGCGTCGGGGGGCGATCCGGCGACGGAGGACCGGTGGAACCGCGAGATCCTGGCCCGGGTCAACGCAGGGGGCCGCTCCTTCATCTCGCACACGGAACTCGGCGGACGTTATGTTCTACGCTTGTCCGTCGGGAGCGTGCATACGGAAGAGCGCCATCTCGACGAGGCACTCGAGGCGCTGCACCGGGCCGCCGCCGACCTCTCACCGGGAGAACCGGCTTGAATGCCAGATCACGTTTCGGAGTCGTCGCGGCACTGCTGCCGGGCATCGTCCTCGCCTCGGCGGGCTGCGCGGCCGAGGCCGGGAGCACGCAGGAAAGCTCGGTCGTACCGGCCAACGCCGAGGTCGCCCGCGAACGCGCGGACCGCAGCCGCATCAAGGGCGAGGAGGGCGCACCGGTGCGGGTGGTGGAGATTTCGGACTTCCAGTGCCCCTTCTGCCGGCAGTTCCACGAGCAGACGCTCACGAGGATCGACAGCGCGTACATCGCGGCGGGCAAGGTCAGCTACCTGTGGATCGCGTACGCCAACCCCGGACATCCCCAAGCCTTCGTCTCGACCGAGGCCGCCTACTGTGCCGGTGCCGTGGGCAAGTTCTGGCCCATGCACGACATCCTGTTCGAGCGTCAGGACGAGTGGAGCGGCGCGGCCGACCCCTACGCCCTGTTCGTCGAGTACGCGGACGAGATCGACATCGACACCGAGTCGTTCGGCTCCTGCGTCCGCAACAGCACCTTGGCCCCGCTCGTGCTGCGTGACTACACCAGCGTGACCCAGGCCGGGATCTCGAGCACGCCCTACTTCATCCTCGGCGACAGCGTGGCCATCCGGGGCGCCGCCGACTTCGGCACCTTCTCGTCGGCGATCGACACCCTGCTGGTGCTGAAGGGCGGCGGCACGCCATAACCGTCAGAACCGGCGCCGGCCCGCCAGCGCCGCGCCGACGCCGGCCGTCTCAGTCGCGCGAGTCGGAAATATCCTCCACCGTCATTACCCGAAGCACCAGATCCACCTGCCGAGAAATGCCTTGCTTACGGAAGATCCGCTTCACGTGTGCGCGCAGGGTCCCCTCTGAACGGCCCTTCGACCGGGCAATGTCCCTGATGGTACGGCCCGCGGCCAATTCCACGGCCACCTCGCTCTCCATCGGCGTGAGGCCGAGAGCCGCCGCGACGAGCTTCGGATCGATCCGGCTGCGGCGGGCCGGATCCACGACCAGCACCAGTGCGGCGACCCGCGGCCCAGGGCATTCGGCCTGCGGCTCGCCCACCGGATTGATGTGAAGGACCAGAGGCGGTGGAGCGAGAGAGCGCGTGATCAACATCGAGCCGGCGCGGCCCTGGGCACCGAACGATGGCAACGCGTTCGCCAGCAAGCGCGACAGTTCGGAGTTCTCCAACGGCAACCAGGCGTGCAGGAATCCTCCCTCGTCGCCCAGCCCGGCGCCCTCCTCGAGGAAGCCCCGCGCTCGGTCGTTCGCCGTCACGATCCGCCCGCGCTCGTCCAGTTGGATGACCCCCAGACGGGTGCTGTCGAGTAGCCCGCTGAGGGATGTCCCGAGCGCCCTGGCCTCAGCCAGCTGTTGGCGCATACTCAGGTACCGGAATACATGCGGCTGAAGATGGTGGATCAGGCGGACTTGAGCGGACGTCCAGCCCTCTTCCAACGAGTCGGCAATGGCCCACGCGACGCGGGAGCCCGAGGGCCCGGCCTGGTGCACATGGAGACCCTTCTGCGCCTCCGTATCGAGGAGCGCCTCATAAGCCGGTGAGTTCCTTTTCTCCCGCTCCGTATACAGATCGGGCGTGTGCACCAGCTCGCCGTAAGGCATCTGAAGGACGCGCGCGACGCGTGGATCCCACGGGAAATAGTCCTCCAAATACTTGCGTTCCCAATCCTCGCGGCGTTGTCCATTCAACGCGAACCGGATAAAACAGCACTCCATGTCGGCCGGAGAACACCCGTCAACGAGAACCAGGGCACTTCCCCGCGTCCGGCAAGTCTCGTTCAACTGGCAAGCGGCATCGAGCCAGCGCGTATCGTCGAGCGTGGCCTCGTGCAGCAGTGCCAGAGTACGATCGAACGGATCCTGTCCCCTCACGAAATCTCCCGCGCGGATTGATGGCCTACTCGATACAGGGGGTATGGATATCCGACATATGTTTCTCTAATGCGTAACCGGGTCAGCGAGAGTCGGAAACGCCCCCCAGCTTCAGCACCCGTCGCACCAGGTCGACCTGCCGTGAAATGCCCTGCTTTCGGAAGATCTGCTTCAGGTGCCAGCGTACGGTCTGCTCCGTACGGCCTGTCGAAAGGGCAATGTCGCGCACGGTCTGGCCGGCGGCCAGCGCAACGGCCAACCGGCCCTCCGTCGGCGTGAGGCCCAGGGCCGCCGTCACGAGCGCCGGATCGATCGGCGCCGGGGTGGCTGGGTCCAGGACCAGAACGAGCGCCGCGACCCGCCGATTCTGGGAATGCGGGTGTTGCTCGCCCACGGGATTGATGTGCAGGACCAGCGGCCCGCGGGAAGAGGAGCGTCCGACCATCATCGAACCGGCCGCGCCACGGGTGCCGAACGGAGGCAACGCGTGCCCCAGAAACCGCGACAACTCGGCGTTCTCCGTCGGCACCCGGATCCGTAGGAGCCCGCGCTGGTCCATGAGGCGTTCGCCCTCCCGAAGCAGTCTCCGGGCCCGGTCGTTCGCCGCCACGATCCGCCCGCTCCGGTCCAGCTGAATGAGGCCGAAGCGGGTGTTCTCGAGCAGGTCGCCGAATGACGCACCCAGCGCTCCGGCTTCGGCAAGCACCTGGCGCACGATCAGGAACTGGCGCACATGCGGCTGAAGACGTTCGATCATCCCGACTTGATCGGACCCCCAGCCCCCGCGCTCGGTGGAGTCGTTCAGAATCCACGTGATGTGCGATCCTTCCGGACCGTCGAGGCGCATGTGGAGACCGTCCTGCGCCTCGGCGGCGGACAACGTTTCGTTGTATGCTCGGGATCTCTTCTTCTCGTGATCCGTGTACAGGTCTCCGGTTTCCACCAGTTCGCCATGCGGCAGGCGAGGGATGCGAGGGATGCGTTCGTCCTGCGGCCAGTAGTCCTGAAAATACTCGCGCGCCAAATCGTCACGGACTTGCCCGCGAAGACAGAACTTGGCGTAGAAGAACTCCGCGTCCATCTGGGAATGCCCTTCGAAGAACGCCAGGGCACTGCCTCGGGCTCGGCTGACCTCACTAATCAGACAAGGGGCCTCGGGCCCCTCGGCATGGCCTATGGCCGCATCCTGCAGCAGTGTCACAGTACGCTCGAACTCATCCGGTAGACTCATGGAACCTCGGGGGCCGGCGGGATGCCGCACGATCAAGTTGCGGATCTACCTTGTGCTACCCCAATAATTGGGGATCGAGCTCCGATCAGCGCCCCCAGAATAAGGGGCATATGATCCCAGGTTCTGCACAGGGCCGGCGGGATGCGCTGGGTGTAGCCGGCGTAGCAGGTTTCCGACGTTGCCGAGGCCAGCCGCCAAGCGGACCGGCATCGACGCGAGACGCTTGCGTCCCGTCGCGGCCCACATGGAACGCCGTCCGTTGAGAGCGTGGGCGACGAGAGCCCGGGCATCTCAGCCTCAACACCGTTTGGCGCAGGGTGGGATTCGGGAGGACGACGCGTGTCGGGAGCACCTGCGCCAATCACTGGAAGAGTACCTGGAGGCCGAGACGGCATCCGTGGGACGGAAACGGGCGCGTTCCCCTTGAGATCACACGCCGCCGAGGCGGATCCGGGGTCGCTCCAGTGGTTCGGCGGTCCCGGTGCCCTCGCGGATGCGGTAGGCGCGGTCCAGGGCGAGGTCCGTGAGCCGGTCCACCGTGCCCGAACCCGGCCAGCGAATCTCGACCGACTCGATTCGTGTCGCCCGGCCCAGCCCGATCTCCTGGCGGAGCGGGTTCGACCCGAAGCTGCCGCCGGTGCCTGCCGAGCGGTGGATCCGTCGCAGGCCGTCCGGGCCCTCGACCGTGACGGTGATACGGGCACCGATCCCCGGCCGGTTGGCCCGGTCGCCCTCCAGCGTGAGCGCGATCCAGCGGTGGTCGAACCCAGGGTTCTCGTACAGGGCGTTCGGGGAGAGATCCCCCTCGTTGGCGCCGCCGAGTTCCATGTGGACGTCGGTATCCCCGTCGTTGTCGATGTCCACGAAGGAGACGCCGTGCCCCTTGTCGAGGCGCCCGAAGCCGCCGGCCCCGGTCACTTCCACGAACCCGTCGCCGAGGTTCCGGAACATCCGGTTCGGCATCAGCTGCCGGAGGTCCGGATCGCCCGTGCCGACGAGGAAGTCCAGCCAGCCGTCGCCGTCGAGGTCGCCGAAGTTGGATCCCATGGCGTACATGATCCGGTCCAGCCCCTGCGCGGCCGTGACGTCGGCGAAGGTGCCGTCCCCCAGGTTCCGGTACAGGCGGGGGAGTTCGGCGGAGTGCGACTGCCCCGTCATCTCGCGCACGAGGTCGGCGGTCTGCGCTGCGTAGCCCGCCACGTAAATGTCCAGCCGCCCGTCGTTGTCGAAGTCCCAGAACCAGGTCGGAAAGCTCGCCAGCGGCGCTCCCACACCGGCCCGTTCGGTCACGTCCTCGAACCCCCACCCGCCGGCGGCGTCCGGACCCAGGTTCCTGTACAGACGGTTGGGAGCATGGAGGATCGAGAGATAGAGGTCCGGGCGCCCATCGTCGTCGTAGTCTCCCCACGTCACGCCCTTCACGAACGCTGCCACGTCCAGCCCGACCTCTGACGCCACCTCCTCGAAGGTGCCGTCGCCCCGGTTCCGGTACAGTTCGCTGCGGTGCGTGAGGCTGTCCCTCGACTCGTTACCGATGAAGAGGTCGAGCCAGCCATCGCCGTCAAAGTCGGCCCACGCGCCGGTCTGGGTCGGGTGCTCGGAGTAGAGTCCCGCCTCGCGTGTCACGTCCGTGAAGATGCCTCCTTCGTTGCGGAGGAGTGAGTTGGGATACGCCTGCACGAGCCAGCCGCCGCGCAGGACGAGGACGTCCGCGTCGCCGTCGTTGTCGTAGTCGGTGTGAACGAGGTTGAGCCCGCCGAGGAGCCCTTCCAGCCCCGCCGCCTCGGTGCGGTCGACGAACCGTCCCGCGCCGTTGCTCTCGAAGTAGCGGAGCTGGTGCAGGAGACCGCGGGAGGAGGTCATGACGTCGGGAAGGCCGTCGCCGTTCAGGTCGTCCACGATCGCACCGCCGGAGAGGGAGACCGCGTCCAGGCCGGCGCGGCGGGCGACGTCCTCGAAGCGGGGGAGGTCGCCCGGCCCGCCCAGCGCGGCCCCGTCGAGCCGGTATTCGGGCGGGACGCTGTCGGGCCACACGCCCTGGGTGATCGCGGCCAGGTTCAGGATCCAGCGGGCCCGGAGGTCGTCGGGGCGCAGCGCCAGGAGGGAGAGGTGCCACCCTCTGGCGGCGGCGAGGGCGGCACGCGCCGAGTCGGAGACAAGGACGGGGGCGGCCGCTGGCACGGCCGGCCAGCAGGGGAACCGCTGCCCGATCTCGGCGACCGTTCCGGCGCGCGGACGGCTGGATGGGCAGACGAGTTCAGCCCCCAGCCGCAGGAACGCCACCCCGATCAACTCCTCGATCTCGCGGCGGAACCCCGGGAAGGGCTCTTCCGGCACCCCCTCCAGCGTCTGATCGAGGAAGATGAGTTGTTCGAGCGCCGGCTGCGTGAGCCCCGCGTTGAGGAGTTCCCGCGCGGCGCTGGCCACGCGGACCAGCATCTCCGCCGGGTCCGCCGATGGCGGCAGGCTCGTGAAGTAACGCAGGCGCGCGGTGTTAAGCTGTTCGTCGAGCAGCGGGTCCGCGGAGTCGGCCAGCGCCCGCAGGCGGACGGCCATCTCGGCGGTCTGCCGCGCGGCCCCGGCCGGCGCCTCGTTCGCTTCGCCGCAGCCCGTCAGGAGCGCGACCGCCAACACCCCGGCCGCCAGGAGCGGCGACCCACGTATCTTCGCCTTCCTCAGGGGACGCGCGCTCGCGGACCCGCGGGCGTGGCTCACGACCCTTCCCCTCTCCTCAACGTCACCTCCAGTGCGCCGGTCTCCACCTCGAACACCTCCTCGGTACCGTCCGCCCACCGGACCGTCACTGCGCGGATATCCGCCGCGCGCCCGAACACCTGTACCGGACCGTTGAGCGACCAGTAGCCGCTCCCGGCCTGGATCTCACGCACAGGCCCGTCGGCGCCGTCGCGATACCTCGGGCGCAGTCGCGCCCCGATCGCGCCGGGGGAGCCGCCGCCGGGCAACAGCCGGACGCGCAGCCCCGGCAGCCCGCCCCGGCCCCGGAAGATGAGGGTCTCGGCCCCGTTCTGCCCAACTGCCAGGTCCCAGCGCCCATCAGCGTCGAAGTCCGCCGCGGCGGCCCCGCGGGCGTCCCCGTACACCTCGACGCCGCTTTCGGGGGCGTCGAGGATCCGAAAGCCGCCGCGGCCGTCACCGAGCAGCAGCGCGCCGCGGCCCGCGTCGTGACGGGGGAGCCCCCGGGGCGTCGCGAGGTAGTTCTGCGCCAGGAAGAGATCCTCATGGCCGTCCCGGTCGAAGTCCGCCACCGCCACGCCGAACGCGGGGGCCATCTGGGCGCCGGCGGGGAGCGGGCGCGCCTCGAACCCGCCTCCGTTTCCGGGCTCTCCCGGACGGTTGAGGAACACCGTGTGGCGAAGGGTGGAGGCGCTCGTCCGGTACAGCCCGGTGCGCCCGCCGCCCAGCAGATCCTCGACCGAAGCTCGGGCGAAGGCCTCGAACGTCGGCGCCGCGCGCCGCAGGAAGGGGAGCGTGCGGCCGAGTGTCAGATAGTTGCGCACGGGGCGCGCCACCCCATCCTGCCCCGTCTCGACCTCGATGAGATCGACGAGTCCGTTCCCGTCGAAGTCGGAGGCGACGACGCCGATCGGGCGGTCGGCGGTCGCCACGAGCCCCGTGTTGTCGCCCCAGGCCGTCACCACGAGGTCGGGGCGGCCATCCTCGTCGAAATCGCCCGTCGCGATGCCGTTCCAGCGGCCGGTGTGCGCTCCCAGGCCCCAGTCCTGCGTGGCGTCCGTGAAGCGGCCGCCGTCGTTCTCGAGCAGCCGTACGGGTCCCCACTCCAGGGCGAGGGCGAGGTCGGGGTCGCCGTCCCCATCGATGTCGGAGAACGCGGCCCCCGAGACGAGCCCGATCCCCCGCAGCGTCGCGGCGGCGGCCGCGTCCTCCGTCCAGGCGTCGCCATCGGCGAGCAGGAGCTTCGAGTCGGCCGGCCGGGGGTAGGCGCCGGGGGTCGCGCGGGCGCCGACGAAGAGGTCGAGATCGCCGTCTCCGTCGACATCGGCGGCCGCCAGGGGCCCCGTCGCGTGGGGGCTCGGCGGCACGGCCGGCGGGGGGCCCGCATCGAGGCGGGCGAGGGGCGGGATCGCGTCGAGGTCGGCCGGCGAGCGAGCCTCCCAGCTGCTCACGCCCACGAGGATGACCGGGCGGGCGGCCGTGGGCAGCGCGAGGATCGACGTGTGGTCGCCGACGGCCGGGGCGCCGAACGGCACCGGGTCCGCGAGCCGCCCGGCTTCGTTGACCGTGAGTAGCGCGCGGCCTCCCGCCCCCGCGCCGACGAGCAGGTCGGGGTCGCCATCCGCATCGACGTCCGCCCACGCCACGCCCGGGCCGCTCCGCGACAGCTCGAGCGGCACGAGCGGCTGCCGGGCCAGCTCATCGAACGCCGATTCGCCGTGCCGGCCGACCGCCTCCGGACCCGCGAACAGCGCCGGGCCGCCCCCCCCGCCGGCCGGGCCGCGCATCTCGGGCTCCGCGCCCGCGGCGTCACCGGGCGGCGCGACCTCGTACGCGCGATTCGCCGACACCCGCAGCGTCCGGCGCCGCCCCGAGGGCCACACGATCGTCGCCTCCGCGGCGGCCCACTCCCCCATCGCGAAGGTGAGCCCCGGATCCGAACCAGACAGGTACAGCCCGCCCGACGTCACCTGGCGGGTCTGGGCCGGGAGCGCCCCGCCGCCGGCGAGCACGACCCGCGCCCCGATCGCCTGCGTATTCCCCCCTTCCCCGCGCACGCGCAGGGCGACCCGCGCCCCCCCCGCGTCGTTCCGCAGCACGAGGGGCGGCTCGTCCAGCCGCGTGATCACGACGTCCCGGTCCCCGTCCCGGTCGAAGTCGGCCGCGGCGATCCCGTGGCTCACGTCCGGCTCCGCCCCGTATCCCCACGTGCGGCCCATCTCGGCGAACGTCCCGTCGCCGCGGTTCCGAAAGGCGAGGTTGCGTAGCCGCAGCGGCGGGAACACGCCGAGTTGCTCGCGCCAGTCCACCTGGATGCGGCCGGTCCGCAGCGCTTCCTGCGTGTCCCCGTCGAGCGGGTCCCACCCGTGCCCGTTCGTGATCAGGAGGTCCTCGTAGCCGTCGAGGTCGACGTCGAGAAACATCGCCCCCCACGTCCACTCCGAAGCGTCGAGCCCGGCGGCGCGGCCCGTCTCCGCCCACGTCCCATCCCCGCGGTTGAGGTGCAGCGTATTCCGGTCCGCGGACATCCGCGTGGCGTGTTCCCCGGGGGGCGTCCACCCCGCCACCCCGAGCGATACCTGCTCACGGCGCCGCACCGGATCACGGGCCAGCATCTCCGTCGTCACGAAGTCCGTATCGCCGTCGCCGTCGATGTCCGAGAAGTCGACCCCCATCGACGAAGTGCTCTCGGTGCGGAAGGCGAGACCCGACGCGGCCACGAAGATCCCGCCCTCGTTGAGCCAGAACCCGTCCCGGCTCCCGAGGTCGTTGGCGACGAAGAGATCCGCGTCTCCGTCGTCGTCCGCATCGAAGAAGCGCGCCGCCAGTCCCCACTCCCGGGGCACCTCCGTGACCGCCTCACCGTCCGCGCTCCGGAAGGCGCCGCCCCCGAGGTCCACGGGTTCGAAGCGACCTGTCCCGTCGTTCAGATAGAACTCGTCGGGGTCCGCGAGTTCGAACCGCAGCGCCCGCTCCCCTTCGAGGCGCATCCGGTAGTGCGCGTCGTACGGAGGCGCCACCACGAGTTCGTCCCCCACCCGCTCCGCGAGCCCCCGCAGACTCCGCTCCTCGGGGCCGAACAGGTCGTCCCCCTGGATCGTCTTGTAGTTGGCGAAGTAGGCGTCGAGGTCCTCGTCTCCGTCGACATCGGCCAGCGCAACCGTGCTGCTCCCCCAGGCGCCCTCGAACCCCGCGTCACGTTCCTCGAAGACCCCGCTCCCGTCGTTCAGAAGGAGCGCGTTCGTCTCCCCGTGGACGGCCACGATCAAGTCCAGGTCTCCGTCTCCGTCCGCATCGGCGAGGACGGCGCCGCGCGACAGCCGATCCGCGAGCGCCGTCCCGGAGCGTCCGGTCACGTCCTCGAAGCGCCACCCGCCGAGGTTGCGGTAGAGGACGTTCGGGCGGTCGAGCATGCACAGGTAGAGATCGACCCACCCGTCCCCGTCCACGTCGCCGAGGGCGACCCCGACCCCGTGGATGAGCGTCCGGTTCGCGAGCCGTGCCTCCCGCGAGACGGAGGGCGTCGCCGTGATCCCGGTCCGGTCCGGCGAGAGCCGCGTGAAGCCGCCGCCGGGCTCACCCTCGAACCGGAGCGTTCGCTCGCGGGCGCCCTCCCCCTCGATCCAGTCGATCGAGACGGGCGGCGGAGAGTTCTCGCAGGCGCCGAAGAAGACGACCCCGATGGTCGAGGCGAGAAGGGCACGGAGGCCGGAGGGTCTCACGGCCAAGTCAGCAGCCCGTGGCGGAGAGTCCGCCGCTGACCGCGGGGTTCGCTATTCGCTGTCTCCGCGGAAGACGGACCGCAACGCCTCCACCGCGTCGGCGGCCGCCTCCGCCACCCGCGTGAACACCTCGGCGAGTTCCCGCTTGCCGGTGCCGACGAGCGGAATGTCGAAGGTGAAGTGGACCGCGACCCCGGCGGGGCGGACGCTTTCCCGTGGATCGTTCCACCCGCCCCCGGGATCGAGAGCACCCTCGATGTGGACCTCGACCGTGTCGGAGACGGCGCCCACCTCCTGCGCCACCCGGGTGAGCCGTGAGGCGAGCGCGTCATTCCTGGAGGGGTTCGACTCCCGCTCGTCGAGCCACAGGATCGGCGGCGCGACGTCGATGTGGACGCACCCGAGCATCACCTCGCCGTCGAGTTCCAGCGGGTCGCCGCCGGGCACGTCCGAGGACGGCTGCGCCAGGTAGGTGGCCAGGCCCTCGGTCCCGATGTTGATGAGCCCGAGGGCCATCTCGTCGACCGCCAGTTCCACCATGGCCGAGGGCGCGTGGAGCGTGTCGAGCGCGCCGGACTCGAGGATGTCGAGTTCCGACTGGTCGTACGCGAGCACCCGGAAGAACCACGAGAGCGGTTCCTGCCGGCCCTCGAAGAGGTCGCGCACACCGAGCCCCCGGTCGCGCAGCGCGCTCAGGAGGAGTCCGCCCACTTGGTGTCGCGTGAGTTCGGCCACGGCCCGTCGAAACCTTCCCGGGGATCCGCCTAGGGCGTGATCATGACGTGCGCGTTCGCCGTGCCGGCCCCCATCAGCCACGCGCCCCGGGTCGCCACGGTGGGGAGACCCAGTGCCTCGGCGGTCGCGAACGGGGTGTAGATCACGGATTGACGCCTCTGAACGGCGTCCATGTCGCCGGACCAGCCCTCGGCCGCGTAGATCGCGTGGAGGAAGGCGTAGCCCGGCATCTCCAGCGTGCCGGCCTCGATCTCGGCCATCCGCATCTCGACGTTGTCCCGGCCCGTCACCCCCTGTGCGGTGAGCTCGCGACCGCGCGCCATGTAGGGCTCGAGCGACTCATGGTAGCAGGCGGTGTGGAAGCGGTCGTCGCCCGCTTCGTCCGCGATGCAGATGAACGATCCCGTACCATCGCGGAGCGTCACCCACTCCGATCCCTGCTTCTGGATCACCCTGGCGCCGGCCTGCTCGGACTCCGAGGGGATGGGCGCTACGGCGAGCTCGACCGCGTCCTGTGCGGTCACTTCCGCGGCGGCGACGATGGACAGAGCGGGGATGAGAGCGGCCAGCGCGGTGAACGAACGGCGGAGCATGCGGTCCTCCTTGGGTAGGAACGGTCAGCGCCCTCCCGCGGCGCGGCGCGCGCGCAGGCGAGCGGGATGAATAGGCACCCGCCGGGGCCGGGGCGCAATCGAGACGGCGCCGGCAGCCCGAAGTTCCGCAGTGGGGTGCGCGGGGGGCGCGTTGCGCGCGGCCGTCGGGCTCTCAAGATTCGCGCCCTGCACGCACGCGGAGCCAAACGTCACCTCGATCGTACGTCGGCGCCGCGTTGACGCCCCAGGCACGTCACATGGACCCATCACATGGATCGGAGCGGCCGTTGAGCGTTCGAGTCTGTGTTCCGCGCGAGACGGCCGCCGGGGAGACGCGGGTCGCCCTTACGCCGGATGGCGCCAAGCGTCTCATCTCCGACCGGATCTCGGTGGCGGTCGAGGCCGGGGCCGGGGTGTCGGCCGGGTTCCTCGACGCGTCGTACGAGGAGGTCGGCGCGGAGATCGTCGCCGACGCGAACGAGATCCTGGACGAGGCGGACATCGTGTTCAAGGTGGCTCCTCCCACCGAGGCCGAAGCGGACGGGATCCCCGAGGGCGCAGTTCTCGCCTGCCTGCTCCGGCCGCACGAGAACGAGGCGCTCATCCAGCGTCTGGCCGGGCGGGGCGTCACGGTCCTCGCCCTGGAACTCGTCCCCCGGATCACGCGCGCGCAGTCGATGGACGCCCTCTCCTCGCAGAGCAACCTGGCGGGCTACAAGGCCGTGCTCCTCGGCGCGAACTCGCTCGGACGGATCTTTCCCCTTCTCATGACGGCGGCGGGGACCCTCTCTCCGGCGCGGGTGCTCGTCCTCGGGGCGGGCGTCGCCGGGCTGCAGGCGATCGCGACCGCTCGCCGGCTCGGCGCGGACACGTGGGGATACGACATCCGCGCCGCCGTGAAGGAGGAGGTCGAGAGCCTCGGCGCCAAGTTCGTGGACCTCGACGAGGGAGGCGCTCGGGACGCGGAGGCCGAGGGCGGCTACGCGAAGGAACTCGAGGCGGCGGAGCAGTCGCGGCAGCGGGAACTGCTGGCCCGGCACATCGCCCGGGCGGACGTCGTCATCACCACGGCGCTGGTCCCGGGGCGCGCGGCGCCCGTGCTGGTCACCGACGATATGGTGGATCGGATGAAGCTGGGCTCCGTGATCGTCGACCTGGCCGGCGAGGCCGGGGGCAACTGCGCACTCTCGAAGCCCGGCGAAACGGTCGTCGAGCGTGGGGTGACGATCCACGCCCCGCTGAACGTCCCGGGGTCGCTACCCCACCACGCGAGCCAGCTGCTCGGCCGCAATCTCTCCGCGCTCGTGAAGCCGATGATCGGCGAGGACGGCGTGGCCGTGGATCTGGAAGACGACGTGATCGGGCCCTGCTGTGTCGCGCACGCGGGAGAGGTCCGGTTCGGCGCATGAGACCCGAGACGGGGGCTGGCCGACCCTGCCGACCCCCGGCGCAACCCGTACACGAGGCCTGACGGATGGACGGAACGCTCCTGATCGGACTGTATGTGTTCGTGCTCGCGATGTTCGTCGGGTTCGAACTCATCACGAAGGTTCCCCCGACGCTGCACACGCCGCTCATGTCGGGTTCGAACGCGATCTCCGGGATCTCGATCGTGGGCGCCCTGCTCGTCATCGGCCGGGCCGGAGACGCGCCGCTCATGCGGTGGATCGGGCTGGCGGCGCTGATCCTCGCCACGATCAACGTGGTCGGCGGCTTTCTCGTCACCGACCGCATGCTCCAGATGTTCAAGAGCAAGGACGCGAGCTGAGCCATGGGCGCGACAGGACTGACGACGATGATTCCGCTCGCCTATCTGGTGTCCGCCGTTCTGTTCATCCTCGGGATCAAGCGGCTCAGCCACCCGGAGACGGCGGCGGGCGGCAACCGGCTCGCTGGAATCGGGATGCTGCTCGCGGTCATCGCGACGCTGCTCGAACGCGATCTCGGCTACACCTGGATCATCGTCGGCCTCGCGATCGGGGGCCTCATCGGCGCGGTCATGGCCCGGACCGTGAAGATGACCTCCATGCCGGAGATGGTGGCGGTGTTCAACGGGTTCGGAGGGGCCGCTTCCGGCCTGGTCGCGGTCGGCGAGTACCTGAGGGTCCTCAATGGGGCGGAGACGCTCGCGGTGGATTCGGGTGTCTCGATCATGGCCGGGACGCTGATCGGGGCCGTGACCTTCTCCGGCAGCATGATCGCGTTCGGAAAGCTGCAGGGGTTCGTGACCGGCAACGCGATTTCGAACCCGTTCGTGCGATTCTCGGCCGGCTTCTTCCTGGCGGTCGCCCTGGTCGTGGCCGTCTACCTCGCCGGCTTCGAGTCGAACCTCCTCTTCTACTGGGGTCTGGTCGCGGCCGCCCTCATCCTCGGCGTCCTGTTCGTGATCCCGATCGGGGGCGCGGACATGCCGGTGGTGGTGGCGCTGCTCAACTCCTATTCGGGACTTGCGGCGGCGGCCGCCGGGTTCGTGCTCGAGAACAACGCGCTCATCATCTCGGGCGCGCTCGTCGGCGCCTCGGGGCTCATCCTTACCGGCATCATGTGCCGCGCCATGAACCGCTCGCTGAGAAACGTGCTGTTCAGTGCTTTCGGCACGGGCACGGCGGCCGCGGTCCGGGCCGCGGACGGCGACCGGGTCGCGACGCCGATCGATGCCGAGGACTCGGCCATGGTCCTGGGCTACGCCTCGCAGGTCATCTTCGTCCCGGGCTACGGTCTCGCCGTGGCGCAGGCGCAGCACCGGATCCGTGAGCTGGCGGACATGCTGACCGCGCGCGGGGTCTCGGTCCGCTACTGCGTCCACCCCGTCGCGGGGCGCATGCCGGGCCACATGAACGTGCTGCTGGCCGAGGCCAACGTCCCCTACGAGCAGCTGTGCGAGCCCGAGGACGTGAACTCCGACATGGAAAACATCGATGTCGCCGTGGTCGTGGGGGCGAACGACGTCGTGAACCCGCTCGCGCGCGACGACCCCTCGAGCCCGATCGGCGGCATGCCGATCATCGAGACGGATCGGGCGAAGACGTGCATCGTCATCAAGCGCTCCCTGTCCGTGGGGTACGCGGGGATCGACAATCCGCTCTTCTACCTGCCGAACAACCGCATGTTCTTCGGGGACGCTTCGGACGCTCTGGCCCGAATTGCGGACGAAGTGAAGCAGCTGTGACCCGCAGCCCGTCTCGGATCGCCGGACCCGGGTCGTGACCGTCGACCGCCGCGGGTTCGTGATCCGAACGGGTGCCGGAGCGGCCGGGCTCACGATCGGCCTCTCGGGGTGCGGGCCCGGGGACGGAGGCGCCGCGCGGAGGCACGGCCCGGAAGGCTGGCCGACCGATCCCGACGCCCTCGCGGCGCTCTACCGGGACAACATCTACACGCGGCTCCTCGGCGTCCGGCCTCACCTTCCGGCCCACGAGCACGTCTCCCGGCTCGGCGGCGGGCGCATGGACCCGGAAGTCATCGCGGCCATGGCCGAGGCGAACGAGTTTTTCGTCGACATGCACGAGTTGCTGGAGGCGGCGGGGGCGCGGATCGCCGAGCGGCTCGGGACCGAGGCGGCGCTCGTAACCGCCGGTGGCTTCTCGGCCATGGTGCTGGGCGCGGCCGGCTGCCTGACCGGCACGGACCCCGAGCGGGTGCACGCCCTGCCCCGCCCCGACTGGCCGCGCCGCGAATGCCTGATCCAGACGCCGCACCGGTTCGGCTACGACCGCGCCTATCGCGATGCGGGGATGACGATCGTCGAGGCGGAGATGCGCGAGGACTTCCGGGCGCACCTCTCGGAGCGCACCGCGATGATCGCCTCTCTCGCGACCGCCGAACGCCAGACGATGTTCGCGCCCCCAGCCCCCGTCGATTGGGCGCCGGCCCCCGGCCCCGAGGTCATGACCGTGCGCGAACAGATCGAGGTCGGGCGCGAGGCCGGCGTTCCCGTCCTCGTCGACATGGCCTCGGACCTTCCGACAGGCGTGGGCCTGACCGAGTTCGTCGGAGCCGGGGCCGATCTCATCGTGATCAGCGGCGGCAAGGGCATCGGCGGACCCCAGTCCTCCGGGATCCTGGCGGGCCGCGCCGACCTCATCGAGGCAGCCCGCCTCAACGCCTCGCCGAACGATGCCATCGGACGGGGCATGAAGGTCGGCAAGGAGGAGATCGTCGGCCTCGTCGTCGCGCTGGACCGCTACGTCGCGCGTGACGTCGGAGCGTGGGTCGCGGGCTGGTCGGAGATGGCCCGCCGCATCGCGTCCGCGCTGGCGGATGTCCAGGGCCTCACCGCCGAGGTCGTGACGAACACGGCGGGCTACGAGGACGTGGAACTGACCTGGGACCCTGAGGTCATCCCGCTCTCGACCGACGAGGCGAAGGCCGCGCTGATGGCGGGGGAGCCCCGGCTCGCCTATCTAATGACGATCCGCACCCGTCTCCTCCGCCAGGGCGAGGACAAACTGGTCATCCGCGCCCTTCGCGACGTCTTCACGGGAGCCGCGCGCACCGACTGAGCGCCGGTCCGGCGTTCCAACCCATGGCATCCCCCGCCGCGCGTACCCAGGAACCATTCCTGCGCAGGACCAGTATCCGATGATGTGAACGCAGCGGGATGGACCCCAGTCACCAGCGGAGGCGTCGTGATGCAACGACACCGGAGCTTTCGAATGAAGACGGGGGTCGCACATGCAATCGGCATACAGACGTTGGCCCATATATCTTTTTCGCCTGGAACACGTTTCCTTTCGCAGTCGTCGGTGGCGCAGGATTCGCCGCTCGCGGTTCTCTCTGCGGGCCGTTCTGATCGCGCTGGCGGTCAGTGCAGGCACCGCGGCACAGGCTCAGACGCTACCCGCACTTCCTGAGGAGGCCGCCGCAGCCAACAGTTCGACGCGGACAGACGGCAGCCGTACCGCCGGTACGGCATTGCCGGTCGACATGGCTCGCCGAGAGGTGGACCCGGCGATTCTCATCAGCGCCGATCCCGACACGGTTTTTGCGAGTCTGGAGGATCTGCGCCTGACGGTGAAGCGCCCGGCGCCCGGGAATCGGCTCCCGGTGACGGTGAAGCTGGAGCAGGATCAGGAATGGCTCGCCATCAGCTCTCGCGACGTGACCCTACGCGCCGGCGACACGATCGCGGTGCTGACCATTCCGCGCGGCGACTTCAAGTCGCAGGTCCCCCGCAACGGCGCCCTCACGGCGACCGTCGATGAGGTAGACGGTTACGAGACGGCGGACGCGAAGGCGACCGTCCACGTCATCTCGCAGGAAGCGCCGGTGGTGAGCTTCTCCCTGTCCCGCGGCGCCTATACGTTCGCGGAGGATGTGGAACGCGCCAGTGCGCAGTTCGTCGCACGAATGGCGCCCGGCATGCCCCGAGGGGTGACCGTCGGCGTCCTGTTTGCGACCAGAGGCGAGGAGTCGTCCATCGACGGCCTCACCGCGACAGGGGGCGAGGACTACGAGTCGGTGGACGGCGGGCTGCTCATGATGGGGGAGAAGTACGGACTGGAAGACGGCCGGTGGGTGGGACGTACCGACCTCATCCTGCCGCTCCTCGACGACGATGTCCGCGAAGGCACCGAGACGTTCGAACTGCTCCTGCAGCCCATCTCCGGGGAGATCGGCGTCGCGCAACTCGTGGCCGCGGACGGAACTCCGTGCGGGCTGCTCTGCCAGCATCTCATCCACATCACCGACGATGAGGACATCCCCACCATGGACCTGGCCGTGAACCCGGGCCAGATCATGGAAGAAGGCCAGACTTCCGCTACCGCGACCCTGTCCATCGCCGACGACAAGTCCTTCGCGGCGGACCAGGCCGTGACGCTCGCCCTCGCCGGTACCGCGACGCGGGGGGCCGACTACGTGGTCTCACCCCCCGATGCCGACCAGCAGACCGCCGACTATCAGGTGGTCCTGCCGGTCGAGTCGGCTTCGGTCCAGGTGACGTTCAAGGCGATGCGGGACGAGGTCGACGATCCGGGCGAGAAGATCGAGGTGTCCCCGTCCGTCGATGGGACCAGCGTCGGCGACATGAAAGCCATCCGCATCATGAACCGGCAGGTCCAGATGCCGGCTATCACCCTGGCCGCGAGCCGCGACACGATCATCGCGGGCCTGGAGGGCTTGACGTTGACGGCCACGCGCCAGGCGCCGCTCGACTCTCCCATCGCCGTGACTCTGGAGGTGACACAGGCGCAGAACTGGCTGTCGCGGACTTCATTCCAGTTGAACTTCGCGGCTCGCGGAAGCAGGGCAAACCTGGTCCTGCCGAGGAGCCTGTTCTCATCGGAAGTTGCCGGGAGCGGCAACCTGACGCTGACCGTCGACAGCATCAGCGGCTACGACACCGCCGACGCGACGGCGACCGTGTACGTCGTTTCCGAGGAGGGGCCGGCGGTGAGTGTTTCGCTCACCCACAGCTCCTATCGGTTTCCGGAAGACGGCGAAGATACCGACCTGATCGTGACCGCACAGATGGCTTCCGGCATGCCTCGTGGAGCAACCGTCAGTGTCTCAGTGTCGAGCGAGGGTAGATCGTCGTCCAGCCCGGAACTCACCGCGGCGTCGCCCATCGACTATATGACGCTTTCCAAAATGGCGGTCCTGCGGGAGGAGGAATATGCGTTGGAGGACGGCAGTTGGGTGGCGCACCGTCGCGTTTCCGT
The DNA here is from genome assembly GCF_965216145.1 of Candidatus Palauibacter sp. Classification (GTDB taxonomy): domain Bacteria; phylum Gemmatimonadota; class Gemmatimonadetes; order Palauibacterales; family Palauibacteraceae; genus Palauibacter. The sequence goes on from NZ_OZ244149.1 coordinate 284,927, forward strand.
GACACTGGTCGACGACGATGTCCGCGAAGGGAGAGAGACGTTCCGGGTGGAACTGGAGCATGCCCCGGGACAGATAGAGGAAGTCCGGCTTCTCAACCCCGACACGACCCCGTGCTCGGGGGATGGCGAATGCCGGTACCTGGTGTTCATCGACGACGACGAGGACATACCCGATCTGGACCTCTCGGTCAGCGAGGCTGAGATCAGCGAGGAGGAGGGAACATCGTCCACCGCGACCGTGGCGATCACCAACGGCAAGACCTTCGCGGACGATCAGGTGGTGACGTTCGAACTCGGGGGCGACGCCATCCCGGGGCACGACTACACGGTGACTCCCGCCGACGCCAACGGAGCCCTTGCGGATCACCAGGTAACACTGCCCGCCGGGTCCGCCTCGGTCGAAGCGACGTTCACGGCGGTCGATGACGAACGCGAGGAAGGGGGCGAGAAGATCAGGCTCTCGGCGACCCACGACGGCAATGCGATCGGCAGCGGGACCATCCGCATCATCGATCGGTTCCCGGGTCCGAGGGTGGAGATCACGTTCGAGGGGGTCCAGCCGCCCCGTGACGAGTATGACGACGGGATCGCGACGGGTCCCTTCACCACGCGGATCACCTTCAGCGAGCAGGTCGAAGGCTTCACGCAGGAGGACATCGACTGGCAGACCCACTCGCTTACGACCGTGGACACCACGAATATCGGCGTGCTCCTCTGGGACTACGCGGAGGTTCGCGCGGGTCTGGAATACACGGCCAGGATGATGCCGGACCAAGACGGACGCTTGCACATCGGTGTCGTCCCGGGCTCGGCCAGGTCCGTGGCCGCAGGGGACGGGAACCAGTTGGGGCACGGAAGCCTGCAGGTCGAGTTGCCGCCGGACCGGCTGATCGTGGAGCCAGGGACGCTGACCGTGGATGAGGGGGATGCGGACGGTGCCCATTTCCTGGTCTTGCTGACCAGCGAGCCGACGGGTCCGGTGACCGTGATGTTCACGGGAGCGGATGGCACCGACCTCACCGTCGATCGGCCGTCGCTGACGTTCACTCTACCGTACTGGAACGGCGGGTTCGGCGTGAGGGTGACGGCGCGGGACGATGCGGACACGGCTGACGAGCAGGTGAGGCTCTGGGCGAAGGCCTCCGGGGGCGGCTACGGCGGGCGGAGCGTCGACCTCGTCGTCAACGTAAGGGACGACGACGGAGCCTCGGCCGACCAACCTCGAGTCGTGGGCCCGCTGCAGACCGGGCCGGAGGAGGCGCTGAAGCTGCTCGGGGATGTAACGCCGGACGCGGCGGCGGCGGCACTGCTCGGAGAGGGAGGTCTCAGCGAAGCGCAACTGAGCGCGCTGGACCGTCTGGGCAACCGCAACGGACGCTACGACCTTGGCGACATGCTCTCATGGGCCGTGCGCTGCCGGCGGGCCGAGCGGTCCAACCGTCCGAGGAGACGGCGGTCTCGCGGCTATCCGCGTGGCCGCCGGTCGGACGGGCCTGGCCGAAGACGCAGAGGCCGAGCCCGGACCGCGCTCGCGTTCCTCGCGGCGATCACCCTCTCGTGGGGCTGCGATCAGGGGCGCGGCCTCGTCGAGCCTCTCGCAGGGGAGCCGGAGCCCGGTTTCCTTGCGGTCGAGTTGATGGTGCCAGCTGGTGCGCACCTCGGCGGCGCATGGCTGGCCATCGAAGGTCCGGACGTCGGGGCGCTCCGCGCGCCCGGGTCGGAGGTGTTCGAGTCCGAGGATGGAAACCGGAAGGAGGTCATCGTGGCGGGCGCGCTCTCCGCCGGGCGCATCCTGGAGTTCCGCGTCCCCGATCGGCGGCTCGATTCGCACTACCGGGTCCGCTTGATCGAAGTCACGGGAGAGGACTTCGCTCCGAGAGATCTGTCGGCCTACTCGGCGCGGATCTCACGCTAGTACAGCACCCGGGGTCCCCGGCGCGCACGATGCCTGTGCGCGCCGGGGGTCCTGCCCTCAGCTCATTCCCGGATCGGTTCGGCCGTCCCCTCGAGACCATCCGGGATCAGTTCCGAAACGCCGCGGTCAAACGTGGCGAGCGACCCCTTCCTGCTGATCGCGAGCGTCCGTACGCGACCGTGCGGACACGCTGACCCGGCGCGGCGTCTCGGTGCACGACTGTGTCTTCCGGACGCGCCGCACGCCCTCGACCGCGGCGGGCCCTGCGTCTGCGACGCCCCGGAACCTATCTCGCACAGGTCCAGTATCTCTGAATGTATACACGCCCACAATTGGGTGGCCCCGGATCATGATCGGCAGGATCATGATTCCATGACAGCGGAGCATTCGAATGAAGGCAGGGGTCGAAAATGAGATTCGCATCCAGATGGCCCATAGATCACGAGCATGCAACGCACCCTTCTTCTTCAACCCGTCCGTGGCGGGAACACCTGCCACAACGACTTGCGCTGCAGACACTCCTCAGCACGTCAGCGATCATTGCCGGTTCACCCGTCCGGGCCCGGACCACAGTCGCAACCTCTGAGCAGACCACACAACGGTACTGCAGGAGAAGCCGTCGCCGGTTCCGCCGGCCGGGGAGGACGTGGTCCACCCTCGGAGCACTTGTGGTTGCCGTGCTCACCTCTGCGTGCGATCAGCCCGCCGGGTTCATGGAGCCCCTGATCGTGGATCCCGATCCCGACCCCGGTTTCATGAAGGTCGAGTTGCGGGTGCCAAGCGACGGACGCGATCTCGGCCTGTGGCTCGCCATCGAGGGCCCGAATATCGGTGCGGTTCGCGCACCCGGGTTCGAAGTGTTCGAGTCGGAGGGGGCAACCGGCAAGGAGATCATCCTCGCGGGAGCGCCCACCAAGGGCTCGATCCTGGAGTTCCACGTCCCCGACCGGAGGCTCGGACCGGAGTATCGGGTCCGCCTGATTCAGGTGACTGGAGACGACTACGCGCCGAGAGACGTGTCGGCCTACACCGCACGGATCTCGCGCTAACCCCGAGACGGCCACGCTCCCCGGCATCGCTCGAAGCCGGAGCGCGCCGGGGAGCCGCCCCTGAGGCTGTCTCGTTCCAGTGGCGGGCGTGTCTCGAACATGGAAGAAGAGAGTCGAATAATGGCGGAGGAAGGCGGAATTACAATGTCAACAATAGAGAGACATGGCGGCTTCAAGTCGCTTGGCGGTTATAGTGAAGTCACCAGCCCATCTCCGATGCCGCATCCGGCGCGTTCGCGGCGGCGGTGGTTGGTGGATCGCGCGGCTCACGTCGCGGCGTGGCCCCTCCTCGCTGTCCTCATGGTTCTGAACGTAGTGCCGGTTCACGCCCAGAACGCTCCGGCGGCGGCCGGTTCCTCGAACGACTGGACCCGGGCGGAGGGGGGCATCGACTCCGGGACGGACCCCACGGAGGTCGCGCCGGCACTTCGCCCCAGGATCACCATCACCGCCAGCCGCGACACGATCTTCGGAGGTCTGGAGGACATGCGCCTGGTGCTCACGCGCGAGAATCCCGGAAAGGAATTGACGGTGAAACTGCGGTTGCAGCAGGACGAGGACTGGCTGAACCGGAGTACCCGGTCTCGCTCTGTGTATTTCTACCCCAATGACACAACCGCAGTGTTGAAGGTTCACAAGTCACAGTTCGACGCCGACGTTACCAGGCCCGGCCGTATCATTGTCAAGGTGGTCGAGGCGGAGGGCTACAATATAGAAAAGGCCAAGGCACCCGTCTGGGTGATCTCGTCCCCGGACCCCCTGGTCACGCTGTTCGTCAGCCGGAAAGTGTTTACGGTGGGGGAAAACACTGGACAGCTGCCCGGCGCACGCGTGTTCGCGACAATGGCGCCCGGCATGCCCCGCGGCGTGTCGCTCACGGTCAGTTTGGACACCAGGGGAAAGGGTTCCGAGCCGGAGCTTACCGCGACCGCCGGCGAGGACTACGAGCCCCCGAGGAAGGCACTGGTGATCCATGAGTCGAGCTTCGCACCCTCTCGCGGCAATTGGATAGGCAGTGCCGCCTTTGTCCTGCCGATCCTGGACGACGACCTGCGGGAAGGCGACGAAATCTTCGAGGTCATTCTGGAAAAGGACAGAGAGCTATCCGGTCTCGTGCGCTACAGGGAGTCCATCCTTGGAAATAAGTGCCGTTCCGATTGCGTGCACCGCGTCCGCATCCTGGACGACGACCCGATCCCCGAGATGGACCTGTCGGTGAGCGCGAATGAGATCATGGAAGAGGGAGAAACGTCTTCCATCGCAAGGGTGTCGATTACCAATGGCGGGCGTTTCGAAGACGAGCAGGTGTTGACCTTCGGGCTGGGTGGAACCGCCACCATGGGGGCCGACTATGCAGTCTCTCCCTCCGACGCCGACAACGGGATGCCGGGCTACCAGGTCATCCTGCCGGCGCAATCGGCTTCGGTCGGTGTGACGCTTGAGGCGATGAGCGACGATGTCGATGATCCGGACGAGAAGATCGAGGTGTCGGCGGCGCTCGATGGGGACGCGATCGGGCACATGCAGACCATCCGGATCATGAACCAGGAAATGCCGCTGCCGAGGATCAGCATGGCCGCAAACCGCGGCACGATCATCGGGAGCATGGAGGACCTGGTGCTGACGCTGACCCGCGAGGAGTCGCTGGGTGAGAGGCTGACGGTGACGGTACAGGTGGCGCAGGACCAGGATTGGCTGCCGTGGACATCGTGCCCCGTGACCTTCGAGGCGGGCGCGGCGACCGCCAGCGTGACCATTCCTCACAGCGTCTTCTCGACAGATGTTGTCGCGAGCGGCCACCTGACCCTGACAGTCAGAGCGGTCGATGGCTACGACACGGACGATGCGACGGCGTCCGTATACGTGGTCTCGCAGGAGGGCCCCGCCGTCAGGGTCTTCTTCGACCAGGACTCGTACCGGTTTGGGGAAGACAGGAAGGATGCGACCGCGGACCTGATCGTGGAGGCCGCTCCCGGCATGCCGCGTGGCACGACGGTCGCCTTCTCGATGTTCTCGGAGAGCGGGACCGCGAAAGCGAACGAGGACTTCAAGGCGGTGAGCCGACAGATGACCATTCGGGAGGAGGATTTCTCCTTCCGGAACGGCTCGTGGCAGGTACGGCGCCGGCTGCCGGTGACCCTCATCGACGACGAAATCCGTGAGGGTGACGAAACCTGTGACCTGGTCCTCGAGAGTGCCCGGGATGCTCAGGCCGACCTGGCGCTTGCGGCCGTGACCCCGGTGGATATCACCGATGACGAGGACATACCCGAAATGAACCTGCGTTTGAGCGCGGACGAGATCGAGGAAAAAGGCGAGACATCTTCCACAGCGACCGTGTCCATCACCAACGGCAAGATCTTCGCGACCGACCAGTTGGTGACGTTCAAGCTTGGAGGCACGGCGACCAGGGGGGAAGACTACAAGGTATCGCCCCGAGACGCCGATGAGTCGGCCTCGGGCCACCATGTGGAGCTGCCGGCCGGTTCGAGGTCCGTCGAGATGACGTTCACGGCGCAAGACGACGATACCCGGGATCCAGGCGAGGAGATCGGAGTCTCGGTGGCTCACGACGGCCATGCGATCGACAACCGAAGCATCCGGATCCGGGACCGGCAGCCGGGACCGACGCTGGAGGTCACCTTCGAAGGAGTTCGGTCAGTTCACGATGTGCATGTCGCGGGGATAGCACATGGCCCGTTCACGACGCGCATCGTATTCAGTGAGCAGGTTGCGGGCTTTGCGGAAGAGATCATCAGTTGGCAGACCCACGCGGGCACGACGGAGGATGGGACGAACGTCGGACTGTTGCCGTGGAATTTCACCGAGGTTCGTGCGGGCGTGGAGTACACGGTCGAGATGATGCCGACCCAGAATGGAGAAGTGCACATAGGTGTCCAGGCTGGCGAGGTGACCTCGGCGGCCACGGGCGACGGGAACGAAGGGGGTATCGGTCGCCTGCGCATCGACCTTCCGAAAGACCGCATGCTCGTGGCTCCCACCGCGGTGGCCGTGCATGAAGGGGGTGCGGATGCCGGCGACTTCATCGTCGTGCTGACCAGCGAGCCGACCAGCGATGTGACGATTGCGGTGAGCGGAATGGAGGGTACGGCGCTTGCGGTTGACAGGCCGACCATAACGATCAAGCGCAGGTTCTGGAGAGTGGGCTCGGTGGTGAGCGTAACCGCGGGCCACGATGCGAACGTCACCAACGAGGAGGTGACGCTGAAGGTGAGCCCGTCGGGCGGAGGCTATGATGGGCGCGACGCCAACGTCGTGGTCACCGTGAAGGACGACGATGCGGCCGCCGCACAGGGCGATGCGGCCCCCATACAGGACATGTCGGCGGACGATGTCCTGCCCCTGGTCCGGGATCTGACCCCGCAGGAGGCAGCGGCGGCGCTGTTCGGCGAAGGGGACCTGAGCGACGCTCAAATCGACGCGCTGGACCTGCTGGGCAACGGGAACGGAGACTACGATCTGGGCGACCTGCTCTTGTGGATCGAGCGCTGCCAGCGGGGCGATGCGGGTTGTGGGGCGGTATCGGAGGGGTTGGTTTCCGGTGCGTTTACGGTCCTGCTCGCCGGTGGCGCGGGCGGACAGAGTGGCGGAACCAGCCAGCGGAGCCGTGAAAGAGGCCGTTCCGCGGCGCGCGAGCGCACGAGAGGTCGTCGGAGCCGCCGACGCCCGGGCCGGTCCTGGTACCGACTCGCCCTCATGCTGGTGGCCGGCATGACCTTGGCGTGCGCCGACGATGTCATGCAGCCGGCGGCGGCCGAGGCGGATCCCGGTTTCCTGACGGTCCAGTTGACGGCGCCGCCTTCGGCCCGCGACCGGGGCGCGTTGCTGGTTGTTGAGGGTCCCGGTATCGAGTCGGTGCGCTCGCCCGGCTTAGAGGTCTTCCACTCGGAGACCCCTTCCCCGCGGCAGATCGTCGTCGCGGGAGCGCTCTCGACGGGGCCCGTCCTGCAGTTCCGGGTCCCCGACCGGGGACTCCGCGATCTATACCGGGTGCGCCTCCTGCAGGTCACGGGTGAGGACTACTCGCTCCGGGATCTGTCGCGGTACGAGGTCATGATCGGGCGCTGAAACCCGGAGAGTCGCAGCACGAGGTGTCCCGGCGCGCACGATGTCAGTGCGCGCCGGGGGACCTGCCTCCTCCGTTCATTGCGGATCAGTTCCGAAACGCCACGCGCCAAGGTGTCATCCCGCCCTCACGTCGGCCCTCGTGATTGTCGCGCCGGGCACCGGCGTTCTACGTTTCCGCTATTCACGGATTTCGGACGCCGCGTGGGCCCCGGCCCGTGCGGACTTCACCGGATTCCTTGTGTCGCCGGAACAGGAGCCAAATCCCATGCGCAAGCAGGTTGTCGTCACATTCGCCACGCTCGCCCTCGTCTCGGCGGGCTTCGCCACGGCGCCGCGAGCACTGGGCGCCCAGGAGGCCGTGGTCTTCGACTCCGCCGATGTGGCCGGACTCAGCTTCCAGTCCATCGGACCACCCCGGGGCGGCCGCAGCACGGCCGTGGCCGGGATCACCGAGCAACCGCTGACCTATTTCATGGGTGCGACGGGCGGCGGCGTATGGCGGTACCGCGCCGGAAGAGGCGCTGAGCCGGCTCGAGGATGTGCGCCGGACGCAGCGGGGGCGGCACTGGTGGGAGAAGGAGTTCTCAGCGAAACGCAGCTGAACTGGCTGGACCGGCTCGGGAACGGGAACGAAAGCTACGACCTCGGCGGCCTACTCTCTTGGCTCGCGCGCTGTCGGCGGGGTGAAGCGCGCTGCGGCGGAACGTCAGTTCCGGCTCACGAGTCGATTCCCGGTGCGGCTGCGGCTTCAGGCGCACCCGGGCGGGGCGGGCGCAGGCGGTCACAGGAGCCTCGGAGGTCCCGGTTCGGCTAGACTAGACTAGACCTCGGCTCGGCCGAGAGCGGTGCGCCCGTACCCGACGCCGCCGTCGCCGGACAGGTCCGGTTTGGCGGGGACTGACGCTCCTTGTCGTCGCCACCCTGGCCTGAGGTTGCGTCGGCGACGGGATCGTCCAGCCGCCGATCGAGCAACCTGATCCCAGATTCCTCACGGCTCAGGCGATCCCTCCGGCCTCGAACAGGGATGTCCGCGCCATGGTGGTGGGCGAGGGTCCCACCCTCGACTCGCTGCGGTCACCGCCCCTTGAACTGTTCGAGTTGAATACGTCTTCCTCGACCCGCAGACAGATCATCGTTTCCGGCGAGCTTACCGCGGGACCGGTTCTGGAATTCCGGGTGGCCCGACCGCGGCAGTCACGCGCAGTACCGGGTCCGGCTCCCGCAGGTGGCGGAAGAAGGTTACACGCTAAGGGATCTGGCCGCGTACTCGGCCGTGGTTTCGCGGTAAACGGGCGGCCAGCGCCGCGCACGATCCGGCTTGTGAAGGTCCCCTATCTCCTCCACTGGGCCTTGTCCGGGGTGCCACTGCTAAGGAGCACTTCGAGCCCTCGGCCCACGCGCGAAGCGTCCCCGGCCCCGGCCTCCCGTCCCCCGCCCCGCAGGATGCCCCGTACCTGCCCGGTTCCCGGATCCCGGAGAATCGTCATCGAGCGCTCGCTCTCTCGGCCCATGCTCACCGACCCGTCGGGGCCGGACAGCGTGATCGTCGCCAGGCGGCCGGCCCACTCGGGCCGAGCGGGAAGCGCGAAGGCGAAGGACGGTGCCCCTCCGTCCGAGACCTCCAGCATGTCGAAGTCCATCACGAAGAGTTCTTCGCCGCCGTCGGTCAGTCCCGTGAGTCTGTAGGCACCCCCCATGCGCGGGAGCATCGGCGGCGCGTCGACGACGAACGCCGGTTCGAGGAACGGGTCGCCCTTCTGGTCCAGGCCGCCCCAGAGGAGAAGCGATTCGGCGGAGCGCGCGCGGGCTGCCGTCGAGTGCTGCTCGAGACGGTGGATAAGCGCGTTGGAGAAGCTGTATTCGCTGATCCATTCGGGCCGGCAATAGGACATCAGGTCCTTGTAGGACGGCGATACCAGTGAGCCACCAGCACGGAAATCGTAGCCCCACGCCCCCGTTGCCCCGTTGATCGAGGGGAATGACCGGTCCGGCTGGGCGGGGCCGCCGCAGGGCGCATGGTAGAGCGCCATGTTGTGCCCCAGTTCGTGTGCCATCGTTCTTCCATTGGTCGCGACGAAGCTTGAGAATCCGGGCGTATTCGCCGCCCCGGCCGAGCCCCCGGAGGGACTCTTCAGGGTACCCATGTAATACCCCGCCCCGCCCTCCATCACACGAATCGCCTCCACCTTATGGAAGTTCTCAAAGGTGTCTTCGGTATCAGTCCACACTGGGTCGTGCACTTGGACATCCAGCTCACGGATGGGTAGAAACGTGCGAGTCTTCCATAGCAGGGTATCCTCCGCCGTCAAACCGTTGGTGATCGCCAGGAGCGACGAGTCCGGCTGCGCGTTCCAGAGAAACGGAATCACGGTCAGTTGCATCGAGGGCATCTCTTTCACGTCCACTGCCTTCCGGCCGGTTTCCGGGATGCGCTTTTGCACGCCGAGCCCGGGATCCAGGGTGTTGTCGGGATCGATCTCGATGACCATCTCCAACCCCGGTTGCACAACCCACGCCGGAACCTCGGCGTTCGCCGACTTCTCCAGCGCACCCTCCTTGATTTCCATCGGAATGGGTTCCGTTCCGGCCCCGATGTCGATCACGTGCACCTCCGAGCCGCCGTGGTAGAACCTCGCCGTGACGCGTGGGACCCCGGCGTTCGTCGCCCGGGGTGCCGTCACGAAGACCCGGAGGAGAGCGGCCTCGTCCGCGACGAGAGGGACCGGAAACTCCAGCGACTGCACGGCTTGCGTGAGGTAGGCCCTCGACCGCTCACCCGTGGCGCAGCGCAGGACGCGCCTTGTCGTAACGGTCTCCAGCCATTGCAGCAGAGCGGGATCGTCCGGCATGCACAGTTCCGTACCGCCCGCCATGAACAGCGTGAGCCGATCGAGCGACTGGAGGCTCGCCGGCACAGCGCCCGACATCCCGGAGTTGTTCGTCAGGGTCAGTTTTTCCAGGTTCGCCAGATTGCCGAACGTGGTCGGGATCGCGCCACTCAGGTCGTTGTTGGGGAGAGACAGGTCCCTCAGGGCCACCAGGTTGCCGAGTTCCGGCGCGAGGGAGCCCGTGAGGCGGTTGTTCCGGAGCCCGAGGATTGTCAGCCTGGAGAGGTTGCCAAGTTCGCGGGGGATCGAGCCGGTTAGTGCGTTGTCGTCGAGATTGAGGAATTTCAGCCTGGAGAGATTGCCGAGTTCTCCGGGAATTGGGCCCGTCACGAGGGTCTCTTCCATGGTAAACTCGTCGAGGTTCGCGAGATTCCCCAGGGTCGGCGGAATCGTGCCCGTCAACGGGTTGCCTGAGATTGACAACTGTACAAGGGCGGACATGTTGCCGAGTTTGGGGGGTAGCGAGCCGGTCAGCCGATTGTCGTACAACCACAGCCGCGAAAGCTTGCGCAGACTGCCCAGTTCGGCCGGAATTGGACCCGTGAGCCCGTTATTGACGACGATGAGGTTCCCGAGCTCGGTGAGCTGTCCCAGCTCCGGGGGAATGATCCCCACCAGATTGTTGGAAAAGAAGTCAAGGGCGACTACGCGGCCTTGGCTGTCAACGCCCACGCCGTACCAATCCCGGAGCGGCGCGTCGGTAAGCCAGTTGTTGCGGGAATGCCAGTTCGGGCCGCCGGTCGCCCGGTAGAAGATGGTAAGGATGTCCCGGTCCGTCAGGGCGTCACATTCCACCCCGCTTCCTTCATGCATCGCGATGGTCGTGAGCCACGCCCGGAAAACCGCATCTGCCGGGGTACAGAGCTCGGTGTCCGCATAGCGAAGCTCACGCAGCGGGACGGTCGCCAGTGACAAGGGCAGTCGACCCGTCAGGGCGTTGCCGCCGATCCTCAGTTCGGTCATTGCGGACAGGGTGCCCAACTGCGCCGGAAGTTCGCCGGACAAACCGTTGTTCTGCAGGTCGAGTGCCACCACCCGGCCGAGTGTATCACTCCTGACGCCGTACCAGCCGGCCGGGGCGGGACCACCGGCCGGCCAGCCGTCGGAATTCGTCCAATCGGTGCCGCCCGTGGCCTCGTACAGAGACTTGAGTGCAGATAGATCTGATTCGTTACAATAGCTTGGCCGCGACACACTGGCCCGGGTGGCCCACGCGACGAAGTCGGGAGTGCCGGGCAGGCAGAGAGTGAGGTTCCGGCCCGGGCCGGTGAACTGGAACCCTCGCAGGCTCAAACCCAGGAAGCTCTGCGGGATCGCACCCCGCAAGAGGTTGCCTCTGAGGTCCATGGACCAGAGCGCGCCGAGATTACCCAGTTCCGTGGGAAGCTCGCCCTCCAGGTCGTTGTAAGGGAGGCTGAGGACTTGCAGACTGGTGAGACCGCCGAGTTCCGTGGGTATCTCGCCACTCAGGTTGTTAATGCTGAGATGGAGGAAGCCCAGGCGGTCCAACCGACCGAGTTCGGGTGGGATGGGGCCACTCAAAGCGTTTACGGAGAGGTTCAAGGAATGGAGGCTGGACAGGTTGCCGAGTTCCGGGGGAATTTCGCCACTGAGAAGGTTGTCGCCCAACCTGACCGTTCTCAGGCTGGTCAGGTGTTCGATCTGAGGTGGAATTGGGCCATTCAGGTTGTTCGCCATCATCAGCAGACTGACCACCCGGCCTTCACGGGCCGTGACGCCGTACCATTGCCCGAGCGGCGCGTCGGTCAGCCAGTTGCCCTGGTTGATCCATTCCTCACCTCCGGTCGAACGATAGAAGGCTTCCAATGCCATGCGTTGCGAGGTTGCCACAACGGTGACCTGGGCGTGTCCCGAAGCCATGCCCGACGTTGCGGTGATCGTCGCATTCCCTGCGTCGACCGCATGCACCAGGCCGGTCGTGTCCACCGTGGCCACTGCGGTGTCGCTGGACGACCACGCGAACACGGCATCGTCGATCGGGGACCCGTTCGCATCTTCCGCCCGGGCGGTGAACGTCACCGTATCGCCGGGAGCCAGCCTGGCCTCGGCGGGCGTCACGACCACCACGCTCACCACGGCGACTTCTCGCACGACCGTGACCGCGGCGCTCCCGGACTCGTTGCCGGAGGTCGCCGTGATCGTCGCACTCCCTTCGTCGACCGCATGCACCAGGCCGGTCGTGTCCACCGTGGCCACTGCGGTGTCGCTGGACGACCACGCGAACACGGCATCGTCGATCGGGGACCCGTTCGCATCTTGCGCCTGGGCGTCTAACGTCACCGTATCGCCCGGAGCCAGCGCGGCCTCGGCGGGCGTCACGCTCACCGCGCTGACCTCTTGCACGACCGTGACCGCGGCGCTCCCGGACGCGCTGCCGGAGGTCGCCGTGATCGTCGCGGCGCCGGCGCTCACCGCGGTGGCGATGCCCGAAGCGTTGACCATCGCGACCGTCGCGTCGCTGGTCGACCAGCTCACGGCGGCCCCGGTCATCACGTTGCTGTACTGGTCACGCACCTCGGCGGTGAACCGGACGCTGTCGCTCAGGGCCGTGAGCCTGGCCGTTGCCGGACGGACCGTAACGGTGGTAGCGCGGGGCGGGCCCGGCGGGGGAGGACCCGGCGGGGGCGGGCCCGTACCACCGTCGCCGTCACCGCACGACAGGGTCACAATGAAGAGAGACGTGCCGAGTGCGACGCCGAGAGCGCCGGTGGTCCATCGTCGCGGAACTCGAGCGACGAGACTGGGGGAAGCTCGCGAGTTTCTCATTCCGTGCAGCGTTACGCCATGACACCATCGCCGCAAGGTGTCATCCCGCCCTGCCGTCGGTCCTTGTGATTGTCGTGACGGCCACCTGCCATCTACGTTGGCGCTTCCGGGGTTTCGGACGCCGTGCGCGGTTCGGCCCATGCAGATTTGACAGGATTCCTTGTGTCGCCGGAACAGGAGCAATAGCCCCATGCGCAAGCAGGCTGTCGTCACACTCGCCACGCTCACCCTCGTCTCGGCGGGCCTCGCCACGCCGCCCCAAGGGCTGGCCGCTCAGGAGGCGGTGGTCTTCGACTCCGCCGATGTGGCCGGACTCAGCTTCCGGTCCATCGGACCACCCCGGGGCGGCCGCAGCACGGCCGTAGCCGGGATCACCGAGCAGCCGCTGACCTATTTCATGGGTGCGACGGGCGGCGGTGTCTGGCGCACGGACGACGCCGGCCTCAACTGGAGCAACATCTCCGACGGCTACTTCGATACCGGCTCCATCGGCGCGATCGACGTGGCGGACGGCGACCCCAACGTCATCTACGTGGGGACGGGCTCGGCCTGCATCCGCGGCAACGTGTCGAAGGGGATCGGCGTCTACCGCAGCACCGACGGCGGCGACTCCTGGACTCACATCGGGCTGCCGGACGCGGGCCAGATCGGCCGCATCGAGGTCCACCCGCGTGACGCGGACATCGCCTTCGTGGCGGCGATGGGCGATCCGTTCGGCCCCAACCCCGAGCGTGGCGTGTTCCGTACCACGGACGGTGGGGAGACGTGGGACCACGTGCTTGCCATCTCCGACTCCACGGGCGTCGTCGATCTGGCGATGAACCCCGGCAACCCCCGCATCATTTTCGCGGCGGCGTGGAGGGGCGAGCGCAAGCCGTGGACGGCAATCTCGGGCTCCGAGGAGTCCGGCATCTTCCGCTCGACCGACGGCGGAGACACCTGGGACCGGCTCGAGGGCGGCCTCCCCACGGGACTCGTCGGCAAGGCGGCCGTCACCGTCTCCCGCGCCAACCCCGACCGCGTGTGGGTGCTCATCGAGGCGCCCGACGACCGCGGCGGCGTCTACAGATCCGACGACGGCGGGGACAGCTGGAACCGGGTCAACGACGACCGCGGGCTTCAGCAGCGCGCGTGGTACTACACGCACATTTACGCCGACCCGGTGGACGAGAACACGGTCTACGCCCTCAACGTCGGCTACAACAAGTCGATCGACGGAGGGGTGACCTGGGAGGGTTACTCCGTCCCGCACGGCGACGTGCACGACCTCTGGATCAACTACGAGAACCCCGACTTCCAGGTCGTGGCGGACGACGGCGGCGGGCAGGTCACGACGACCGGCGCCGAGAGTTGGTCCACATACTACAACCAGAACACGGCCGAGATCTACCGAGTCTTCGTCGACAACCAGTTCCCCTACCGGGTGTACGGCTCGCAGCAGGACAACTCCACGATCATGGTGCCGAGCCGGGGGATGCCGGCGGTGCAGCCGGCACAGCACTGGTCGGCGGTCGGCGGCTGCGAGAGCGGGCACATCGCGATCGACCCGCGCAATCCGAACGTGACGTACGCGGGCTGCTACGGCGGCAGCATCAACCGGGTCGACCGCGGGACGGGCGACGTGCGGCAGATGCTGCTCTACCCGCAGCTGCAGCTGGGGCACGCGGCGAAGATGATGCGGCACCGCTTCCAGTGGAACGCGCCGATCCGGATCTCGCCGCACGACCCCGATGTCGTCTATCACATGTCCCAGTTCGTGAACCGGACGAGTGACGCGGGATATTCATGGGAGACGATCAGTCCCGATCTCACGCGTAACGACACCACGAAGCAGGACTATGCGGGCGGCCGCATCACCTGGGACAACACCGGGGTGGAGGTCTACGCGACGATCTTCGCCTTCGAGGAGTCGCCGCACGAAGCGGGCGTTCTGTGGGCGGGTTCGGACGACGGCCTCATTCACGTCTCGCACGACGCGGGCGGGAACTGGGCCGACGTCACCCCCGGGGACCTGCCGGAGTTCTCGACCGTCAACATGATCGACCTCTCGGCGCACGGCCCGGGGCGGGCGCACGTCGCCGTGTACCGCTACCGGATGCAGGACGGCACGCCGTACATGTGGCGCACCGACGACTACGGGGAGAGCTGGAGCCGCCTCTCGACGAACGGCATCGAGCCGGACCATTTCGTGCGCGTCGTACGCGAGGACCCGGAGCGGGAGGGCCTCCTCTACGCGGGCACCGAGTACGGGCTCTACCTGAGCTTCGACGGCGGCGACAGCTGGCAGCGCTTCCAGCAGAACCTGCCCATCACGCCGATCACCGACATGCAACTGCACGACGGCGATCTCGTCGTGGCGACGCAGGGCCGCTCCTTCTGGATCCTCGATGACGTGTCGCCGCTCCAGACCATGTCCGCGGCCACGCTCGCGGCCGACGTCCACCTCTACACGCCGGGCGAGGCGGTGCGCGCGCAGGGCGTGTTTCCCAACGGCGCGGTGATCCACTTCGCACTCGGCGAAGATATTGCGG
Organism: Candidatus Palauibacter sp.; assembly: GCF_965216145.1. Lineage (GTDB taxonomy): Bacteria > Gemmatimonadota > Gemmatimonadetes > Palauibacterales > Palauibacteraceae > Palauibacter. Next base: position 300,186 of record NZ_OZ244149.1, read on the forward strand.
AGACCGTCAACCTCGAGATCGCGGACGCGCGCGGAGAAGTGGTGCGCGTCTACTCCTCGAACCCCGACTCGTGGGACGATGAGGCGAAGGCGGGAGTCGGCCGCTCCTCCAGCTGGTCGCCGGGCCGCCTGCCTGCGAACGCCGGCCTCAACCGTCTGGTCTGGAACCTTCAGGGCGAAGGCCCGGACTTGGTCGAGGGCGCCCGGATCTGGGGCTTCGCGGGCCGCGTGCCCGCTGTGCCCGGAAGCTACGAGGTGCGTCTCTCCGCAGGTGACATGACGCAGACCCAACCGCTGGAAGTCCACATCGATCCCCGGGTGGCCGATCAGGTCACGGTCGCCGACCTGCAGGCCCAGCACGATCTCATGGTCCGCGTACGCGATCTCCTCCAGCAGTCGCACGATGCGGTGCGGGACGCGCGCTCCATCCGCTCGCAGATGCGGGACATCGCAGTATCCGTGGAGGAGGCGGGCTACGGAGACGACTTCACGGAGATGGCCGACGCGGCGGGCGAGAAGCTCACGGACGTGGAGGAGGAACTCTTCCAGACGAAGAACCGGGCGGGACAGGATCCGCTCAACTTCCCGCCCATGCTCGACAACGAGATCGTGAACCTGTACGGCTACATCTCGTCGACCTACGACCGTCCCAACCAGGTGGCGGGCGTTCGTGCCGACGAACTCGAGGCCGAACTGGGCGAGTGGCTGGGGACGCTCCAGCAGATCATCGACACGGACGTGGCCGCGTTCAACAACCGGCTGCGCGAGGCCGGCGTCCCCGGCGTGATCGTGCGCACCCCGCCCCGCGCCACCAGCTGACCACGGCCGGACTCGTGGACCCTCGCCGAGGTCCGGCGGGCGCGCACCCCGAGAGGTGGCGCGCGCCCGCCGGCGCGGCCCTCCGTTGACCGATTCCGATGTTTCGCTGGATGTCCTCGCCCGACGCTGCTTCGAGCGGCAGGCGCAGGCGGCGGACCACCGGCTGGAGGCGGAGATCGCGCGGAAGCGTGTGACGACCGAGGAGGCGTCATCGGTCTTCCGCAAGGTGTTTCCCCTCGTACTGGTGGGAGCTTGCATGGGGGGCGTTGCCGGAGGGGGTGCGGGGGCCTTCGGAGTCCTTGTACTCGCCGGCATCATCTGGGGGGCGGTCGCTTTCGCCAAGTCGCTGCCCGACACACAACGCCGCTCCGAGATCCGGGAATCGGTGGAACTCGGCATTGTGGCCTACGAGAGCGGGGAGCCGTGGGCCGTGCTGCGCGTGCACGAGTTCGCGGTGGCCGACTTCCGGGAGCGGATCGCGGAGCACCGCGCCCGCACGATCGGGGCGGACTCGGAATGGGGACGGGCCCGGGCCTCGCTCGCGGAAGCGGCGGATGAGGCGCAGCGTTCCGCCGCGTACTGGCGCGAACGCCTGCGCGCGGAGGCCGGAGAGTGAACTCGCGGGTGCGCAGGGCCGCATCGCGGACCGGCTCGATGCGAAGCTCGGGGAGGCGCTTGGGAAGCTCGACGCGCGGGCCGCCGCGCTCCGCAGGTTCTACAACGATTGCGACGCCCGGCTGGCGGTCATGGACCGCTGCAACCGGGACCTGGAGGAGTCGCGCCGCCTCGAGGAACTGTCGGGCCGGGCCGACATCGTCATCGCCCGGGCGGAAGGCGTGATGGAGTCCCTCGCTCGCGCGTTCGTCGCGGAGGCCCGGACCATGGGCGACGCACTCGGGATCGTCGCGACCGTAGGCATCAAGTCGCTCGCGGGCGAGGCCCCGGTCGAGAACATCGAGTACCTTGCCGATCGTATCATCGAGAGTTCCGACCGCGAGCGGACCGCCATCGAGGATCTCGACCGCCAGCTGATGCACCCCTCGCGCTGACACGAATATACAGGTCGATCTGGAATCGTTAATGCCTGGAAGACACTCCCCCACCCTGCCCGCATTTCTGCTCCTCCTCGCCATCTCCTGGATGGCGGCCTGCGGCGAGGACATGGCGGCGCCTCCCCCGTCCTCTCCCAATCAGCGGCCCGTCCCAACGAGCACGATCCCGGCTCAGGAACTCGCCGCGGGCGACACGCTCACGGTCGAGGCATCCTCCTATTTCACGGATCCGGATGGCGATGCCCTGACTTTCGAGGCGGCGTCCTCCAACGCAGGCGTCGTCGCAGTGTCGCTCAACGGCAGTACGGTGGCCGTCGTCGGGGTGGCGCCGGGCGAAGCGAGGGTCACGATCCGGGCTCGGGACCCTCGAGGCCTTCAGGCTTTGCTGGAGTTCAGCGTTCTCGTGCCGACGCCGCGGACGGAGGACCACGCCCCTCTCGTCGCCTTTTACGAGGCGACGGGCGGCCCGAGCTGGTCCGCCAACGACAACTGGCTGACCCCGCGCCCGCTGGAAGTCTGGCACGGCGTTGAGGTCGACGGCGAGGGCCGGGTTGTGGGGCTCAACCTCGAATTGAATCGGCTGACCGGTCAGCTCCCGCCGGAGCTGGGCGAACTCTCGCGCCTCCAGACGCTCGCGCTGTCACGAAACGAACTGACGGGCGCGATCCCGCCGGAACTCGGCGACCTGCCCGACCTCCGGAGGCTGGACCTCCGCGACAACAGAATCACGGGTGAGATCCCGCCGGCCCTGGGCGGCATCGCCTATCTGGACGAGCTGGACCTGCGCGAGAACCAGCTTGAAGGGGAAATCCCCGCCGCCCTCGGCAACCTCGGCAGCCTGCGAACCCTGTACCTTAGCGGAAACGACCTCGCGGGCGAGATCCCCTCGGCCCTCGGCAACCTCGCCAGCCTTCAGGGCCTGTTTTTCAGCAACAACGATTTGGCGGGGGAGATCCCCCCTGCGCTCGGGAACCTCACCGGGCTGCGACAGCTCTACGTCGGCAACAACGGCCTTACGGGGGAGATCCCTCCCACCCTCGGTGATCTTGCCAGCCTCCGGCAGCTGGTGCTGTTCGGCAACGCGCTGGCCGGCCCGGTCCCGCCCGAACTCGGGCGCCTGACGCAGCTGCGGTTGTTGAGCCTGAGAGACAACCCCGGGCTGTCGGGCGCGCTCCCCAGTGAGGTGACTTCGCTCTTCAGGATGCGCGAGCTCCTGCTGCAGGGTACCGGTCTCTGCGCGCCGCTCGAACCCACGTTCCGGAACTGGCTGGACGGGATCTGGAAACACCGCGTGTCTCCCTGCGGGGGCGAAGGGTTCCCCGTCTATCTGACCCAGGCCGTGCAGTCGGCCGAGTTCCCGGTCCCGCTCGTCGCGGGCGATTCGGCCTTGCTGCGAGTGTTCCCGACGGCTCCCGACGGCGCTGTCGTCGACTTCCCGCCCGTGAAGGCCCGGTTCTATCTGGACGGCGTGGAAGAGTATTCAGTGGACATTCCCGCACAGGCCAATCCCGTCCCGACCGAGGTCGACGAGAGTTCCCTCGCGATGTCCGCCAACGCGGTGATCCCGGCGCGCGTCGTGCGACCGGGACTCGAGATGGTCGTCGAGGTCGACCCGGACAGTACGCTGGACCCCACCCTCGGTCTCACGCAGCGGATTCCCGCGTCCGGACGGCGTCCCGTCGACGTGCGGGAGATGCCCACCTTCGACCTCACGCTGATCCCCTTCCTTCGGGAAGGCAGTCAGGACCGGTCGATCGTCGCCTTCGTCGAAGGCCTGACCCCGGACCACGAGTTCCTCTGGCTGACGCGTACGCTGCTGCCGGTCGGGGAGTTCGCGCTGAACGTACACGAGCCCGTGACCGCCTCGACCAACAACCAGGACGCCCTGCTCGGCCTGACAGCCGCGATCCGCACCATGGAAGGCGCGAGCGGCTACTACATGGGAACGATGACGGGGAGTGACGGTGGCGGTCTGGCCCAACTCGGCGGGAGGTCGAGCTTCGCCGACATGCGCGAGGACATCGTCGCCCACGAACTCGGACACAATCTGAGTCTGGAGCACGCCCCATGCTCCGCTCCCGGACCCGATCCCTGGTTCCCGCAGCCCAACGGGACCATCGGCGCCTGGGGATACGATTTTCGCGATGGCGACCAGCTCATCCCGCCGGACACACCGGACATCATGTCCTACTGCCACCCGCCGTGGATCAGCGACTACTACTTCGGCAACGCGCTTCGTCATCGGCTGCGCGTGGAACGGGTGGAGGCCGCGGCACCCGGTCGTACGGTCGCCGCAGGGGACCGTACGCTCCTGCTCTGGGGCGGCATCGACGAGACGGGCGCCCCGTACCTGGAGCCGGCTTTCGTCCTCGATGCTCCGCCGACCCAGCCGCGATCGGCGGGCCCCTACGAGTTACGCGGGAGGACGGCGACCGGCGAACAATTGTTCTCGCTGACCTTCGCCATGCCGGAGGTGGCCGATGGGGACGGGAGGTCGAGCTTCGCTTTCGCGCGGCCCGTTCAGTCCGGTTGGGCTGGCGACCTGGCGAGCATCACGCTCTCCGGGCCCGCCGGGTCCTTCACTCTGGATGGCGAGAGCGATCGGGCGGCCGTCGTCGTACGGGACCCCGCCACCGGTCAGATCCGCGGCATCTTCCGCGATCTGCCGCCCGACGCGCTGGCGGCCGCCTCACTCGCTCAGGGTGTGGCGGAGGCGCTGTCTCTCGACCCCGGCATGGAAGTGCTGGTCAGCCGCGGGATCCCGGATCCCGCGGACTGGAATCGATAACCTTCCGGACTAGTTCCCCTCGCGGTCTCGGAGGTCGGCGAGGCGGTCGACGTCGATCGCGTCGCGCAGTTCGTAGAGTTCATCCGCCGTGATGTCGTTTCCTTCCAGCACGATTACGAAACGGTCCTGGACGAACCAGGCAAACTCCGCACTCCCCCGATCGCCGCTGGTACGTTCGAACTCCTCGATTGCGGGATAGCCCTTGTATTCCATCGTCCGCGCCCACCCGCGGTCGCTCTCCTCATCGACCTCGACATCGAGCCAATCCGCGAAGGCCTCCAACCCGATCGCCCCAAGGGCGCCGGTATCGACGAGGGAGACATCGATCTCGGCGCCGCTCCCCGCCTCGTACTCGGCTTCGACTGCGGACACCCGGAACCCGAACGCGCCGCCTGACCCACCCTCCCGCGAGGTGCGTCGGAAGTCGCCGATCTCCTCGGGAAGGAGATCATAGAAGTCGCGGAAGTCCACCAGATTCTCGTCCCGGGACTCGCTGTCGCCGCCGAAGAAGCAGCCCGTCGACACCAGACCGACGAACAGGGTGCCCGCGAGGGCGATCCACCGCGAAGGGCGATCGAAAGAGCGACGATTCCGGGACATCTCTTCCTCCA